>JBGSSB010000075.1:0-10822 GCA_041737255.1 Chlamydiales bacterium | reverse complement strand
AGGCTTTTCATGAAAAAGTCTCGGTCAAAAATGAGAGCGGTGCATACTGCACCGACACTTCTAAGTAACTAATGCAATAGGCTTCACAGCATATTCTGAGCGTGTTTTGTAAAAAAACCGCGACAAAAAAATCTCCCTTACAAATGGTAATTTGCATCAATCATAGAAAAAAAAGAGAGAGGAAAAGTCCAGATTTACGAATCACTCTTCTAAACGGGATAGCTAAGCTTCCCAATGGTATTATCGTCAACTTTTCCGACCAAACTCCAGAGCAGGTATTAACACTATTGTGCGTGCCGGTCAATTGATTCTCTCAAAATTCCCTTTACTGTGGTTTTGCTAGATTAAAAGGTCTCCCCACGTCTATTTGTATATTTAATCAGATTTAGACAGTTTGCGTTTCTTATGCTGCTTGCTTCTCTACCGTGAAGCCTAACTCTCTGGCAGTTTTTAGGAAGTTTTTTTCTTGTTTAAGTCTGTATTTTTTTTCATATTGGTCTTGACCAACTTCCACGTAAGCTTCACCTTTTTTCAGCAACCGATAAATCAATCTAGCAAGCTTGTGGGCCACGGCCTTAAAGGCCTTGGCCTTGCTTATTCTAGCTGCCATGCGTCTGTAATAGGCCCCTAAGGCACACTTTGCATTGCACAAGGACATCGCTGCCATCAGTAACGTGCGTTTTATCCGGTTTTTGCTTTTCCGAGCTTGCCCCCCGAGACTTTTGCCCCCGGAAACATTATTCCCAGGGCATAACGTAAGCCATGAGGTCCAGTCTTTTTCTGTCTTAAACGATTCTATTCCTTCGCTTCCTCCTAGCTCACTGATAATTGTGGCGATACTTAAAGCTCCTAACGAGTTAATCGCAGTCAGATCGACACCCACTTTGTGATACAAAATAGTTTCAATGTCGAAATTGAATCCATTGTCATCAGGTTTTTTGGCGAGCGTATACATCGGGTGGGTTTTGTTTTTATCCTTATTTTTCTCTGGCAAAAGCTCTTCTATTACGCTATCCCACTTTCGAAGTTCTGCAAGAATCTGCTTGTCACATTCCACTAATTGGTTTCCATGGAAGTCATACGTTTCCAAGGCTTGTTTAAGCGTAAATAAGTGTGTCTGTTGATAGTTTGCAGTCAAAGCGGCCACAAAAAACTCTTCAGGGTTTTTGCAGCGTTTATTCCTCAATGCTGCCAATTTTCTTGGATCACGCTCTCCCTCTACAATAGCTCGAATAATATTTATTCCAGTGACACTGGTAAGTTCAGATACAGCTACATCCAACTTAATGTTCATTATCAGCAATGCCTTGTCCATTTGTAAAATGGCTTTCTGTCGTGCTTTGACTATGTTTCCTCTATGGCGCATGTATGACCTAAAGCCTTCTCTGGCTTTGGCCGGCCTGAAGGCCGGCCGCAAAAGGCCACAGGCGTATAGCCTATGAATCCATTGACAATCCAAAACGTCAGTTTTTCTTCCTGGCACGTTCTTTGCACTTTTGGGGTCGACTAAAGCAGGTTTTATGCCGTGATCTTCCAGGATTTCAAAGAGAGGAATCCAATATATACCAGTGGCTTCCATCGCGGCAGATTTCACATTTGACTCTAGAAGCCATTGAGCAATGGCTTCTAAATCAGGTGTCGTGGCTCCAAATTCGAGGACTTCGTATTCATCCTTTTCATTCAATATTGCAACGTGAATCAGTTGGGAACCAATATCGATTCCTGCTACATTGGTGTAGATGGGCTCTATTCCTTTAGTAGTTTTTCTTTTAGTACTTGGCTGAGATTTTGCTTTTTTGGTAACATCTCCCACGACGAATTCTTCCTTATTTTTATTGGGACTCGATCCCGTTTTTAATCTCTCTAAGTTCTGACGAATTATTAGAGAGTATTATTGTGAAGAATTCGTCTTTTTTTTGCCAAAAATACGCCCTGTTGCTTTGCGGTATCAGCGGCGTTGTCGCTTGGAAACTCCAGGGAGCTAAAGCTCAAGAACAGATTTGCTACCGTATCCCTAGCATGAAAAAGCCCTTAAATCAACCCCCTAGGGCGGGCCTTTTAACTGATACCCACCGTCACATCCGTGTGCCTGTGGGTATTGTTCTATTGGACTTCAGATGGTCTGATCAGTAAATTTCTTGTAGGGATTGCCCTGAACAAGGCTGTTTTCTTTGGCGCAATAATTTTGAATTTTACGATGTGTCTCTGAAATTTTCTGATTTGTCGGATCTTTAATTGCAGCGATCCTTATGGTTGCTAAGGCAACTCTTGGGTAATCGTGAATAAAAAGAGTTCCTTTTTTCTGAAGACCTTCTACCAAGTTTGCAAGGTCTTGCTCATTAGTTTTAAGATGTTCTATTAATCGCTGTTCTTGCGCGGCTGGCTGCCAGCGAGGTGGAAGCGCAACGCGTTCGCTATTTACCCAAAATACATTAGATCCAGTTGAGCGGCTTGCAAAATTATTTACACGGTGCGCTATCCAGTAGTAGGTCATTTTTTCTTCATTTTTTAAAAGCTGTATCGCATTTTTGCAGAGCGATGGGTGTCTGGCGACAAAGTTTTTAAGCGAATGATTTGGTAAACTTTTTAACCAGTTCATAAAGATGCAAAACGACTTGTTGTCTTGCGAAAATTCATCGATGATCGCTTGATCAACTTTGGCAAGGTCTTGCCAATGAGGGGGCATAAACTGTAAAAAATCAGAATGGCAAAGAACCATAGTTCATATCTCCAGAAGTTAGTTGTGAGGGGGTGGTGTTGCGGGTAAACTATACGCTAAAGGTGCATTTTTTAAGAGTAGTATGTCGTGTAACAGGACACTTTATTACGGTCCAAAATGATGTGTTTGGACACTGTTTTTACAAGAGATGATAAACCGTTCTAAATCAGATGGGCTAATAGTAATGGTTGCATCGTTTAAGAGGGGGTGAAAGCCTAGTAGTCCATAATTAAAAAGCCCTTTATCAAGAATCACATGCACGCTATGGCTGGTATCGTTGAGGATAGCAAATGGGGTGACTGAACCCGGATCTACGCTTAAATAGTGATTAAGCTGATCTGGTTGAGCAAAACGCAATTTTGGAGCATTGAGAGCAAGCGATAGCGTCTTTAGGTCTATTTTGGTCTCTGCTAAGGCAACGAGGAGATAGTAGTGTTTGTTGTTGTCTTTCAGGAAGAGGTTTTTTGTTTCGGCGCCTGGTATTTTATCTCTTTTTATTACCTCTCTAGCTTCTTGGCATGTGAAGACTGGTTCGTGGGTAAAGCAGGTGGTTGTAATGGCTAAATCTGAAAGGTAGTCAAAAAGTTGCTGTTTTGTGTGCATAATACTTAGTGCTTTATTCAATGAAAACTTTTATGCCTTCAGGGACAAGATCAAAAAGCTCTATAACGTCTTTGTTGCGCATGCGAATACATCCATGAGATGCTGCTGTTCCTATAAGGCCCTCTTCTGCTGTTCCGTGTATGTAAATATACCGACTAAAGCTATCTACATCATCGCCCTTATTATAGCCTGGCTCAAGGCCTGAAAGCCACAAGATTCGTGAGGTGATATGGTCGGCATCTGTTGCGATGGGCTCTTCTATGACCTTTGCACTTTTACCAGTGTATACACGGCCTTTCAGTATGGCATTTTGCGGTAGGCCATCGCCGAATTTTTTTTTAACTTCATGAAGTCCAAGAGGGGTTTGATTACTTCCTAGCCCATTTCCTAACCCATTTTTTGAGCTTGAAACGGGGTATTCTTTTACAATTTGATTGTTGCAGATCAGCAGAAGTTTTGACTCTTTGATGGAAACGTATATCCATGCCTTGAAACTGTGGTTTGGAAATCTTTTCTGAACATGCTGTTGCAGAATTTGGGCAGGGGTAGTTATGTCTGTGTCGCATTGTATGTGACATGGTGTGCAGATGAGTTGTAGTAGTGCAAAAATATAGAGTCCCTTCATGGAGAACAACGTATCATAATACTGTAATTTTGTGAATGAAAAGGGGGCATTGATGCACTAGTCAATGAAGAGTAATCCTATCTCTCTGATAAAGAGAGGTAAAGTCCACTCTGTATTGACTAGTACAATTGGCTAATTAGTCAGAAGATTGATCAAATTCTTCGACCATTTGCTGAACTTGCTCTTTTGTTTGTCCATACTTCTGCTGGATTTTTCCGATCAGCTGGTCTTTTTTGCCGTCGATTTCATTGATATCGTCATCAGTTAGTTCAGCCCATTTTTCTTTGATCTTTCCTTTTACAATAGCCCAAGAACCTTTTAATTGATTCGATTCCATAACATATCTCCTATATTTGCGTGATTTTAGGCACATTTAAGGCCCGATTTCCTGAACCTATCATCAATTTTTAAAGCATGCAAGGGGTTATTTATACAGCAGAGATAAGGATTTGCAAACTGTAGGTGGATTATTAAAAGTTATTTTTGATATAGATAGGGTAAGGCAAAAACCAATAAGGCTATCAAATGCTAGCAGTCATTGAAAATTCAGTAGATAAGATAAAGAGAAGCTTATGGATCATCCCATTTTTAATGGCACTTGCCGGGCTTGGCTTAGCCATAATTTTAAATTATTTAGATAGTGCCTTTTGGGCGGCAAACGTACCCTATTTAGGTGATTCACGAGGAGCGAGTTATGAAGGAGTGCGCTTACTCTTTACTAGTGTTGCCGCTGCGATAATAACTGCCATGACAACTATTTTATCGATTACGTTGTTGATATTTACCGTACTTGCAGGTCAATACGGCTCACAAGTTTTGAGAGTATTCAAAATTCGTACATTTAGTAAAGTTGTAATAGGTTGGTTTGCAGGTGTATATATTTATATTATATATCACATATATACTATTACTATGAATAATGGACACTCCTATGTCCCGATGCTTTCAATCATTTTGGGTGGCATTTTTACGGTTTCTACAATATTTTTGCTCATCATGTATTTTCATTTTCTAGTGGGACAGGTTCAGATTAATACGGTGGCAGCAGAGGTGTCATCAGAACTATGCAAGTGGATACGTTCTTTAGATGCGCTAAAAGAGGAAGATAACCCAGAAACAAAAAAACAGTATCCTGCAAAGATTGAAATGGAAGGGGAGTCTTTTACTGTTCATCAATCGGGTTATGTCCAAAACATCAATAAGACAAAATTAGCAAGGCTTGCTGCAGACAACAAGTTTTCCATCGAGGTTATTCATAGGCCAGGAGATTTTATTGTCACAGAAGAAGTTACCTCTATCGTTTATGCTGATCGTAAGATGCCAGAAGAGTTGGTTAGCGAGATTACATCATGTTGGATTGTCGGGGATAAAAGGATTACCGTAGAAGACTTAGAGTACAATTTAGAGATACTTTCTGAGATGATTTTACGGGCCCTTTCTCCAAGTTCCAATGATATTGTCATCGCTAACATCTGTATTGATTACCTTGGTGAATCGATTGCTCTTCTTGTAAATAAACGATTTGCTGATACGCATGTATATGGAGACGATGGAAGGTTACTCGTTGTTTCTAAAGAGTTTTCCTTTAGGGGATATATGGATTCGGTACTTAATCCAATTCGGCAGTATTCTTCGAATCACTGTTCTGTTTCAATACGCCTAATGGATAAATTGCTGGTGGCATCAAAAATAAACAGCTGCAAGGCATATCAGGAGATTATAAATTGTCACTTTTTGGCAATCTATGAATCTTTAATGAAAAGACATAACCACAAGATCGATCGTGATAGTATTAATCACCGCTATCAAGCATTTTTAGCTATCACTGCAAAAAAGGCCTTGTTGCATAACTGATCTCTGTGACGCCGTGATGCGTTATGCACTAACGCCCAAAGTCCTAATAAGCCCGCTGCCATAGTTCCTACATTTATAACCTGATATTAAAATGGGACAGTAGCAAGGGTAAGTTTTGGTGCGATGCTCGCAAGAAGTTCTACTGTCTGGGCTTTTAGACTAAATTTTGCGTTGTATTTTTCGGCTAATACCACAGCGGAAATCTCTTCATATGACTTCTTATCAGACAGCAAGGCTACAAGTGCAGCCTGTAGAGGTCCCAAAGTTTGATATGTGCGGGTTTCTAAATAAGAGCCTGTGTAGAGTGTGCCATCTGATGTTTGTATGGCTACGCCTGCTTGTAATCTGGTTAGGGGGCTGTGTGAGTGGTGGCCTGCACTTTGCGCGAGACCTTTTAGATAATCTTCAGTATCAGCTTTTAGGTGGTTCTTGACTAAACCATCAGAAAGTATGAGTTTTTGACGTGAGGGATCATCTTTTGTTAGGCCTGTAAGAAAAAAGAATTGATCGGGGCAAGTGTGAATCTTGCACTCATTATCCCATGAAAGCTCTTTAAGAAAGTCAAGCTCTGCTCCTGTAGGCATTTCAGTTACTGCAAGCTCACGGATGGCTGTTTCTCCGGAAGATCGCATGTTGGCAATAAGGCACTGGATAGGGTTAACAAAGGAATGAGGGGAGCAGTTAGCGAATTCAATCGTATGCGCAAGATAAATCGAACCACTTGCTCCAATTGCAGCAGCTCCTACACCATGAGATGAAACTTCGCAACAAGCATACTGCTTTGCAATAGAAGCAAGAAGGGGCAGAAGGCGCTTTTTTTCCTGCTGCCTTAGCTGTGTCTGTATTTCTTCAATAGAGGCAAGGGGGATAACAAGTGAATCCGTTGGTAGTTGACGTTGTATGAACTGTTCTAGGTTTTTGAGTAACGCAATGCTTAGCTCATCGAAAGCGTCGCTTAGTTTATCTACCGAAAAGTTTGGGTATGCAGAGGACCCGACTGATGATAAACCTAAAGACATAAGCACTCCTAGTGTGTGTGCTTATAGTAATTGGATTGGGTCTAATGTGCCAGTATTTTTAAGATATATGGTAAGGTCCGCTTTTTTTAACCATAGAGGCGCTGAGCCCACAGATGATGCATGAGATAAGGCTGAGTTTTTTTTCCTGGAAACTTGGTAATAGTCATTTGATTATTTATAGATAATTATTATCAGTCGTGATAGTTATTATTATATAAGCAGAAAAGGGGTGTGTATGAATACTCAGAAAGAAGTTAAAGCGGTTGAATCACAGTATTTAGATGCTATTACTCAGGCTGTTCAAGATATATGTGAAAAAGACAAAGAGAAGCATAACAGCTCACTAGAGTCATTTGAAATGTATCGCTCGCGCTACACACTTGATGCCCTCAACGAAGGAAAGGCACATCTTGCTAACTGGAGGCATGCTTTTGAAGTGGTTATTGATGAGTTTTTGCAAGCTGGCGATAAGCATGCTATTCAGCAGCTGATTCAAGGGGTTGATACGCTCAGGAGCCATCTAAAGAGCAAGAAGAAACATCAAGATGAGACAATTGCCCATCTTATTGGGTATGATGCGGATCTGCTAGAAAAAATGTACACTATTGGCAGAAATCTCTTTGATCATGATCGTATAGGTGATGCCGCAAAGGTATTTACTTTGCTTGTAACACTCGATCCAGGCTATGCCGCTTGTTGGACAGCGTTAGGTATTATCCTCCATGCAGAACAGCGGTTTAAGGAAAGCCTTGATGCCTTTACTATGGCTAGTCACATAGATGACGAAAATCCAATCACATACCTCTATACTGCTAGATGCCATAAAAAGCTTGGCCAAGCAAAAGAGGCTGCAAAAGCCCTCAAGCTAGCCCTTGCCTATGCTTCTGGTAATCAGAAGTATCAGGCAGTAGTCAATTCAATAAAAATCGAGCAATCACAAATCTAGTGGAGGTAGTATGAGTGGCATTCCTGGTGTAGAGGGTGCAGAAGGAGCAAGCGCGAGCTTTGGCGCACAAAGTTCAGCTATCATGACAGATAAAGAGGCCTTTAGCTTATTGGGCTCCATGCGAGAAACAGTACATAAAAAAGCTGTTGAACTGCAAAATGTGGTACCACCCTATCAAGGACAACAAAGGATCTTATCATCTCTGCTTTTAGGTGGAATGGTAGTTGGTCTTAGTCCTCCAGTAGCAATAATGATAGTTGGATTGGGGATTGCAAGTGCCGTCTTAGAAGCAGCAGTTGGTACGGGAGTCTATGTCGCAGCAGGCGCGGTTGCGCAACTTACTCGCCCACCTGATCAATAACCGGATATGCAGTTAGATAAAAAAAGAGCGCGCTATCCAAGGGATAGCGCGCTCTTATAGTTTGAACTAGTAGGCAACTTACGCAGCTGGAGCTGTGTTTGAGTGCAGTACTTGTGGCTTTTTATGAAGCAATGCCCGTCGGCTAAGCTTTACTTGGCCACGTTCGTTTACATCAAGCACGGTTACTGCAATAGTGTCGCCAACGCGGCACTTGTCTTTGGTGTACTCGAAGATATTCTCGATTCTGGCGCTGTCTAGTTCGGAAATGTGGCAAAGGCCCTCTTTTCCTGGCAAGAGCTCTACAAAGACACCAAAGGCAACCACTGAGGTGATTTTACCTTCGTATGTTTTGCCTATTTCAACTTCCGCTGTTAGGCCATTGATGATAGCTTGCGCATGTTCAATGCCCTTTAGGTTTGCTGATGATATGCTGATAATGCCTTCATCGTTGATGTCTATTTCAACACCAGTCTCTTCGATGATGGAACGAATTTGCTTGCCACCTGGCCCAATGATTATGCCAATTTTGCTTGGCTTAACATACATGGTAACAATGCGAGGTGCCCATGTTGACATCTCTTCGCGAGGTTTTGGACACACTTCTATCATCTTGTTCAAAATGTGAATGCGGCCCTCTTTTGCTTGAGCTAAGGCTTTGCGCATAATTTCGATGGTGATGCCTTCAACCTTGATGTCCATTTGAAATGAGGTAATACCTTCAGCATCGCCTGCAACTTTAAAGTCCATATCACCTAAGGCATCTTCGAGGCCTAGGATGTCAGATAAAATTACAGCATGGCCTTCTTCGAGGATCAAGCCCATAGCAATACCAGAGATCGGCCTTTTAACAGGAACGCCTGCATCCATTAAAGCAAGGCAGCCACCACATACTGATGCCATGGATGATGATCCATTAGATTCAGTGATGTTTGACTCAAGGCGAATCGTGTAGGGGAAGTCCTCTTTTGTCGGCAATATAGCTTGAAGTGCGCGCTCTGCTAATTTTCCATGGCCAACTTCGCGACGTCCCGGAGGTCCTACGCGGCCTACTTCGCCAACAGAAAAAGGTGGGAAGAAGTACTGCATGTAAAAGCGGGAAGCTCCGTCGCCTTCGAGGTTTTCGAAGCGTTGGGCCATAGTTTCGCCACCAAGCACGCAAATTGCCATAGTCTGGGTTTCGCCTCGGGTAAAGAGCGAAGAGCCGTGAGTGCGAGGTAAAATACCTTGTTCGATGTCTATTTGGCGGATATCTGTTGTTGAGCGTCCGTCACTTCGTACTTTTTCATCGATGATCATTTTACGCATGATGCTAGCTGAGAGCTTCTTAAATGCTGCTTTAACGTCAGATTCAGCAAAGGGCTGCTCTCGTGTTTCGGCAGTAAGCTCAGTGAGTGCTTTAGTCTGTAGAAGGGCTGTAGCATCTTCGCGTGTTTGTTTGTCTTTTGTTTTGATAACTTCGCGAAGCTCTTTGCCTACAAGTGTATCAACTGCCTGGATGATTGCTTTGTCTAGTACTTTGAGGGTATCTCTTTTCTTAGGCTTGCCCAAAAGTGTTTGCCAGTTTTGGATTGCTTGGCAGATTGTACGAATGGCTGCGTGGCCAAGTTCAATAGCTTCTAGTATCTGATCTTCAGTAAGGAATTGGCAGTTACCTTCAATCATAAGTACAGCATCTTCTGTACCGGCTATGAAGAGCTCTAGTATTGATGATTTTTGCTGCTCTACAGTTGGGTTTACAACAAATTTGTCGTCAATCATGCCAACGCGGCAGGCACCAATAGGTTTTGCTAGTGGAATGTCAGATATTGCAAGAGCACATGATGCCCCGCAAATAGCCAATACGTCAGGGCTATTTACGCCGTCGTATGACCATACGTAGGAGAGAATTTGGGTATCATGGAAGTAGCCCTCTTCAAACATCGGACGCAGTGGGCGGTCGATAAGGCGACATACAAGCGTTTCACGCTCAGTAGGTTTACCTTCACGTTTGATGTAGCCAGCAGCTGTGCGGCCAACGGACGCAAACTTTTCTTGGTAGTCAATACGTAAGGGAAGAAAATCGATATTTGGTAGTGGAGCAGCTGAAGCACATGCTGTTGCTAAAACCATTGTGTCGCCGCTACGGACAACTACAGAGCCATTGGCTTGTCGGGCAATTTTGCCTGTTTCGAAAATGATGTCTTGTCCACCGACAGATATGCGCATTTCGTGTTTTTTCATCTAAATAAACTCCTGTATCAATAAAGGATACTGTTTTGACATCTTATGGAAATAAAGGGAAGAGATTTTTTTTGGTGCGGCAAAGCCTGCAGTGAACCTGCAGGCAAAAAGAGATGGTATATCAAAGATTATCGACGTAAATTAAGCTTTGTAATTAAAGCTTGATAACGCTTGGTATCCGTTGAGTTCAGATAGTCAAGAAGTCTACGGCGCTGTCCAACGAGCTTAAGAAGGGCCAAACGTGAGTTATGGTCCTTAGGTGTGCGCTTGAGATGATCGGTCAGCTCAGCAATACGCTCAGTTAGGATAGCAATCTGCACATCAGCAGATCCGGTATCTTTTTCATGAAGCTGAAACTTTTTTGTAATCTCTTCTTTCGTGCCTTTGTCCAGAGACATGCGTATCTCCCCCGTAAAAATGTTCGTAGGAATATTGTAACAGAAATTGCCTTATTCAACAACAGCTAATCTCGAAA
>JBGSSB010000039.1:0-11298 GCA_041737255.1 Chlamydiales bacterium | reverse complement strand
CATTGATCCCGAAAAGATTAACGGATTGACGGGTCTGACCCCGATACCGTTCACTTAAGCTCTCAACGATTAAAAGGATAGGAACGATGAAAAGAAAAAAAGATTCGAACTTTCTGAGTAAAGCGAGATGATTTTATTTTTTATCGTTTCATCGTTCTAATCGCTTAAGTTTTTTGTTTAAGTGAACGGTATTAGGTCTGACTCCGATTTCACTACGGTAAAAATTGGGCGCCCGAAATGGTGATGTCACAAGAGGTTGATCTTGTTTTGGCGATAAGCCGATAAAGCACGTTTGTTGGATAAAGCATCCAGTTAGGTAGAAAAGAAAGCAGGCCAGGTAGCGCCCAAAGCCCACCAAGTGCCCAGGCAATACGAAAACATGCCTTACTAAAAAAGTACACGCACCCCTCTTCAAAGTAAACGAGGCTATCTGGAAGCAACAGGCCCTTAAGCTTTTCTTGGGCAGTAGTTCCCTGAAGTGGGGCAAAATAAAAGTGGCCTTTTGAGTCACGTTTTGCAACCCATTTAACCGCCCAGTGACACATGGCGCAGTTGCCGTCAAAAAATATAATGTTCATTTTTTCATGTTCATGGTTCAATTACGGGGAGCTGTTTTTTAAGTTCATCAAACTGTTTTACGAGCTCCATAAGCTCATCCTCAGATGCTTTTCCTGAATGTATCTTCATCTTTATAGACTCGCGCGCGTGCATCCAGTTACGCTCTTTAATTCGCTGCAAGGTTTCGGTAAAGTGCTCTTTTGCCTTGTCCCGATTTACTTTTTTATTCAAAATCTCAGATAAAAACAGCGGCATCTCTTCATCGCCTATATCAACTGTAAGCTCCAAAAGATCAAGCTCTTTTTTAGCCATCAGCGTTGCCAAAACCTTCTCATAGATAACTTTGGCAAGCTCTATACGCAAATCCTCAGGCTTTATATTTTTTGCTGCAAACTCTACAAAATCAGCTGATCCCGGACCGCACAGAATAACCCAACGCAACAAATCCTGTTCCAAAATGCGATCAGGATCAATTTGCTTTGTTGCACTACTTGAGACACTGCGTTTAAAAAACAGTGTACGTGGCTGCAACACATCGATACCTAAAAGCTCTTCCGGAACCTTTGTAAGTGCTGCTAGCTTTTTTAAGCTTTCGTGCACCATCACAGCATTGTCCCACTCTCTAACACGCAGAACTAGCTCTTGTATGATTTTATTTTTTTCAGCAGGCGAGTCTATGTGAAGCGTTTTAGAATAATGCTCCCACATAAAGGCTAAATACTCTCTTGCCCCCAACAGGGCCTGCGTGATAGCTACAGGACCTTGTTTGACAAGCAGGCTATCAGGGTCTTGCCCTGGAGCCAGGGATGCTACAAGAACCTCAACTCCCCTTTTCTGAAAAAGATGACCCACCTTCACAGAGGCCTCCTGGCCTGCTGTATCGCCATCTAGCAAAAGAAACACTCTTGTCACGCCAAGCTGGCACACTTCATTGACATGATCATCTCCAAAGGCCGTTCCAAGTGCCGCTACCGTTAAATCAAATCCGTGATAAATCATGCGTAATGCATCAAGGCCGCCTTCTACAATGATAGCCTGCTTTTGCTTGATTATACGCCTACGACTTGCTGCAAGACCAAAGAGTACACGTGATTTTTTAAAAAGCGGAGTCTCTGGGGTGTTAATATATTTTCCCCCAAAGGCAGCGTCTCTCATCTTTCTAGCAGAAAATCCTATTGTGGCATTTGAGACATCAAGTATTGGAAACATAAGGCGCTCTTGAAAAAACTCTCTGACGCGCCCTGAGCGCTCTGCCAAAAGTCCAACCTCTTTAAGCTCTTCATCACGAAAGTGGGAATTGTGCATGTACTTACGAAAAAGACCTTCTGCTTTAGGAGCTAGCCCCAGCTGAAAGGCATTGATAAAATCAAGCGTTATACCTCGAGAAAAAAGATAATCAAGTGCCGTTTTACCCTCTTCGGTGTGCAGTAAATAGGTTTGATAAAAGCGGCTGGCTGCATCGAGTGCATCTTTTAAGCGGCTTTTGTTTGTTGTCTTGGCGTCGTTTGAGCCTTCTAGCTGCTCTAAGTTTACCCCAAAGCGCTCAGCCAACTGCCCAACAGCATCGGCAAAGGTCACCCGCAAGTGCTGCATAAGAAACTGGATAGCATCACCATGGGCTCCACAGCCAAAACAGTGATAATGGGTATCTCCTCGGTTTACAACAAAAGAGGGAGATCGCTCTTCATGAAATGGGCATAGCGCCTTCATCGAGCCGCCAGTTTTTTTTAAGTCGATATGTTGAGATATCACTTCGGCAAGGTCAATGCGGCTACGCAGGGTCTCTAAGCTGTCTTTGGTAAATCGGGCCATAATGTTAAAATTGTGCCACACTTTGTGTAAAATTGCTATACTCGGCTGCATGGAAGATTTGTCAGGCTGCGTTGAACACCTTACCTATGCTGACCCGGAAACTTTTTTTACCGTGGCAACACTGCTTTGCCCTGGTCAAAAAAAGCCCGTGATTATAACGGGTATTCTGCCAGCCATCCAGGTTGGTGAATCTATTGCCTGCCAAGGCAGCTGGAAAAGCCATCCAAAGCATGGGGTGCAGTTTGAAGTTGCTACCTATAATTTTGAGCTTCCACAAGACGCTCGATCAATAGAAAAATTTTTAGCGTCGGGCGCCGTAAAAGGCATAGGCCCCGCCTTTGCCGCACGCCTTGTAGAGCGCTTTGGCAAAGATACACTTAAAGTTATCGACAAAGAGCCCCATCTGCTCAACGACATTGGCGGGCTTGGACAAAAGCGCATGAACACTCTAGTCACCTCATGGCAAGAGCAAAAGGCCCTAAAGGAACTTTTTGTTTTTTTACAAGGGTATGGAATTTCTCGAGCATACGCCAAAAAGATCCTGCGAGCCTACGGAAGCCAAGCCATCCAAAAAATAAAACAAAACCCCTACAGCCTTGCCAAAGAAGTGCGTGGCATGGGCTTTCGCCTAGCTGATGCCATCGCTAAAAATTTAGGCCTAACAGCCGAAAGCGAAGAGCGCATCACCGCCGGAATCGACTTTGTGCTTTACGAACTAGCTCAAGAGGGGCAAGTCTGCTTTCCCTTAGAGCTTTTTATCACAAGAGCTTGCGAAACCTTAGCTGTTGCAGCCGACCTCGTGCGGCTACAAACGGGAAGGATGTTTCAAGCAGGCGAGATCGAGCTTCAAAACCAGCAAGACACCCTCTACATATGGTCAAAATCACTTTATTTGACCGAAGTTGGTATTGCAAATGAACTTACAAGGCTACAATCAACAAGCTCCCCTCTTCGCCAAGTTGATATTGACAAAGCCATTATTTGGTCACAAGATAAGCTCTACTTACGCTTTGCCGAACTTCAAGAAACGGCCGTACGACAGGTATTACAAGAAAAAGTTTCCATAATTACAGGGGGCCCAGGTACCGGTAAAAGTACCATCACAAAAGCCCTTGTAGCGATATTCGAAAAGCTTACTGATAAAATACTCCTCGTTGCCCCAACAGGTCGCGCCGCAAAGCGCCTATCTGAGATTACCCATAAATATGCCTCTACCATTCACCGCACACTTAAGTATGACTTTACAAAAGGGTGCTTTAAATATGGCAAAGAGAACCCCTTGAACTGCGACCTCATCATTATAGATGAGTCAAGCATGATCGACACCTACCTTATGTACCAGCTTTTAAAGGCAATCCCTCCTAGCTCGAAGGTAGTATTTATTGGCGATGTAAACCAGCTACCAAGTATTGGTCCGGGTACAGTACTTGCCGATTTTATCTCTTCGCAAACTATTGCTACCGTGCGCCTCAATGCCATCTTCAGACAGGCCGCAGGCTCAAAAATTGTTCTTAACGCCCATCGCATCAATGAAGGCAAAATACCTTTTACCGAAAACTTTGGCAGAAGCGACTTTTTCTTTGTAGAGGCCAAAGAGCCCGAAGATGTTCGCAAAACAATACTCGATCTAGTTACCAAAAAAATCCCTGCGGAGCACCGCTTTGACTCCAAAAAAGAGATACAGGTGCTCGTTCCCATGCGCAAGGGAATATGCGGCATAGATGCGCTAAACCGCGACCTACAGCAAACACTCACCCCTCATGAGTCTCGCCACTCATTTCGAATAGGCGACAAGGTTATGCAGCTTCGCAACAATTATTCAAAAGATGTTTACAATGGAGACATCGGCTACATAACTTCAATTGACCTAGACGAAGAAAAACTTTTTGTGCAGATGGATGAAAAAGAAGTGATCTACGAGTTTAGCGAAACCGACGAACTTGTATTAGCCTATGCCGTTTCCATCCATAAATACCAAGGTAGCGAATGTCCCTGCATTGTCATGCCAGTTCATACCACCCACTTTAAGCTTCTTACCAAAAACCTCCTTTATACAGGAGTTACTCGAGGTAAAAAGCTTGTCTACTTAGTAGGTACAAAAAAAGCCCTTGCCATCGCAGTAAAAAATGAAGATGTCATGCAGCGCTACACTGGACTTAAATACCAACTAATAGCAAAATCAAATCAACAATAGTAATATTGCTTTATATTTATTAAACTCTTTTGTTATAGTTGAGTACTAATAAACATAAGGTAATAAAATGCAAGCAACACGCCCTTATCCGTTTTATCCTCAGACTCAAGTTCAAGAAACACCTAAAAAAGAATTAAAACGATCTAGAAATGAAGCAACCTCAGATCTAGCCGCAGTTGTGATAACTCAAGATTTAGGGCAAAAAAAAACAAAAAATAGAGATGTTACACCACTTCACCCCCCTGCTAGCAAATCAAAAAAGCCAGAAAAGCATCCAACTCTGCAAGGAATAAAACGCACCCGTTCAACTGATGAAGAAGAGATTGAAGATGTCGGCGATGTCATCAGAAAAATGGAAAAAATCTCGCTTCAAACCTCTGAGGTAGTAACAAAAGTAGGTTCATCAAATGGCTTCATTACCCTATTTAAAAAAACCTTAGCCCTTGAAATCGACCCTAAAGCCTCAATTGACATGTCAGATGATGAGTTTATACACCTTACTACACGATCGGCACACTTTACGCACTTAAGCGTCCTGCAGTCAAAAAGCCTTACGGACACAGGATTTATCAAAGCCCTCATGGGACGCACGGATATGGATTCAGTACAGATCAGCCACTGCCCTAAAGTGACAGACTGGACCATACATGCCATAGCAGAGCAATGCCCCAATATTTCCAAACTCTGCATTACAAAATGTACCGAAGTCACAGATGAAGGCATCTACTCAGTTGCTACTAAGTGCAAAAACCTACGCGGACTGAATGTTGAATGGTGTAATAATCTTACAGACAAAACACTACAGGCGCTAGGCCAACACTCTCATGAATTAGAAGAATTTACAACAGCTGAGTGCAACAACTATACCCTCCAGGGCTTTTACGCCCTTATTGCTGGCTGCCCAAAACTGAGTAAACTTGAGCTTTGGAACTGTACTCAGGTTGATGATGCGTGGATAGATTTGCTCTGCCGATCAAATTGCCCCATAAGAGAATTGGACATAGATGGTTGTGATAAAATTTCAGCCGAGGCCATCAAGCGCCTTGAAGCACGTTTTGCAGGAATTTCAATTTCCTGAACGGCTCCTACAGCCATACAATCTAATTTGAAATAATTTGCTCCAGCCCATTAACAAAAAAGCCCCCAAAAGTAACACTTATGGGGGCGACAATTTAACTCAATTACTATTGAGTCCTATTTATTCTGCTATTTGAGCTGCATCTTCTACTGCTTGTACAGTTCCTTGAGCAACTTTGCTTTTGTGCTTCCAACCCAACTTTTTGCGCTTAAAGTTATTTGGACGGTTGCCTTTACCTTGGCAAGTTACTTTACCTTGGCAGCTACGCTTGCGTTGACCGAGGTGTAGACCTTGGCGTTGGCCTGGATGCACCCAGCGTCTTTTTCTTTTCGCCATCTCAGCAGGAGCCTGCTCTAAGTCAGCTTCCTGAACGAAAAGCCCATTTTCATCACGGGATACTGATGGAGTGATGAACGCACCATCTTTTGTATGGACAACGATTCCTTTTTTCATAATACGTACTGCGCGTGGTCGTACGTATACTTTTCCGTCTACATTTACTGCATCTTCAGCTACAGCCTCATCAGCTACACCTGGAGCAAACTGAATCATTGAAGCAAGTAGAGCTAAGCTTAAATATTTATTCATACAAAAGTCCTTACTATTAAGGTTTAATAAAACATTAGTCTATTATAAAGGCAACTAACGCTTAATCACTGTAGTCCTATTGGGATTTTTGCTCAAGAAAAGTCATCTCCTTGTAATACCTGTTGGCCATTTGATATATTTGAAAAAATCTCTTACCGCACACAAGCCCACCCAATCTTGGCGCCTGCTTCTTTAATCGATACATAGTTAGTGGCACATTAAATTCTGCCTCTGAAAGATTACCTCCTGCATCTTGCAAGGCGTTCATTTCACTTACAAGACAGGTAAGTATGGCATGCACATTTGTTCTTCCTATACCACCTTGGCAATGAATGGCAATTGACTTGTTTTGCAGCTCAAACTGGCGTCTAAGAAGAATCCACCAGGCATCAAGATCAGGGGCTGCCTGCCTATCTGGCCAATTTTCGTAATGCAGTTGTGTTATCTTTTTTCGAGCGCCGCTTTCATTTTCTCTAACAACAAATGTGCGCTCTATAATTCTAGGGCGATATTTCTTGTACTTTTTCTGCGCAAGTAGTTCATCACGCTCTGCCTGAGTAAGTCCCGTAAGAACATCTTGCAGCTTTTTGGGGATATTTGCAGCAACATCTCCCTCGTATAGTATCACGCTCTTTTTACAGGAAATTGAATGGCCCTCAAGTTGCACTGACTTCATCTGCTCAGGTTCATAATAGGCAATAGCTTCCTCCCAATCATCAACGGTATTCAGAGCAACAATGACCTCAACATTTTCTTCAAGCATAACCGAAAAAAAGCGCTCTAGGCTATTTTTTCGATCCAACCGTGGCGTGCCTATAATCACCATACTTGGGCTGTTGCCTAACTGAATAACACTATGTGGATAGGCCCTGTTGTTTTGATACTGAAAATTGGCGATACCTTTTCGCATATCCTCGTGCTTTAATGAGCACTTCGTTACATCTGTTTCTTGCTGTGTAGTTCGTTTGTAATTACCTTGAGGAAGCTGCATGAGAAGCTTTTCAAGGTCTTTTAATTTAAATGCATCAGCTAAAAATGTAGAGTCTAACGATGAGTTTCTCTTTGCAAAAGCACTTGCAACCTTTTGTACTTCTTTATGAAAGGGGTCGGAAAACTGCCTTTTTTCATCTTCTGAGAGCCTATCAAACCCTCTGGCAAACGACCTAAACAGTCTCTGAGATGCCTCTTTATACTCTGTCCTTCTTTGCTCATAAAGACTTCCCAAAAAAATCTGGAAAAGCTCTTCCTGCTTTGTATCTAAAAGAGTTCGGACAAAATCTCTTGAGCGCACCTTATCTTTTGAGCGCTGCCCCACAAGAAGATCTTGAAGTCGGGGGTTGGCACATATTGCCTTAAAAGATTTAACGCGCATGATAGCCTCACAATGTATGCCGCAATTAGGCATATATTGGTACAGCAGCTCTTTTCAAGCCAAGCGTTTTATGAAGGAACTTTAATTTGATGCTTAAGTTCTTTTACGGCAAAGTCGCCAACGACAAGCACAAATTCTTCTTGTTGCACCTTTTTCATTTTTCTATGAAAGGCTCCTGCTGTTGCCTTGATCTTTGATTTAGCACCTAGTAAAAAGGCCGAAAGCTTTACCAGGCGACTAATACAGGCGTTGGCAAATATGGACCAGGCCTTATGAATTTTCTTTGCAGCCTTTTTAGCCGCCGATGCTGTCTTAAGTTCATCTTCAGTAAAATCCTTATGCTCCACCTTATAGGCTTCTGTAATGTGGTGAAGGAGTCCATCAATATTTTTACCTAATTCTTGTTGCATCTCTTCAACTTGCCTTTCTCTGGCAAGTTCTTGCGCCCTTTCAGCCTCTTCTTTTGCTACCTGCTCTGTTAGAGTTTGTGGATGAGGCCTCAACATTGATATATATTTTTTTTCACCCCCCTCTCCGACCCAGGAGCCTCCTGGACTAATCACCGACGAAACAAGGCTTTCACACTGCGCATTTAAAATATCAATAAATTGCACTTCCTTAATTGCCTCAACAATAACAGGTCCCCACTCATCAATAAGACTTTGCAACTTATGTTTAGCAATAAATTTAAGAAACCTTGAGTCACTATCCTGTATAATAGAATTTGTTAACGTATACAAATGCGCATTAAAGCTGCCCTGATCCTGATACGTTCCTCTTACCTTAGGAACCCCAGATTTTTGAAACACAGAAACTATACTTGTTAAAACAAGTTTAAAAAATATAAAGACAAATCCTACAGGAGCCAGAGTTAAAGCCCCTGCCGCGGTAGGAACCATAGCTGCTCTTGTTTGCATCGCAGCAGGAGCTACCTTCGGCCCAGAAGATATTGCTGATAAAAGATTCCCATACCCTTCTATCATAAGCATATTTTTAAGATCTTGTTTACCTTGAAGATTCCCAAGAAAATCCCCAATCTGGTCTTTTACAACCTCACTTACAAGACCCCATATCTTATCTCGTACTATAACGTTTGTTGCGCCAGCTAATCCGGGAAGAATAAGCCCTTTAGAGCCTTCAGGAAATGCCATTTCAAAGATAAGTTTAGTGCTCTTTGCAGAAAATTCTTTCATTATTTCAATCTGCTTTTCTTCTGCGGTAAGATCAGTTTTATCAATTTCTGCCACTACATCCTGCAGGCAGGTACGGCATAAATCGACAAGAAAAAATGGCTGTTTTTTTTGCAAATCCTGTAAAAAATCAACAATATTCGAAGTGGCACTCAACAGATTTACTTCGATAATTTTTTCGAGCTCTTGTGGGGCTTTCTGAAGTAAGGCGCACAAAAGCTGCCCCAAATATGTAAACTCAGGTTTTTTTGAGAGCGCTGTATCTTCTGTAAAAATATCACCCTTTAAAAAATCGGGCCGGACTATCGGGTCCCGCTCTTCAACTTCAAGCACTTGATCTTTTAAGAAATCGCATATCTTCTCAGAGGTCACACGGGCAAATTCCGCCGCAACAGGGCTTTTTGTCTTTTTAGTTAACTTCGCAGATAAATCAGCATGCTTTTCATTATAATCTTTCATTCCAAGCATCCAATTTGACAACACTCCGTCTACTGCTGCCCCCGCTACCTTTCCACCAAGCGCCACAGCTGCATTCCCAACTGCCGCCACAGCCTGCTGTCCTTTTTCAACCCCCCACCCAATCCAGGAAGCTGCAGGCTCTTTTGGAACCTCAGCCACCTTTGGCACCGGTGGGTTATAGAGCTTTTAGCCGTCTTACAGTAATGGACTCTTTTCGCTTCGAAAAAATTATTAACCTCTCTATATTAGGTAGAAATTTATACACTAGGCCTACAATACGTCTAAGAGCGATAAAAGATGCTGATTACATTAAGAAAGTCGGAGGTCATGCTTGAATATCACTCACGACATGCACAAAAAACGAAGTTGGTCGAAGCATATAAAATCGTTCTTAGTGATTCTTCATCCTCAAATCACCATTCAGAAACACTAACTCAGGAGGACGAAAATGTCGAATATTGCAGCAATATACGCGCGAGTATCTTCGAAGAAACAAAAGGACGGTGAAACAGTCCAAAGTCAACTTGATGCACTACGTCGTTACGCAGAGGAAAAAGGATACACGATCCCTGGTGGCTTTGAATTTAAAGATGAAGGATATAGTGGAACTTTATTAAAACGCCCTGCACTCGACGAGTTACGCGAACTTATTCGAGAGGGAACAATAAATAGAGTTCTTGTATTTTCACCTGATCGACTTTCGCGTAAATATGCATATCAGCTTTTTTTAAAAGATGAAATGAACAAATGCGGGGTAGAATTAAATTTTCTTAATAGCCCTCCAGCCAATACACCTGAAGCGCAACTTGCGGAGCATTTTCAGGGCATTTTTGCAGAGTATGAGCGTACGCAAATAGCAGAAAGATGTCGCCGAGGCAGGCTTTACAAAGCTCGGCAAGGGCATGTATCAGCACTTCCTTCTATAGCGTATGGCTATAAGCGAGTAAAAGTTGGTGATCGAATAAGTTTGGAAATTGATCCGGAAACGTCAAATGTTGTTAAGGAAATTTACCGGTTATACCTACATGAAGAAATGACTTTAAGTGGAGTTGGAAAAATTCTAGATCAAAAAGGTGTTAAAACCTGTAAAGGTGGGAAAAATTGGGATCATGTCACCATAAAAGGGATATTAGAAAATCCCACGTACACGGGATCAGCATATTTTGGTAAAACAGAAAAAAGTGAAGGTGTTTTAGGGCGTATAGCAAGATATGGATCTGGAGTCGTGGCACAGCCACGTTATGCCCGCAAAAAAAGGTCTGAGGATCTGTGGATAGAGATACCAGTGCCCGCATTTATAAGTGAAAACGACTTTCAGGCTGTCCAAGAGAAGCTCAAGAAAAACAAGGCTCATTTCGAGCGCAATACAAAAGAACCGTCGCTATTACAAGGAATACTTATTTGTGGAGAGTGCGGCAAGCCATATTATAAGAAAGTCAGAAAAACAAAAACTAGTCGAAAAGGATATTACTGTTGCAGCAATACTCTAGGAAGAGGGTCATTAACACCCTGTCAAAATCGTACAGTGCATCTCGAAGAGTTAGACGATTTAATTTTCAGTGAGGTTATGGAATTATTGCAAAACCCCTCCTTGATTAAAGCAGAACTTGAAAGGCAAATGGAAGAGCGCCCTGAAAAACAGGAATCTTTAAAAGAAATAGATGTAAAAAAAGAACTCGAGCAAATTTCTAAGGCGAGAAATAAGCTTTTAGATGTATATCAGGATGGTGAATCGTTAAGTTTACAGGAACTTAGAGAGAGAATGGGAAAGTTAAATAAACGTAAAAGTCTTCTTGAAGCTGACTTGAAACGATTTAATGCTTTGAAAATTCAACAAGAAATAAATCAAGATCCTGTGAAAATGCTTGAAGAATTTACTGAACGTCTGGGAAATGCTTCAGAGAAATTACCACTCTTAGAAAAGAGAAAGCTTGTGAGACTATTGGTTGAAGAAGTAATTATACGGCCAAGAGAGATAAAGATTAAGCATTGCGTGCCAATACTAAGAAAAACTGATCAAAAGAGTCCATTAGTGGAAGTTGATCTA
>JBGSSB010000037.1:0-11917 GCA_041737255.1 Chlamydiales bacterium | reverse complement strand
TGACCTCCGACTTTCTTAATGTAATCAGCATCTTTTATCGCTCTTAGACGTATTGTAGGCCTAGTGTATAAATTTCTACCTAATATAGAGAGGTTAATAATTTTTTCGAAGCGAAAAGAGTCCATTACTGTAAGACGGCTTATCTTAGCCCAGAGCGACCTTCAGGAAGCTTTGGAAAGAAGGGAAAATTTATGGGAATTCGGCTGAGGACGATTCAAATCACATGTGTTTAGTTCAATTTGGCCATAGCGTGTGATTGAATCGCCCTGAGCGGGCTCCAGTATTAGTGTGAAGCATTCCCACAGCTCTCTACAGTCGCAATGGGCTATAATAAGTCGCCCTGATGGGCTCTAAAATACGTCTCGCACAATAGCGAAATTGCCGGTATGCAGATGACTTGGTGATACTCACGAAGGATGAAATCATTCCCTTAGTGTCAACACTCCCTAAACCGGAAGAAAAACGGCCATACAGTTAAAGAAATTTTAATGTAAAAAAATCTAAGGTTTTTGAAGGCCCAGATCAGGTCCGGTCTATTACTTCAAGGGGGACATTCAATGACTTTGTTGCAAAGTGGATTTATCGACTTTTTGTGCTACCCTATCGAGCAAAGGACCTGTAGGTTGTGCAGGTCCTGTAAGATCAGCCGTTAGTGGTATTGCTTCTGGGTCGTAGATATTGTAGTAGTGGTCAATTTGGATGCGTGCCTCACTTGCCCAATTTTCGTAGGCACAGTCAAGGTAGGTGTAAGGATCGTTGGCTCCAAGTACTTTTAGCTCTCCAAAGCTATACTCTTTTAAGGGGTAAAGCTCATCTATCTTATAGTGTTGAGGGCCACCATCTCTTATTCCATAATATTCTCGGATATTTTCAGATGAGTACATGATTTTCCCATCTTGGTTAACCGTTAAAAAAATATCCAGCGCAGTTCCTGTCGGAGTAACGAGTTTATAGCCCCAGTGAAAATCTCTTTTGGTAAAGCCAAGATTATAGAAGGTAGGTAGGAGGTCTAAAAATTTTTTTTCATCCGCTGCATCTATGCAAATGTCGATATCGTTATCCCACGGGATGATGCCACCATGGCGAACAGCTCCAAGTAGTGTGCCGCCATCTATCCAGTAGTTAAGGTCGTTTGCTACAAGAACCTCGTGCACATCTTTCATTAACTGATAAAGCTCAAGTACTGATTGTTCATCGGTTAGTTGTATGCGTGTGTTGTTCTGTGATGTAAAGGCAGGTGTTACGAAAACTAGAGATAGGAGGAGGTATACAAGGCGCATGGTTATTTTCCTTTAAATCACGAATTTTAGAAGATTTGCTATTTCATCATAAATCAGTGTCATCTGGCAAGGCTATTGTTGCATCATCTGACACTAATGAAAGCCAGTATGCTTTGTTTTCAGCGGATAAGTACTCGCCAAGTAGTGGAAAACGAGAAGGGGTGGGCCACCAGTAGCAGCCATCTGTATCGATAAAGGCTATTTTGTTATCTTGTGTGAAGGGGATATTGTGAGGCCCTATAGAGTCAAATAGGCCTAGATCTTGGAGTATCTTAGCTACAGCATCTAGTGTTGATTTAGGCAGCGATTCACTTTGCCATTTTTCGGCGCTTTCATCGTAGGGGAGAATGTCTACTTCGTCGGCAATTAGGAGGCAATCTTTTGCAGTATAGGCAGATGCTATTGGAGGAATTAGATAGATCCACTTGCGTGGCACGGTAAAGATATTTTCAGTTTCTGTTCTGGAGATGTAGTTTGCTATGGCGCTAGCGCCTTTAGCTCGACTAACTAGTCTATCGACATATTTGGGGCAGTCTACGTTGTCTGTATATATTTTAAATATATACCCTTCAAAAAGGGGATGCCTTGTAACCACTACCTGGCTGTAGTACTGCAATAAGGTGTTAGTAAAATTGGCTTGCTTGAGCGATTGTTCATCTTGTGTAAGGCGAAATTGCGTAAAAAAACAATCAAGTTGTGCTTTAATTGGGTGATCGTCAGGAAGTAGGTAGGGGTATACTTTTTCTAATGTTTCATGACTAAGATGAGGGAAGTTTTGCCGAGTGACTGCCCAGTTTGTAGTTGCTAATTGTTCATTTACATAGAGATCATTGGCACTAGCGTTATTCAAGCAGAGCAGAAGAAGTGCGTGTAAAAAAAATAGCTTCACGTTCATTCGATAGAAAATAGTCCGCAGATGAAGTAACAATAGCTTCCAAAGAGAGCGATTAGCAAAAGAAAGGTGCCAGCTCTATCAACTGTTGTTATCTCTTCGGCATTTTTGCGGAAATGATCGAGTACAGAATTTGTAACCCATGCGCTTCCTATGAAGCCGGCAGGCATGAGAATAAGAAGAAATAGCGGTGCAAACATCATCATTGTTTTATTCTCGAATTAAAATAATAAATTTATTAGTAGATTGTATATTTTTCCTATTTGTTTGTACATACTTGAAATGCTATAAAGGCACTTTTGGTATACTGTTAAACTATATGGCTATTCCACTTGTAGGATCTAGTGTGCAGGCAGGGTTTTCATCTGTTGCAGACGAACACATTGAAACCTATCTTGACCTTAATGAACTTGTCGTCAAGCATCCAGCGGCTACTTTTTTTGTGCGAGTAGCTGGTAGCTCTATGCAAGATGCTGGCATTCATTCGGGGGATATTTTGGTTGTAGATCGCTCTGCTGTGCCTGTGAGCGGTAAAATCGTGGTTGCCTGCTTGGATGGCGAATTTATGGTTAAGCGCTTTGTTACTAAGGGAAAAGTTGTGAAGCTGACCTCTGCAAATCCTAAATATCTTGATATTACAGTTAATCCAGAACAAAGCGATTTTCGTGTGTGGGGCGTAGTGACGTACGTGATACATGCATGTTAGCGCTTGTTGATGCGAATAATTTTTTTGTGTCATGTGAGAGAGTCTTTAAGCCTAAGCTTGAAAAAAAGCCCGTTGTCGTGCTTTCAGGTAACGATGGATGTGTTGTAGCACGCTCTCAAGAAGCAAAGGCTCTTGGTATACCTATGGGAGCTCCTGCCTTTCAATACCAGGCGCTTTTTAAAAAATATGGCGTTTTTGTTTTTTCATCAAACTTTGCACTCTATCTTGATATGTCGCGTCGCCTTATGCAGATCATTCGTACATTTGCACCATCGGTTGAAGTGTATTCTATTGATGAGGCCTTTATTTTGCTTGGAGATATGCCAGAGGGTGATATGGTGGCTCTTTGTAACGCCATGCGTCAGACGATTTTGCAGTGGACAGGGCTTTTGGTGTCTATTGGTATTGCGCCTACAAAGACTTTGGCAAAAGTTGCAAACCACCACGCAAAAAAAGAGGGTGTTTACCTACTCAACGAAGGTAAAAGAAAAAGCTGCCTTGAAGCTTTTAGCGTACAAGAGGTCTGGGGAATAGGTAGGAAGCTCGCTGAAAAGCTGCAAAAAAAAGAGATCTACACAGCCTGGCAGCTTGTAGGCTGTAACGATACGTGGCTTAAAAAAGAGCTTTCGGTAGTTGGGCTGCGACTTGCCTGGGAGCTTAGAGGAATTGCTTGTCTTGAAATCGAAGAGCTTGCAGATCCAAAAAAATCGATAAGCACCGCTAAGTCATTTGATGAGCCCATAGAAAAACTCGATGATATTTTAGCAATCCTCGCAGATTATACAGCGTATGTTGCAGAAAAACTGCGCCAGCAAAATAGTTTAGCTTCGTACGTAGTAGTATGGCTTACAACTAATCGCCATGCAGATGAGCCGCAGCATTCTCAAGATGCATCATATGTACTTGAGGAGCCAACAGACTATACCCCCTCTTTGATAGAGTGTGCCAAAAAAGCGCTCAGGAGTATTTACAAACAAGGGTATAAGTATAAAAAAGTAGGGGTGTTGTTAGGGAATTTTGTCTCAGAGCAGGTGCTGCCCTTAGATCTTTTTGGTAAAAGCTCGCCCGATAGGCGCCAAAAAGAGACAAAAGCTATGCAGGTGCTCGACAGTATTAATGAAAAATGGGGAAAAAAGACCCTTTTTTTTGCCTCTCAGCAGCCAAGGTCAGTCAGAAAAAACTTTTGCACCCCTCGCTATACAACAAGCTGGGATGAGCTCTTTACGATTACAATCTAATAGATGCAGGCTGACAGGTGTACTACCGTTCACTTACACTAGAAGTCTCAATGATTAAAATGATAAAACGATCAAAACGATACAAATATAAAAAAAATCATTGTTGATTTTTCTTCTGTCCAGAAGGTTCGGAACTTTTTATTTTTTCATCGTTCTCATCTTTGAGAAAGCAAGCGAAAGGTGTTGAGCTTGACTATGCTACAATTAGCCTTCCTCTTGTAGACTTGAGAGCAGGTCCTCATTTTCTTGGATGTCTGCTAGAAACTTTTCTAAAACACGAAGGACTAGCCGTGAGGTGTTGTATATGCCAGACATCGAAAAGGCCATCTCTAATTTTGGCTTGTGAGGGAAGTTTAGCGCTACAAGAACAAGCGTATGTGGCTCATCATTAATCTTTTCTGGAACAATCCATGTTACAAATTGTTCGTTAAAAAGAGTGATTTTGTCTTTAGATTCTACAACGTGGAAGAACCGTGTAAGACTAGAGGAGTTATCTACATCAACCTCTTCGTGTAAAAGCCCTAGTTTTTGTAGCAGTTGGAGGTCAATGTGCACTATGCCATCAGGGACAAGCTCCGGTAGGTGATTCATAAATTTTTCGTAGGAAGAATCCAATTCAGCAATTTTGTCCATGCGTTCGCACCTATTCTCTATTTTTTGTTTGTACTCCCCTCTTTAAATTTTTTATATGCATATGTCAAGCGCCTTTTGCCATAATCTTTTGGGCTCCGAACTTGACTTTCGGTGGTTCCTCTCTGTAAAATAGCTAAAAAAGGATCCAAATGCGCACATTATTTTTATTGGTTTGCATTGTAGCCCAGCCATTTCTTGGTGCGCTCGCGGTTCAATCAAAGATTCACTCTGACAGTGTAGTGCTTATCAACGGTAAAACAGGGAAGGTTCTCTGGGAAAAACAGCCCGATATGCCCGCATATCCTGCAAGTACCACTAAAATTGCTACAGTGTTTTATGTGCTAATGCAAAAGCCAAATGGCTTAAAAGAGCGTGTTGTTGCACAAAAAGAGGCACTAGCTTGCATTTCACCGATCGAAAAAAGGCGAGATAACTACTCAAAATACCCCTCATACTATAACGAGACTGATGGAAGCCATGCCGGGATTAAACTTGGCGAGGAGATGTCAGTTGAGGATTTGCTCTATGCAACGATGCTGGCATCAGGCAATGATGCAACCAATATTCTGGCACAAAGTGTTGGGCGGGGTTCCATCGATGCTTTTATGGTCGATTTAAATGCCTTTGTTAAGCGCATTGGATGTGAAAATACCAATTTTTGTAACCCGCATGGGCTCCATCATCCTGAGCATAAAACAACAGCACGAGATATGGCACGCCTTGCGCAATGTGCGATGTACCATCCTATGTTTTGCAAGATTGCAAAAACACAAAGCTATGAACGTCCTGCTACAAATAAACAGCCCCGGGCCTTTTATACGCAGACAAATCGCCTCCTGCGTAAGGGGGGAGACTTTTTTTATCCTCATGCAGTCGGAATAAAAACAGGGTATCATTCAAAGGCTCAGCATGCTCTAGTAGCCGCAGCCGAAAAAGATGGAAGGCTTTTAATTTGCGCTATGATGCGCTGTAAAGATCGGATAAATATTTGGCAAGATGCTAAAAATCTCTTTGATGCAGCTTTTAATGAGCGACTTGTAGAAAAAGAGGTGCTTATGGCTGGTAATCAGCCTTTTAGCATGAATCTACCGCAAGGTACAAAAGCACTTTTAACCTACACGAGTGAGCCTCTTAAGGTTTCTTACTATCCGAGCGAAGAGCCAGCGGTTCGCTGCTTGCTGGAATGGGATGTTCTAGAGTTTCCTGTTAACAAAGATCAAAGAGTTGGCCAAATTCGTCTTTTATCAGGCGACGAACAGATTGCTAGTGTTGCACTTTTTGCAAAAGAGCGTGTAGAAGCTAAATGGTACGCAAAACTGCTACCTCACCTAAAAGAGCATATGATTGCCTACGGCATTGGGGCAGCTTTCGTTATGTTGCTACTCTTTACACTCTTGAGGCGCAGGCGTTAACAGATATTTTGCCTGCTTTTGTCTATTTTTTTCTATTCTTGGTCATACTTGCTTTGCAGCTCTTTAATGACGCTTGAATCGGCAAGGGTGGTGAGGTCGCCTGGTATGCGCCCTTCGGCAATGTCGCGAAGAAGCCTGCGCATGATCTTGCCACTTCTTGTTTTTGGAAGATCTTTGGTAAAAATAATGCGCTCTGGACGTGCAATAGCCCCTATTTTTTCTACCACGTGCTGTTTTAGTACTGCTTCGAGCTCAGGTTTTACACTGGTGCCATCTTTTAGCAAGACAAAGGCCACGATGCCTTGACCTTTAATGGCGTGTGCAATCCCTACAACGGCAGCTTCTGCTACTTGAGGGTAGTCAACAAGTGCGCTTTCTACTTCCATGGTTCCAATTCGGTGTCCTGAGATGTTCATTACATCATCAACTCTTCCTCTAAGCCAAAAATAGCCTTCATTATCTTGGGTGGCTCCGTCGCTTGTAAAGTAGTGTTTGCCATCCCATTTTTGCCAGTAGGTGCTATAAAAACGCTCAGGGTCATTGTGTATGCCTCGTAGCATGGACGGCCAGGGTGATGTGATAGCCAAATATCCTGAGGTCTCTGGCTGGCCATCGCTGTCCAGAATGGCCACTTCAACGCCTGGTAAGGCAAAGGTGGCGCTTGCTGGTTTTAGTGGCGTGTGCGCCGGAAGTGGGGCTATCATGATTGAGCCCGTTTCGGTTTGCCACCAAGTGTCTACGATAGGGCACTTTTTTTGGCCAATATGGGTGTAGTACCACATCCAGGCTTCTGGGTTTATAGGCTCTCCAACAGAGCCTAATAGGCGAAGCGATGAGAGATCGCAGCCTTGGGGCCACTCTTCTCCCCATTTCATAAATGTTCTGATAGCAGTAGGGGCAGTATAAAGAATTGTTATGCCATATTTTTCTATAAGCTTCCAGAATCTATCTTTTTGCGGCCAGTCGGGGGAGCCTTCGTAGATAACCTGCGTTGCGCCGTTGGATAGTGGGCCATAGACAACATAGGTGTGGCCTGTAATCCAGCCTATATCTGCTGTACACCAGTAGACGTCTGAGGGTTTTAGGTCAAACACCCAAGCTGTTGTCCTGTTGGCGCCTACCATATAGCCGCCAGTAGTGTGTACAATGCCTTTTGGTTTTCCTGTAGTTCCTGAGGTGTAGAGAATAAACAGCGTATCTTCAGCTTCCATCTCTTCTGGAGGGCAGAGTGGGGCGACGTTGTTTGCAAGCTCATGATACCAGTGGTCCTTGCCTTCATTCATGGTCACGTCTTGTCCCGTGTGCTTTACAACAAGTATGTTCTCAACACAAGGGCAGTTAACTACAGCTACGTCACAGGCATCCTTTAAGCGAACGCTATTGCCTTTTCGGAAGCCACCATCGGCTGTGATTACAAGTTTTGCATTGGCATCTATGATGCGGTCTTTAAGGGATTCTGCTGAAAAGCCCCCAAATACTACTGTATGGATGGCACCTATGCGGGCAGCGGCAAGCATGGCAATTATTGCCTCAGGGATCATTGGCAGGTATATAGCAACAGTATCACCCTTTTGGACGCCTAATTGTTTTAATACATTGGCGCACTTATTTACCTCGCGGTACAGATCCCAGTAGGTAAGGGTTCTTGTGTCGCCTCGTTCACCTTCCCAGATGATGGCGGCTTTGTTTCTTGTTTCTGTAGTAATATGGCGATCTACACAGTTATAGCAGGCGTTAAGAGCTCCTCCTGAAAACCATTTTGCACAAGGAGAGTCCCACTCTAGCACTGTCTGCCATGGTTTTGACCAGTGTAGGTTTTTTGCCTGCTCTGCCCAAAAGGCTTCTCGGTCAAGTTTTGCTGCAAGGTAGAGCTCTGCTGCGTTTATTGTGGCCCCATCTTTAAATTCAGAAGAGGGATAGTAAAGAGGCTTGTTTTCAAAAAGTTCGAGGCTGTGAAGGTCAGAAGAAGTCATAGTTCACCTGCTAAAGAGTAAATTTTAAAAAATCCTTTACCTAATGGCATCGGCGTTGTTTTCGAGCCAAAGGGCTATTTGTTGTGCAAGATCTCGTTGTAAAGGAGCGTTGATTACATCGTAGGTGGTATCAATGTCGGTAAGTTGCCCTAAAGAAAAGCGGTTGATGTCGTGGCTTAAGTTGTAGTAGCGGTGGTCAAACTCACAGGTGCCCATGATGTAGGCTGGGCCTAAAATTTCTTTATTTGAATTTGTGTGAATAACGCTTACTTTAGCAAGAAGACGTCTACGAACTTCGTCGGGAATTATTCTTTTCTTGCCGCTGTCTAGCTTATTGGGGTCATAGCGAAAGCCGATGTTTTCACTTCGGGTATCTAAAAGGACTACTTTTAAGGTGAATTCAGCTGTTCCTTGGACATAATTAAAAGCCGTTTCTTTTTGTACTTGGGCGATTAACTCAGAGGTCAACAGTCCATCTCCATCGCCGTAAGCGTAGGGGATTGAGAGTGTATGGGCATTGTGTTGGCTGTAATTATTGGCTACATGCCAACCGCACGAGGAAGAAAGAAAAAGTGTTAACGCAAAAAGTAGATACATCATGGCTGGTTTCTATTTAATTGGATTTCATCAGCATACGGTTGCAATTCATCGAGCCGCTCTTTACAGCTTTTTGCAATCTGTGTGTCAGGAAACTGCATTGTAGTGGAGTAGTAGTAGAGAACCGATGCCTTTGGCTGTTTTTTGCGCTCATAAAACTGGCCCGTTTCATAGAGAGCCTTTGCAAAAATTTCCCTCATTTCATGAAGGTTATCTTCGGCCTTTTGAATTTTGTCATCGCGTGGAAAATCTTGAGAAAACTTTTTAATGTTAATTTGGGCAAGAGGCAGAATATCGGGGTTGTGCACATCAATTTGCGCTTGTTGTAGGTATACTCGGCTTATGAGCCAGTAGGCATTTGAAGCAAGCTCGGTTCGAGGAAACTTTCTTATAACAAGGTTGTAGGCATCGATACTAGGTCGAAATTCTTCTCTTTTGCGTAAAAGATCAGCCTTTGAAAGCAGTGCTTTGGCGGCAATTTCGTGGTTGGGAAGTGATGAGATGATTTCGTCATATATTGTAAGAGCAAGATCTTTGTCGGGCATCCATGCGGGTAGTTTTTCGGATCCAAACAGGTGGCGTTTTGCGCCTTTTTTAAATGCATCAGCAATAGCTAGTTTGTACTGAAAAGTCTCTTCAAAGTATGTGGGGTGGCCATTTTCTTGTAAGTAAGTGGAAAGGTTTTGGTTTGCCATGTCTTTATCGCCAGCTTGAAAGTAGGAGACGCCTAAAAAATAGTAGGCTTCTTTACCCCAAGAGGAGAGAGGGAAGTTAATCGTGACAACTCTAAACTGGTGTATTGCTTCGTCCCAGTCGCTTTTATTTAACGCAGCAACTCCTAGGTTGTAATGCTCCTCTACAGATAAGGAGGCTATGTCCTTAGTATCAATAAGGCTGCCATTTCGCAAAATATAGCCTCCTTCTAGGGGGGCAAATGTTGAAAGTATAAGGCAGAGTGCTGATGCAATAAAAAGGTGTATTTTCACGTAATCCTCACGTAGATATGTAGTAAGAGTAGCGCAAATGGAGAGTTTTAAGCGAGAAATTCCACATAATATATAATAATTATTTTACAATAAAGCCAGAGAGGTGCGACTATCGTGCCTTAAAGGAGGACTAATGAATAAAAAGTGGGCATTAGCTATAGGGTTCTTTCTTGTAGTTTGGATGAGTCCTATGACTGCCGTAGGGTTTACGAGAGCTGCAACGACTGATTCGACTATTTTGTTGACGGGGCATTTTAGAGATCATGGATATGACCGTGACCGTGATAGAGGCCACCGTGGATATGATAGGGACAAAGATCACAAGAATGGTCATCACAAAGATGGGCGCCATGATTCAGGTCACCACAAAGATGGTCATAAAGGAGGGCATCATCGCTAAGAGGGAGTTGTCAGGGGCTCTAGTTCTATATGAAATTAGAGCTCCTTTTTTGTGAAGACATCCTGCATTTCGTTATACTTTTTTCTTTCATAAAGCTCATCTGGTTAAGAATCCACTTGAAATTTTTCGATTTTTCTGCTAACATAAATGATCTTAATCATGGTCGTTATGCTTTAACTACAAGGAGCCTTGTTAGCTGATGAATCAAAAAACACGTTCAAACTATCGTTGGGTAGTTACAAGCTTAATTTTTTTTATTACGCTTGTTAACTTTATAGATCGCTCGGCAATTTCTTTTGTGATCGAACCCTTAAAAAAAGAATTTAACTTTACAGATACCGAATTTGGTATGATTCTCTCAGCTTTTGGGTTGGGGTATGTACTGCTTACAGCCTTTGGCGGCTGGCTTGTTGATGTTTGGGGAACGCGTATTGTTTGGCCTCTTGCTGCAATCAGCTGGTCAATTTGCGTAGGTCTACTGGGTTTTGCTGGTGGCTTCTGGGGATTTATCTGGATTAGATTGATGTTGGGTATAACTGAAGGTCCCCATTTTCCTGCTATGTCTCGCTCAATCGGCACCTGGCTTACTCCAAGTGAGCGTGCCCGTGCACTTTCATTTGGGCTTGTTGCTATTCCGCTTTCATCATGTATTGGTGCGCCCATTACATCCTATCTCGTGGCTAATTTTGGCTGGAGAGCGATGTTTTTTATCATTAGCATCATTGGTATTGTGTGGGGGGTGGTTTGGTACTGGCTTTTCAGAGACCGTCCTCAAGACTCTCGTTATGTTAACGAACTTGAAAGAGAGCATATTGCGAGTAGTCTTGCCAAAGAAAAACAGGCAAATAAGAGCGCTCCTATAGACTGGCGCTTTATTTTAACGCATCCTGCACTTGTAGCGAATAATATTGCCTACTTTGCCTTTGGATACATGCTCTTTTTTGCAACACTGTGGCTGCCAGGCTATTTCCTTCACCAGCATGGCCTAGACCTTAAGAGTGTGGGATGGTATTTGACAATACCATGGCTTGTAGGGGCTATTTTCCTTAAGGCCGGTGGGGTGCTTTCAGATTGGCTTTATAACAAAACAGGCAGTGGCCGTATTGCTCGTGCTCACGTAATTTGGGTTAGCCAGCTTTTGGCAGCAGCTGCTTTTGTGATGTTGGGATATACCTACACCTTAGGAATGTCCATATTTTTCTTAAGTCTGGGGCTTGGCTTTGGTCTTATGTCTCAGCCTGCATTCTTTAGTGTAAATATTGACATTGCAAAAGAACGGGCAGGTTCGTCGCAAGGGATTACATCAAGCTGTTTATCTTTGGCTGGAATTATTGCTCCAGTACTTACGGGCTGGCTTATTGACAAAACTGGTGACTACCAAGCGGCGTTTTTCCTTCTTGGGGGTATTATGGGGGCTGCAGTTCTTACTGTAATCATGTTCCATCATCCGGATCGGGCTTGGACGCCATCTAAAGGGTGGAATTGGGGTCGTCTCTGGGGCAGGCCTAGAGAAGAAGCTTCTTCTCCAGTGTAGTTGATTAGTACTACTTGTGTAGTGAAAGTATTCTACCCCCAGGGCTTGTTAAAGCAAGTTTCTGGGGTATTTTTTTGTGATATGAGAGTGATTAGACATCTTGCATAACCACAATCCCCTGCCCCTGCCCCTGCCCCTGCCCTTGCCCTTGCCCGATTAGTATTTTTTTTGAGCCATTTTCACTAGCATGGACACGATACTAATCAGCAGCTCTCGCCCTTTGACATATCGTTCTTCATTCACAAGCTGTAATCGTTGACATACAT
>JBGSSB010000172.1:0-7122 GCA_041737255.1 Chlamydiales bacterium | reverse complement strand
TGTTACTGCCGATTTTTTCACAGCTGACAGTGTGATCTCATCGCCGCTTTTTTGACACTGAAGGACCTCATCATCATTCAATTGCTGAATTGCGCCTATTATGGCTTCACTATTAATTTTCATCCAAAGCACCTATTTTTTAGAGATATGCGTAACCATCTTTTTTAGTACTAGACAATCTAAAAATCAGATTAGTGCGGATTTTACATTTACACAACTAAAAAAAGGAACAAACTACATGTTGGTTGTAGTTTATCTCAGATTCATCTAGTCTTAGCGCGTGTGTGACATCTGCATAAGAGCACACACCATTATTTACCAAGGATCAAATCAAATGAAAAAACTTATCTATTTATGTGCACTTATCGTTCTAGCAACAAGCTGCACACACAAAACAAATTCCGACGAAGATGTAAAGCTTGTAGAAGTTAACGAAAAGCTAACGCCTGAGCTGCTACAACAAGTACGCTCTGGAAGCACAGATAAAGTTACTGCTCTTTTACAAAATCATGCTAACAGCAATGCAACAAATGCTGCCGGCGAAACAATCCTGATTACAGCAATCAAGCAAAACAATGTGCCTCTCATCAAGTCAATACTTGCAAGCAACGCCGATGCTAACAAAGCTGACAGCCAAGGCATGACGCCACTTATGTATGTTATTGCAAATGGCAACAAAGGGGTACCTAAAACACTTAGCGATGGAAACATTGTTTATGTGCACCCACAAGGCACCGTAAACACATATCTACTAGACTTACTTGTTGCACATGGTGCAGATATTTCACAATTAAACCAAAAAGGCATGTCGCCCCTTATCTTTGCTGCACAAGCAGGAAATGAAGATGCAGTACGCTTTTGCATCGAAAAAAGTGCTGATGTAAATACAAAAGACAACCAGGGCTACTCAGCGCTATCCTATGCAGCAGCTCATGGCTACATTCAGATTGCACGTCAACTAATTGATAATGCAGCCGACATTAACACTGCAGATAACGAAGGACAAACTCCTTTAATCCTTGCAGTACAAGGCGGTTACATTGAAATCACACGATTACTTACCTTAAAAGGTGCTATGGTTAATATCCGTGACCATAGTGGAGCTACAGCCCTTAATCTTGCTAAAATGCGCAGCAATAAAGACATTGCCATCGTACTAGAAAAGCATAACGCTGTAGACTAATTCTCCTCAGAAAAAGGCTCGCATCTCATTTTAGAGATGCGAGCCTTTTTTATTTAGACAACTCATCTATTTTCTTAGAAAAATGCTGATAATCTTGGCGATCAGGCCAGGAGCCTCCCCATTCATACCCTCTTGATGTAAAAGCACTATAGCAGACGTTATCCGCCGAATCTGTGATGCCACCCTTGTAGGACAAAGACCGATCTAGATAGAGCCTACCAGCATCAGGAAGCACTTTATCACCCTTCACGTAGGGGTTTACGAGGGGGTTAATGTCAATCGCAACGCCATAGCTATGATTTGAATAGATGCCAGGTGTTGTTGTATTTGGCCTAAAACAAAAGCAAGAGCTGTTATTAGCACTCATTGATCGTTCATCATCTGCATCATAAAAATCAATAAGCTCCATGCGTTCAATAGGAAATTTATGGTCAAACAACTCCTGAAAGATTTCAACAAGCTCTGATGCAATAATCTTGTGCACTACCATATGCCCAATCCGTACATGCCCGGTATAATCCCAATGGCTCACACTGAGGTATCGAAGATCATCCATAGAAACGGGGCACCCTTCTTTAAATGAGCGCCCTTTCATACACTCGGCTACAGATAGAGGAATTTCTTGGCTCATGCCAAAAAAAGCATAGCGAACATTTTCTGCTGAAGCGGAACCGCCAAAGCAAGCTTGGTTTGTCAAAAGTGGAAAAATAGAGATTGAGAATAAAATGAAAGAGACAACCCGATGCATAAAATTTCCTTAAATAGATTGTATTTATTTTAGCTATAGTGTAACTCAATGATAGAGCATAGCATAGGAAATTATATGACACCAAACGATACGCAAAACGAAAAATCAACCGTAATCATTCTTTTAGGATCGCCAGGCTCCGGAAAAGGTACGATAGCTGCGGAACTTAGTAAACAAAAAAATATACCACATATATCTACCGGAGATCTCTTTTACCAAAATGTAAAAAACAAAACAGATCTTGGGCTGCAAGCTCAGCAATTTCTTAATAAAGGCCTACTCGTGCCTGATAACCTTGTACTGGACATACTCTATGATCGCATCTCACAGCCTGATTGTGCAAAAGGCTATATACTAGATGGCATACCACGAAATATTGCACAAGTGCATGAGCTAGAAGACTACCTTCGCCATAAAGCTGAAGTTCTAGCTGTGAAACTACAGGTAAGTGATGAGGTTGCAATAAGTCGACTAACAGGTCGCATGCTCTGTGAAAAATGCAATCACGCCTGCAATACCGAACTTTCAGCGCCAAAAGAGGCTGGAGTCTGTGATTTGTGCGGTGGCAAACTTGAGCAAAGAAGTGATGACACCCCCGAAACGATTAAAGAGCGCCTTAGGGTTTACCATGCGCAGACACAGCCAATAGAAAAGTTTTACAACAATGCCGACGCACTTAAAGAAATCGATGCAACAAAACCTGTCGATCAAGTTTTAAATGACATTTTACAATTATGTTAACTCATAAGTGATAAAAACTGATTTTAATTCAGCTTTTCCATGGTTTCTAAATTATTAACATGCTAAAATCGCATTTAATAATGTAAGGAATCCATGCAATCTCTAGACAACGATTTAAGCAATCCGTTTACACTTAGCTTTAGTCCAGTTTTTGCCGAATCTCCAGATGAGGCCACATTTCAAAAAGGTTGCACTGCACTACAAACCCTGCCACTAGCCTTCACCTTTGACTCAAAGAAAAAAAAGTTCGCCCTTCAGCATGAAGTACGCGAAGTAAAAGCCTTTGTCACGGCTCTAAAACTCCATGATGTATTTTCAAGTAATTTATCACCACTAGAATCCCCTTTAGGGATTACCCTATGTCACGACTCTTCCGAAAGCCTCTATACAATTACAGCAGGTTGCACACAAAAATTCGCTCGTCGTCTTTCGCAGCTACAACAAAGAGCTATCGTTTGGATGCAACAAAGAGTGATACCACCTTATATACGGGTGAGCCCCCAAATTACTACGCCTCATGACCTCTTAGCGATAAATCAAGGTGTTATCATAGGTGAAATCCATTCTGATACTGCAGCAAGGCAATATCTCATCCAAAACATCCAGCAAATAGCAGCTTTCGGCGTAAAAACACTTTTTCTTGAACACTTTTGCTACGACTCTTTTCAGGATATCTTAGACGAGTACCATCAACAACAAGCAAGTGATTTACAAAGTCCACTTAATGAGTTCGTCTCAGCCCTTGACAACAGCTTTAGATCTACAATAGGTTTTGGATATAAAGAGCTCTTAATAGCCGCCAAAACTGCCAACATCAGAGTTGTCGGCCTTGATACAACCGTAAGCTATTCTGCAGGCGTCCACAGAAAGCTAGGCGTAGAAAACTCTCACGATAGATACCTTGCTATGAACTATGTAGCAGTACGAATCATCGAAAAAGAGCAACAAACTCAACAGAAAAAGTATGTAGCCCTAATTGGCAGTGGCCACGTCTCAACAGTAGCTGACATTAAAATTCCCGGAATCGCAGAGCTCCTTGGCCTGCCCTCTGCTGTCATTGAAACTGGCAAAACTCAAGAACGTATATCTAAAACCAATGTCACCATGCTGCATAAAAAAATAACACAAGTCGGCATGTATATAACACTCCCCAAAAATACAGAGGACACAACTAAACAGCCAAAAGTCGAAAAAATTACATCGCCATCCTCAAAAGAGTAAAAACCGCACATAATGACGAGATGCCTTTATGATTCCTCCATACTACGATAATCCAGCTCAATTGATAGCTAGAATATACGTTGGATCTAGCGAAAGTATAAAAGCTAGACTGATTAGCGCTTTAAAAGAAAATAGCCTACCTGCCTCCTTATCAACATTAGCTGATAATCTTGACGCATTCGATCTTACAGTATATGTCTACACACTGCTCAGACAGCCGAACATACAGGATCATCTAGAAACACTCGCGCGATGCATTTTTAGCCTGGCCAATAGGCTCTTGTCACTCAAAACCGCGTCAAGAGCTAGATGGCAGGAGCTTTTGACACTACTTCCAGAAGGCGCAACCTCCGCGAAACTTGCCTGCCTGCTCAAAAAAAGTAGCCCTCACAATACCGATGAAATTGATGCCGACTTCATATTTGACACATGGAAATCTCTATCACAAATCTTCAATATTGCATCTATTGTTGAACCAAGAACGTTTAAAAAAGTGTTATTCACTCACGAAATCCCCTCTAAAATCGATCATCCTGTGTATGAAACAAAACCCTGCCTTAAAACTCTCCTTTTTGTGTTTTATATGCAATCCGCCCCTCAATCATCAAATGTACCTCTCGAAGAGCTCTTAGATAATGATATGTGCCAGCAGTTTATTCTAGAGGCAATAAGCAAAGGTGACGATGGAGCAAAATTAGAAGAACTACTGACTACATATAACGAATTTTTTATCAAAAATGATGAAAAATGGCCCCTTTTTCGACAGCTTTCTACCCAGTCGCTTGAATGGGTTAATTATTTACTAAACAAACAGCTTAGCTCACCTGTAAAACTAGACCCCACGCTTTGCCTAAGCCTACTTAAAAACCCAGTGAATGCACAAAGTGTAAAATTATCAATTATTTTGCAGACTCTTAAAAGAGCCGAGACCCTTGAACTAACTTTAATTAGCGATGTTTTTAGTTTCCAAGAACTTCCAAAAAATATTCAAGAAACTATTATATATACAGAGTGGGTCTTTGATAAGATCACCCTTACATATGAAACTGAAAATCTAAAAGCCAACTACAACCAACATGTAGAAAAACTTTTAAATGCATGCCCAGCAGCCTATCTTGAACGTGCAAAAATGAAATGCGCCCTCGCTGTTATCAAAGCTTTATCTGCCTATGAACAATGCAATATAGCAACCTTATCACAGCTACCTTCCAGCAAAAAAGAGCTACGGCTAAAAGCCGCCTCAGCTGTAACAAGTGCCAGTTTAGAGATAGTACAAGACCTTAGAGAGCTAATTACATCCAACAAAATCAATTTGGAGCTAGACATACTCCTACAAGCAACATCCTTCGCTGGATATTTTACTAATATTAAGGAGTTACCATGACACCACTTCCTACGTCACTACGTTTTAACATACCTGAAATTGAATCACTCACAAACGCTCTGGGCGCGATGCGAACCAACAGCTCCGCGGCTACCACCCAACTCGTAGAGCTTCTTAAGTCTACCGATCACGTAACTCTTAGCAATAAACTATGCCAACTTTTAGATGAGCTTAGTGATCAGCTCACCCCTGTAGAGCTAGCATGTGCCATTTGGACATTACTACAGCAGCAACTTACTGCAAACCAAAAGCAGACACTAGCAAGCACCCTATTACTCTTTGCTGAAAAAATGCTCAATCTACAATCCTGCCCGCAGACGCAGTTAAGAGAGGCATGCTATCTCTTTACATCCTCACCAAAAGTTTCCGAGGTCGCAGACTTTTTAGAAAATGAGACACTCGATGAAAACATCGAACCAACACGTGCCTTTATTTATGAAACCTGGACAATGCTATCATGCTGCTTCTCTAAAAATAACACCCTAGAAAGCGACAAAATCCACGACGTAATTCTCGAGCACTGCCTCCAATCATGGATTATAACCGTACATCCATCTCTAAGAGATGGCGTTTCAACACTTCTTTTAGTATACGCTATGTGTAAACCAGAAAAACCTGCTGGCTGGAATCTAGCAACACTAGCCAAACAACCTGAATATATAGATTTTTTACATTCTGCAATTAGCTCTTGTGCAAGATCACCCCAGGTTTTATCTCACTATGCAGAATTTGCCGAAGTCCTCGAAGATGAAAATCAGGTAGAAGCGCTAAATCGACTGCTTACGTTTATCCTTTTTGAAACCCCAAATACCATCCAGAGCCAAGAACAATGCCTTGCCGCTATAGACCACCTCAATAACCCTGCTTGTAGCGACATAGAGAACGTAATAGGATTTTTGAGGAATAGCACAACCTATACTACTATATTTATACAAAAACTCTTTAAGAACCTGCTGGTTACAAGCAAAACAACAAATAAAAAATTGCTCGCGTCGATCAAGACTCTCTTTGAATTAATGCTCCAAAGCAACTGGATTATCCCTCAAGTTTCAACAATAGAGCAGCAAACAAAACTCTATGCATTAATGCATGAGTCAAGCACCACCTTTATAGTCGAAACAACCGAACCACTCAGCGCGATTTTTCATCACAGGCGATCAGCTTATTACGAGACCTGTCTAAACACGGCTAAAAAGCAGTACATACTGGCGCTGTTACATAGTCTACAACATGCAGATGTTGACTACAAAAGAGCCGCAATAAAAACCATTTTCTCTTTATATAAAGCAATAAATAACCCCGTTATTCAAGCGCAATTATTTGAAAAACTTGAACAAACCCTCACTAGAACTGCAGGAATTATAGTAAAACTCACTTGCGACAAAAAGATATTTAGCCTTCATATTGATCAAGAAGATAGACAAGAAGAAGGGCCATTAATTATTAATAAACCTAAAAACCACAAACCACCCATAAACAATTCATTATTTGAGGTTGTTTTCAACTAATAAGCTTAATAGTCTTTTAAATTATTAATAAATTGTTTATTTGTAGGGGTATTACTTTACTATAAAGAGATACCCCATGCAACCAGCCACAAGAACAAACCTAAACCTACCATCAATAACCCAACAATTCTCACTCCTTGAATTAGGCCACTCCCCTTCCACTAAAACTAGACTCATTTCAGCTATCAGCAACGAACGGAGATATTGTCAAATGTTGTGTTTCCAAAAAAGATTGCACCCTAATTTCTAGTTAATAATTAAGCTGTTTTTTCTTGAATTTCGACCTCCTCACCATTCTTAAATTGCACCCCTTGGATGATCTTCACCATATGTTTGT
>JBGSSB010000167.1:0-19572 GCA_041737255.1 Chlamydiales bacterium | reverse complement strand
ACAAGCATATGGTGAAGATCATCCAAGGGGTACAATTTAAGAATGGGGAGGAGGTCGAAATTCAAGAAAAATCAGCGTAATTATTAACTAGAAATAAGGGTGCAATCTTTTTTGGAAACACAACATTTGACAATATCTCGCCTGTACCTCAGGCCAGGCTAAAAAAATGGCCTTAAAATGTTTTCATGAAATATTTCAAGGGTGTTTAGAGCAAGAAAATAACAAGATATGCATGATCCGCTATCGCGGGCATGATAGGCAGGATACAATAATGAGCAGAAAATTAAGGGTGTTATCTTGCATATCTTGCCGCTTTTGCGATCCTGCTTATCCTGTTTAAATCCTTAGTAATAAGAGGCTCATGATGTCTTTTGCTTTCTTAGCCTGATGCCAAGCCCTTGCCAGGTTCTAGTGTCAGTCTTGGTATTCAGAACGATGTTGAGATGTGGTGTAAAAAGAAAGAGGCCCTTGTAGGAATTCCTACAAGGGCCTCTGGAGTCAACGAATACTAGCTAATACTAGTTAATTCGTGTGATCACAAGGTGTGCTGAAACAGGCTGTGTTCCACCAGCACTTGGTGTAACGCAAACTTCGTCCTGTTCTCCGTTTGGATTACGGATAGATAGTACGGAATCTTTCTCTGTTGTTGTAACAAGAGCCATTCCAACGATCTGTGAAGTTGTTCCTTCGCCAGTTCCTGTACCAACTACAGTAAAGTCAAGTTCTTCTACGCCGTTACCAGAGTCAAGACCAACAACTAATTGGCCGCGCTCGTCAACGCCTACTTCGAACATAACCATGTAAGTACCTGTATGGTGCAAGTTGAATGAATCATCAGCTACACGAGCGATGTGGTCATTTTTGCTTGCTGCGCCATCTCTTGGGAAGCTTACAGTTTCACCAGGTTGGATGCAGGTAGTGTTTTCACAAGGAGCTAGCGCAAAGAAGTCTGCGAAGTCCATTGCGCCGCACTTGCCGTCATGACCGCGCTTACCACGCTTACCTGACTTACCAGTGCAACCTTTGTCGCCCTTAGGACCTTTATGACCGCGAGGTCCTTCAGAACCCTTGCAACCTTTTTCGCCTTTAGGACCTTTGTGTCCGCGAGGACCTGTTGAACCCTTATGGCCATCTTTTCCATTATGTCCGCGAGGACCTTGCTTACCGTGGTGACCACGAGGACCAGAGTGAGCAGTTGATGCAGATTTCCCTTTAGGGCCACGAGGGCCTGTGTGTCCATCTTTACCATCGCATCCATCTTTACCTTTGTGACCGCGAGGACCTTTGTGACCATCATGACCACGAGGACCTTTAGGACCTTTGTGACCGCGAGGGCCTGAAGAACCGCAAGAGCCTTTAGGACCTTTCTTACCTTTGTGTCCATCTTTTCCATCATGACCACGAGGACCTTTGTGACCGCGAGGTCCTGAAGATCCGCCTTTACCTTTGTGACCACGAGGTCCTTCAGATCCCTTAGGACCTTTCTTACCACGAGGACCTGATGAGCCATGTGAACCCTTAGGACCTTTATGGCCGCGAGGACCCATGTGACCATCTTTACCACGAGGACCCTTAGGACCTTTGTGACCACGAGGGCCTGAAGAACCGCAAGAGCCTTTGTTACCTTTAGGGCCTTTATGACCACGAGGACCTTTGTGACCGCGAGGTCCTGAAGATCCGCATTTACCTTTGTGCCCATCTTTTCCATCATGACCACGAGGACCTTTAGGACCTTTGTGACCGCGAGGGCCTGAAGAACCGCAAGAGCCTTTAGGACCTTTATGACCGCGAGGACCCTTGTGGCCATCATGACCACGAGGACCTGAAGAGCCTTCTTTTCCTTTATGACCACGAGGACCTGAAGAGCCTTTCTTACCTTTGTGACCGCGAGGACCTGATGATCCTTCTTTACCTTTCTTTCCTTTATGACCACGAGGTCCAGAAGATCCTTCTTTACCTTTCGGGCCTTTTTTACCATGGTGACCGCGAGGACCTGATGATCCTTCTTTTCCTTTATGACCGCGAGGGCCTTTATGGCCTCTAGGTCCTGTCTTTTCGCTTTCGCTGCTTTCGCTGCTGCTGCTGCTGCTGCTGCTGCTGCATGAATCATCAGCGGCAACAGTAGTCAAACAAAATATACTCGCTAGCATTGATGCTAACATTTTATTTTTCAACATCGCTTCCTCAAGTTTCTAGTTAATAAAGGCATTGGAATCTTCCTTTCGATGTAGGTTCTACATGTTAGGTGTGTTATCCATGCATTTTTTGAAAAAAACACATTTCAAATTTTATTGCAATGACTAAGATGCATTAATTAATTTTTATTTTTAATTAAGCGTGAGATTGCAGGGAGGAATAGAGCTAATACTTCTGTGCGGGTACAAACTATTAACGACAAAGGGCGTCGAAGTTGATGTTTTTTTCAACGATATTGATGGCTTCTTGTACTTTTGCGGTGTCTTCTCGAAGAATTTTGGCATTGAAGGTACTTACCTTTTTCATCACGTCAAAGCTGCCAACGTGCGTATAGATAATGGGAAGATCCAGGTTTTGCATGCGATGCAAAAGTTCATCACGAGGAGGAGTTTGGCCTGTTAGAATAAGGCCAGTTTTCCAGTCGCGTCCAACTTGTCTTTCGCGAAGGTGCTTGCCTATGGTGGCAATGATAATATCTTCTCGGCAAGAAGGCGTGATGATAAGCTGGTTTCGTTTTATCTCTTCAGCATAGGACTCAAGTGACCCTGCAACGAGCAAGATTTCCTGAAAATGTCGAAAGGCATGCTCTTCTCCGCAAATGAAAGGGCTTTTAAAGAGGTTTGAAAAATCGCGCATGCTCGGGCGAGATAGCAGGGGTGTAAATGGTACGCAACCTAATAGGGGGATATTCCAGCGTGCAAGTGCCTTTGGAAAGTACTCTAAAATCATTTCGCGCTTGTCATTGAGCACTTTGTTTAGGATAATGCCTTTAATGGGCACTCCATGGCTTTTGCACATTTCTATGTTTAGGGCAAGCTCATCAAAAGCAGATCCTATGCCCCCAGTTGCTATGAGCAAAACCTCTACATTTAATAGCTTGGCAACGCGGGCGTTGTTAAGGTCGAATAACGAGCCAACCCCTACATGTCCTGTACCCTCTATCAGCATAAAGTCATGGAGGGATTTAAGCTTTGTCCAGGAGGCTGTAATCTGTTCGAGTAGATGCTGTTGGTCTACTTTCTGGTCTAGAAAATTTCGTGTAAAGCCTGCAGGGCAGTGTATGGGGCTTAGAGTCGCATAAGATGAGGAAAGGCCAAAGTGGTCTTTAAAAAGCACGGCGTCTTTGTCAACATCGGAGCCATCACCAGTGCGCACGAGCTCTTGTCCCACGGGTTTTAAAAAACCAACGGAGCTATAGCGCTTTTTAAGGCCCGATAAGATGCCTAAACAGAGTGTTGTTTTACCTACATGCTGGCCTGTGGCCGCTACAAAAATTGCTTTTTTCATGTGCTAGAAGTTGTTTTGCTGTTATTTGAACGTCAGGAAAAATATCTATTCCGGTTTTTAGATTATCTACTTCTTCATACGAAAACCAGCGCATCTCATGAGCTTCGGCTGCCTGCTCAATTGATATAGGGCGAGCAATGTAACAAAAATCGATGTGTTCGTGTGCGGGCTCTTTTGCCGTTGCAGGTATCGTTTCAAGTAAAACGTGGTGGGGGCGTTCGATGCTTTTAGCGTTGGGGCTGTCGTCAAACCAGACATTTTCCTGGGTGACAAATTCAACGATAACACCTGTTTCTTCAAAGGCTTCTCGCTTTGCAGCATCGGAGGGTGTTTCATTAGCCTCAACATGGCCACCTGGGGGCATCCATTTAAGGTGTTTTTTGTGAAACAGTAAAAGGGTTTTTGCGTCATCTAAAATAAAAACTGTCGCTGTGAATTGCCGTTGCATGCAACATCCTTGTTATATATCATCGATGGTAACATACACGATTTTAACAAAAAAGGCTCATGAACAAACAGTATAAACAAGATTTCTTGCGTGCAGGAGCACTAGCAGCAGAAGTACGTGCCTATGGCAAGTCGCTTATCGTTAAAGGCGCTTCATATAACGAGGTCGTTACCAAGATTAAACAAAAAATTAATGAAGTTGGCGCCAGGCCTGCTTTTCCTCCTCAAATTGCATTAAATGACGTTGCGGCCCATTTTTTGCCGCAGCCAGATCAAGATATTGAATTTATAGACCAGGTGGTAAAGCTTGATATTGGCGTATGCTACAATGGAGCAATAGGTGACTGTGCTGTTAGCATAGATTTATCAGGCAAATTCGGCACACTTATAGAGGCAGCAGAATCTGCGTTACTTGCCGCTGAAAAGATCATTGAAGTGGGATTGCCTATTCGAAATATTGGTAAGGTGATAGCTGAAACCATCCACTCATTCGGGTATAAACCAGTAAAAAACCTTTCAGGACATGGTCTGGGTTATTATCAGATACACACATCTCCCCACATTCCTAACTGCCAAGATGAATCCAAAGGGGTCATTAAACCTGGCATGACCTTTGCTATCGAACCTTTTGCAACGAACGGTAAGGGATATATTGTTGAAACAGGTGAGGCGACAATTTTTTCATTTATGAAGCGTCAGCCCCTTTCAAGCGACTTAACGCGAGCACTTATTGCAAAAATAAAAGAGTTTCAGGGGTTGCCCTTTTCGCTGCATGACATGATTGATGACACGCTGGATCTTGCCCAGGTAAAAATTGGTTTAAAGCAGCTTGTGAAGATTGGGGCCATTAATGGGTATGGGCCTCTGGTTGAATCAAAGGGGTCACGTGTTGCACAGGCTGAAAATTCAGTTCTTGTAGACGAAGATGGAAAAGTATTTATTACAACTCGTCAGTAGGAGAGAGCGTTGAAAGAACAAGAGCTTTTTACTAAATTATCAGAAATCGTCGATACACTCCTGGGCCCAAACGGCTGTAAATGGGATCAAAAGCAGACATTAGAAACTCTGCGTCAGTCGGTTCTTGAAGAGACATGCGAGCTCATAGACACCATCGAAGAAAAAGATGCTAAAAAAATGAACGAAGAGCTTGGGGATTTGCTATTTAACGTGGTGTTTATAGCAAAGATTGCAGCAAAAGAGGGTCATTTTACTATGAGTGATACCCTCAAAGTGCTCACGAATAAATTAATTTTTAGACACCCGCATGTTTTTGGTGATGGTGAAAAAATTGAAAGCGTGGATGAGGTCCTCAATCAGTGGGAAGCGCTTAAAAAGCAAGAACGACAAAAATCAGCTACTAAAAGCATGCTTGATGGTATCCCTAAAACACTACCAGCACTTTCTCGGGCACAAAAGCTTATCTCTAAGATGAACCGTGTACAGTATAGCGATACGCTATCAACACAAGAGCTTAACTGGAACGACCCTGAGTTGTCAGAAGATGCATTTGGCACATGGCTCTTTGAACAGGTGAGAAAGGCCGAAGAAAAGGGGCTTGATGCCGAGCTTGCCTTGCGCCGTTACTCTTCTGTTAAAGAAAAAGATATTCGTCAATGGGAGAGTGACCAAGAGGGGGCTTGAAAAGCTCTTTGAAAAGCTCTTGGAGAAGCCCCTTGAGTTTAATCAATACTTTTGCCATACTTTTTGTCGCCGGGGAACTTGTGAAATGAATCGGTTTGAACCAGGTCAGAATCGGAAGATAGCAGCCTTAAGAACTACGAGCATGTCGCAAATCATCTCCGGCATTTTTTTGTCCATTTCCTTTTTCAATTTATATATATATCGGCCGTGGTCATGCCTTATTCAGGATCTCTTCTAGCTTGAGGTTTTTATTGGATTCACGAAGTGGGCGGTCAATAAACAAACACATCCAGATTTCGAGTATAAGTAGTGCGTAGAGAGCATGTAGATGCTTCTTTGGATTTTGCAGGGCTTTTTTTATCCAGGCTGATGAAACAAGGCCCATATCTACAAGCGTGCCTTTTTCAAGGCCGCAAAACCAAGGCCATACTTCTTTGGAAAGAAAAAGCGCCTCTGGAAATAGTGAGGCGTTGGGCCATGAAGCGATATCTTGAGATACCTCTCTATTTTGCATCCAGTAATTTGGGAAGTTGGCAATAAGGTCGGGGCTTGCCCATATTTCCGGTGAGATTGAGCCAAAAAATTCCAGGAGTTGATGGTCTAAAAAGGGGCTTTGAGTCTGCAATCCATGGCTTTGGGCCATGCGAAGTCTGCTTTCAGATAACCCATCTGTTGTGGCAGTTTTTATTGTGAGGTAAAATAAGCTGGCGTCGAGTTTTGGGATGTCAGGGAGGTTATAAAACTGGTGTATAAAAAGGTTTGGATCAAAGTAGTGGCTAAGCTCGGGGGCTGCTTCTGCAAAATCATCGGGGGACAAGAGGAGTTGGTTTTCGAGAAAGGCCATTTGCGGAGTAGCTTCCTGAAGTAATCGAAGAGTGTTGAGGTGTTTTTTAGGTGCTAAAGAAAAGCCAAGTTTAGACCAAAATGAGGGCTCAAAGTCGCGCCGTACGTGATAGTGGCTTTGAAAAAGCTCTTTGGCCTCTTTAGAGTAGTCATAAAACTCGGCACTAAATCCACTATCAAAGTAACAGGTGAGATCATTTTCTTTGCATGCCTGAATCTGCTTCCAGCTTTCTAGCGCATTCATTTCTGCGTTTGGCATTTCCATGGCCCAGACCATGGGGATAAGGCTGGATAAAAAGTCTTCGGGAGTTGGCTTTAGCTTTAGAAGCAAGCACTCTGAGTTTGGGTGCTCTTGTAGGGTATCCCAGATTATATATGAGCCAATTGTTCCTGATAAGCAGCCAGCTCTTCTGCTTTCTGATTTACAGATAGCTGCTTTAACTTTACGTTCTAGTTCGCAGTAAATGTCAATAGAGGAGTCAAATAGCGTAGAGTAGTGGCGCGCAAAGGTGCTGCTGTAGGACCAGTAGGGTTCAATAGAGTATGCGCCAGAAAATGAAAGTTTTAAAAAATACCCAGGAAGAAGACGGTTCACCCCTTCTATGCAGCTAGCATCTTGCGAGATGTAGCCAAGGCCTAAGCTTGATGCTATTGCAGAAAGATCAGGTGTGGGTGAAATTGCCCCTGTAGACAAAATGGATTTGAGTGATGTAGAAAGGTATGCCGATTTATTATTTACATGCCAGTAGAGTGGATGTATGCCAAGCCTGTCTCGTACGGCAAAAAGTTCTTGGCTTCGCTCGTCTATGAGGATAAATGAACATTCTGCAGAGAGGCTCTTAAAAGACTCAACTCCAGAAACAAGATACTGAGTAAGAATCTCTTGAGAGCTTGCAGATGAAGAGGCAAGCCAAACTTTACCTGCAGAGTCAGATATAAGAGAGTCCGGATAAATGGTTCCTACGCTTGCGTTTTTAAATTTATGGTATGTGGGTGGTTTGTTAGTGCTTTGCAGCGAAAAGGGAGGAATGTTCCATTTGAGCATTTCTTCTAGTTGCCCTTCGGGAATGATGTTTTGAAAAGTAACTATTGCAGAAAGTCCTAACATATCACTATATCGTCATTTATTTACTAATACTATCAAACTCTTGAACTTAATTGGCTATACCATAAAGGGGATTTTTTGCTATCGTTTCTGTGATTATTCTGATTGAGGAGTCCCTATGAAAAGAGCCCTAATTGTTGCGATTTGCCTTCTAGCTACCGCCTGCGCCCCACGATACAACGATTTTTTTCCATATCATGACAATGGTACAAAAAAGCCATCGTTTACTCTTCTTCCAGTATACAACGAGACAACAAATCCGCTTGTTGAGGATTTTCCCTATGAGCTCTCAAAAGCTGTCCGCAACCGCCTAAGACGTCCGGGAAAAATGTATAGTCCACCTATTTCTGAGATGCAAAGAACCCTTGGGGATATGAGTGTAAAGGAGCTTGGTAGCACAAGTGATATGAAGCTCTTTTCTCGTTTTAAAGGTACTGACTTTGTCGTGCTAATAGAGACGGTGGACTGCGAGGTTGTTCCATATAAAAGAGGTCGTGTTTCACAGCTTTACTCAGCTGATATCGACCTTCAAACAGCAAAAATTTTGATGATTGCTATGCGCCTTGAAATTATTGACATGCAAGGGCCTGAGCCAAAGGTTGCTCGCATGGAGCTTGTAGAAAGCAACCATATGATTTCAGAAGAGACCTTAGAGAATGCTGCTAAGGGCAAAAAGTCAGCTCTTGAGCTTATTCGATCAAGGGTTGCCCATGATTTAGCTCAGAAAATTGAACAAACAGTTTGTGTGAAAAAATGAGTGATGCCACTGTCTTTTTTATTGCTATAACCGCCCTTTCAGTTGTCATGAGTGCTATCATCTGGAAATGGCGCCTATTTGAAGTGCCGCTAGCAAAGGGCCATGACTCAGGCAGGCTGGCTCTTATGACGCCGCTTATAGGCTTTTTGCTATTTGTAGGAGCCTGTGCTTTTGTGCCTGGTTGGACAACAAAGCTTGTCAGCTACGCCGATACTCATGGATATTCTGCATTTTCACAAAGAGAAAGTGAAAATTTTTCCCAACTTATGGCTCTTGTTATTTCATTTATCATGCTAATGGGTTTTAGCAGGATACATCCCCAAGCTGTGCGAATCCATATATGGGGCCAAGGCGGCGCTGCATCTTTCTTTTTAAAAGGGGTGATGTTCTGTCTACTTGCTTATCCTATAGTGATGACTCTTGTTCAGGGGTGCCATCTTATAGTTGACTGGTTTGGGGTGCAACCTATCCATGAACAAGTAGCTCTTTCTCAGCTAAAAGATATACAAAATTACCCGTGGCTGTTTTGGAGTTTTGCAGCTGCCATAGTGACTTTAGTTCCTGTAGTGGAAGAATTTCTTTTTAGGGGGCTTCTTCAAAACTACTTAGGGAATTTTTGCGGGCCAAAACTTTCTATAATAATAACTTCGCTGTTGTTTGCATTTTTTCACTACTCAGCACTGCAAGGATCTACGAATATTGAATTGATGGTTGGACTATTTATCTATTCATACTTTATAGGTTTATTTTACGTGCGCGAACGATCTCTTTGGACACCTATTGCTATGCATGCAACGTTTAATGCGCTAACGATTTTCATAATGTTTTATGTAATAAAATAAGGAAGGTGTATGAAGAAAAATCTAATAGCACTATGTAGCGCTCTGTTTGTGATGGTAGGTTTGTTTGCAGGCAAGCTGCAAGCAGGTGAGTCGCAAAATGAATACGTAACCTCGCGAAACGCCTTTAGTTTTAGCCTCGTCAAAGCACTTGGTTCACCAGATGGCAATATCTGTATTTCTCCATACAATATTTCCAGCGCTCTTGAACTTGCCTATTTCGGAGCAGCAGGAGGTACAAAATCTGAGATATCCAACACCTTGCATCTTCCGATGATTGCCGACAGTGCCCTAGCTAGTGAAATCAAGAAGGCCGATCAGATGCTTGGAAGCTCAGCAATTAATGCACGAGCACTTGCTGTAGATAAGACATTTTTACCAACCGACTCATACCTTCATATGGTCAAAGATACTCTTAAATCAGATCTCTTCGAAGTAAACTTTAAAAAGCACCCAGTTGAGGCATGCGACGACATTAACAGCTGGGCAAGTAAGATGACCCAAGGGCGCATTACAAGCCTTCTAGAGCCAGCTAATGTTTCAGAGGATACACAGCTTGTGCTACTTAGCTCGATTTACATTAAAGCTGCTTGGGCTAATCCTTTTGAAGTAAGTCAAACCCAAGATGGTACATTCAAGACTATTAGTGGCGCAGATAAAACTGTTAAAATGATGAAGCAGACCAAAAACATGCGTCTATTTCAAAATAATGATGTGCAGGTTGTCTGGCGTGATCTAGTCCCAAAAACGCATAATGATGCAAGGCTAGAGGTTGTCTTTGTAGTTCCTCAAGATCTTTCATTGCTAGAGTCTGTAGCAAAAAATATATCGGCTGAACAGCTGAATAGCTGGGACGCTCAGGCTGAGTCGCAATTCGTAGAGCTTTCTGTTCCTAGGTGTTCAGTTCGTGAACGACTAAGCGTAAAAAAAGCTTTAGTAGATCTTGGCATGAAGCAGGCCTTTTCAACAGCTGCTGATTTTTCGGCAATTAGTCCAAAGTCTGATCTAATGATCGATAATGTGCTACATGCCGCCTTTATGCAGCTTAACGAAGCTGGTATTGAAGCTGCTGCTGCTACTGCCGTAACAATAACAACTAGATCTCTGTTGCTTCCTGAAAAAGATCCAATTGTTGTTCGATGTGATAAGCCTTTTTATGTTTTTGTAAGAGAAAAGACAACTGGGCTTGTTTTGTTTGTAAGTTTAATTGCCTCTCCCGAACTGGTAGAGAAATAGTTTAGAATTATGGTATAACTGACAACTGCTATGGTACTGCGTCTGATGCCTATCCAAATTGCCTCATATGGTCTGTCGGATACTGGGCTTGTTCGTAAAAATAACGAAGATGTCTGGGGAAGTCTACCCCAGCATCATCTCTATGTCTTGGCCGACGGTATGGGTGGCCATCAGGCAGGCGAGGTCGCCTCCCGTGAGACATGCTTATTTATTATGAGTTTTCTAAGGAACGCCTTTGAAAAAGAAAAAATTGAGCTGATGAGCTCCGATGAGGTGGGGGATCTTGTACGCCTTGCCTTTATTGAGACAAACCATTTTGTCAATCAGCTCAGCTTGACTCATGAGCTTTTACGAGGGATGGGCACAACACTTGTATGTCTATATTTTCATGAGGATTCATGCATAATAGCTCATGTAGGGGACTCTCGCATATACCGCGCAAGAAATGATGAGCTTAAGCAGCTAACAAGTGATCATTCGCTTGTTAGACAACTCGCTGATTCAGGAAAAAAATCGGCATGGCAAGTAGAAGAGGCAAGTGTAAAAAATATTATCACTCGCGCTATTGGCACAGAAGCTTTTGTTGAGCCAACAGTTGACGTTGCCAAGGTAAAAGAAAATGACCTTTACCTTCTTTGTTCTGACGGGTTAACTGACCTTGTCTCAAGCGATGAGATTAACCAGGTGCTAAAAGCAACTCTTACTGTTGAAGAAAAGGTTCGCAGCCTAATAGCAAAGGCAAAGCGCAAAGGCGGCCATGATAATATCACGTGCATATGTATAGAAGTTAAGGAGCTACATGACAAGGATCTATCTCGATAATAACGCCACAACTCCAATAGATCCGCGCCTCTTTGACCTTTTCACCTCCTGTTCATTTACAGTTTTTGGCAATCCATCAAGTATTCATAGCTACGGTCAAGAGGCTCGGGCCTATCTTATCAAGGCTCGTGATGATATCGCCCGCATTTTTGGGGTTCGCTCTCAAGAGGTTGTTTTTACAGCCTCGGCAACTGAGTCATTAAATATGGTATTGCGTGGTTTTTTTGGACCTAAACCAAAGGGCCATCTTATTACAAGCTCAGTAGAGCATGCAGCAGTTTTTGCTACTGCGCAGTATCTTGAATCTCAGGGTACAGAAGTATCGTATTTAGATGTTGGGCCCCAAGGGGCTCCAACAACTGATCAGCTTATAGCTGCCATTCGTCCTGATACCCGTCTACTATGTTTTATGGCGGCTAATAACGAAACAGGTGTGCGTACTGACATCAACGCCATGGCCGACATAGCCTTAGCTCGGGGTATTCCTCTTGTAGTTGATGCTGTTGCCTTATTTGGTAAAGAACCTGTTACATTGCATCCCGGTATCTCTGCTATATGTTTTAGTGGCCATAAATTTTATGCCCCAAAGGGAGCTGCATTTGCGGTTGTGCGAAAGGGCTTTAAATTACAGCCGCACCTTACAGGTGGCCATCAGGAGCATGGACTTAGGGCGGGCACTGAAAACCTTGCTGCAATTGTAGCGATGGTGCAAGGAGCCTGTTATATCCAGGATGAGTTGAGTCAGTTTCAGGAGCCGATGTGTGTTTTGAGAGACTACTTTGAGCTCAAGCTCAAAAGTAGCCATCCTGCTATTTCTATAAATGGATTAGGGCCTCGCATAGCCAACACCTCAAACATCTGTTTTCAAGATATTGATGGCGAAGCCCTTCTTATGTACTTAGATTTGCATGGTATAGCGGCAAGTTTAGGGTCGGCCTGTTCATCTGGTGCCATTGAGCCATCAAGGGTTCTGCTCAATATGGGGCTTAGTCGTAAGCAAGCGCTTTCTTCATTGCGCTTTTCATTAAGTCGCCATACGACAAAAGAAGAGATCGACAGGACGCTAGAGGTTATCAATAGTTTTCTTGGTTCCTCAAAGTAACATCTCCTCTTGATCTCTATACATCATCAACTTCTTGTGGATTTGTATGTAGCTTAGTGTAGCGGCGCGGAAGCCTGCTACAGTTGGTACAACAGCCCGATTTCAGGGCTACGTACGTGCCAAGTCCTGATGCGGCACTTACTATGATGGGCATTACCCAAGTAAGTACCGACGATGAAACTTCTTCGTAGCGGATTACATCAGCAAGGCTTGCACAAGTAATCTGGCCAATGGGCGATTGTACCGTAGCATTACTAAGAGCACCCATGGTGCAGTGTTTTGCAAATATCCGCACAAGTGGCAGGACTGTTTGATCGGTCACCCCATGAGCTAGGTATGATACAACAGCCGTTGTACTAAGTATTGCTGTATAGATTTTTATTGCGCTGAAGGAACTCAAGCATGAAAGACGATTTGTCACGGGAAACTCCTTTTTAATTTTCTTCAAGTAAAGGTTGAACTTCTTGGCCCACGGCGACTAGTTCTCTTTGCTGCTCTTTTCTCGAAATCATAAAGGCGCATCCTGCAACAAGAACGGTCACAGTGGGTGCAGCTAATAAGAGGCCGTATGAGGTGCGATTGTATGTCGCTAGTGTGGTTTCTAAAGTAGCACAAGTTGTATTGATTAAAGAAGGGCTGCACATTTTATTTATACAATATTCTCCAATTCTTGATGCTAAATCTTGTGTTTTTCCGTTAACGAAGTAGTTTGCAACTGCTGCTCCAATGCCTGCAACACATGAAGTAGCAAGAAGTGCAGTGCGCAAAGTTGGCGAAGAGCAGGCTCTATCACATGTTCTCATTTATCATCCTCCTTATGTAGTTACTTTTAGAGGCGGATGATACCTTATTAAGGCGAGTAAAAAAAGCAAAATAAAGCAATAGATGCTTTTTTTCTAAAGAGCTGTTATACTGTTCTATCGAAAGTTTAAATATAATAATTATGTAGATTTGATGGATCCTGTTAACGCTCTTGCAGTTACTGTAAAAAATATTTCTATTGATGGAGCTGTTCCTCAATTAAACCTTCTGCAGGCCCCGCCGTTAGTTTCGCTTTGCGAACAAGATGAGCGTGTTGGGCAACTCCTTGCTCTTCTTCAGCCCCATGTTTGCGAGGAAGAGTTTCTTGATCGGGTTCGATTTATGAGTAAAATAAATTATTGCAGGGATGCGCCGTCAAGGTATTTTACGACTAATGAGGCGCAACAAATAGCTAAGGTTGCAGCTGCATTGTTACAAGCTGAAGCAAGTGAGGATGCATGGGTGGTTTCAAGAAAAAAAACGCTACTTTCTTGGAAGATAATAGCTGCGGATCAGGGGGCATCACTGCTGCTGCTTCCAAAAAAAAATTATTTTCCTGATTTGATTGGGTGTACAAAAATGGGGAGAGTTGCACTGCTTTGCAGGTTAGGTGCAGACGCAACTCTTTGGAAAACACAAGAAGTCTGGCATCTTTCAGCAAATAAAAATAAAGAGATTAATTTTTTTAATGCAAGGGAAGTCGAGAGGAAGCTGGCCTCCATGGTAGATCAGAGCATGTTTGCTCGATGCTATTATGACTTTGCAAAAACCAGCAAACGTGTCGTTACACGATCATGTTATTATGAACGACACCAGTGTCTGTTTTTTTGGGCTAAAGGGCAGCCAATATCGTTATTGCTGAAGGTCGCCTTGGCAGCTGCTAAGAAAGTGGCAGCACTACATGAAAAGCAGATAGTACTAGTAGATTTTAAAAGTGATAACCTACTTGTTACCCAAGAGCATGATGTACTCATCTGTGATGTAGACCAGGTACTTATTGGCAAATATGAAAGAGTACCAACCGATGGTGGAACACAAGAGTTTTTTCCCCCTGAGCTAATTAATTATAAACATACAGATGGCAAATCAGGTGATATCTTTGCATTTGGATGCATGCTTTTGGAGATGCTTTCCGGTTTGGGCCCGCCATGGGTGGCAAATGGCACTCAGCGTAAATGTGATAATGAAACCCTTAATAAGTATCGTAAAGCAGCAAATTTAGCAAAAATCAATTTAGAAGCAGGGAGAGATAGTTCGGCAAAAAAAATGCTCTTTTTACTTGCGCAATGGGCATTAAATCCTCGCCGAGAAATGCGACCTACTATGAATACTATTTGTGGGTATTTATCACGGGTATATGAGGTTGAAAATGATATTGACCAGGCTGAGTTGGCTGCTTATTTTTCTATAGAGACGTAAAGTTAATAACAGTAATAAATTATAATAAATTGCATTGAGGTGACGTTGAGTTCTATTTTTGTTGGAGATCAAATAAATGAATTTATTTCCGTTGTTAATACATTAGGATTAAATGATTCAAGTTCGCGGGTGTCTGTAGATTCGCATTTAGGCAAAATTTATCAGGCAGACTCTAAGAGGCTTCCTAGTGATTTGGCTGCAGTTAACAAAATTATAGCTTCAATTCTTAATAATGATTTAAGTCAAATCCCACGTAAGACATGCCAACAGCTTAGAGGCTCTTTTAGTTGTGTTATAGATAACTATAGATCGTTTGATGATAAGGCCTGTGATGAAGCTGAACAGCTTTTGGCGAATATCCCGACAAGAGGGAAAATTACTTTTACTACTCCTCAAAAAGGCACCTACTCAATCTATGAGCCTACTGCAACAGTTGTTGCCTCAGCGGCACATGCTTTGAGGGCTGAGGAGCGAAATGCAACAGAATATGTGCCAAAGCTGTTGGCGACCCCTTCTATTTTAGATCATGAGAATGAGCCAGCTGGTGGCATTTTGCAGATTCAAAATACAATAGCGAGAAAGTATTTTCAAGTTGACGACTATAATGGGAAATACGTAGTGGCGATGATAGGCGAGGCATTAACGGCAGCTGATGCTGAGCTAACGCAGTGCGAAGATTCAGCAACACTAGATTGTGCCCATTTTTGTTGGGAATGGATTAATGAGTCGTTAGCTTTGATCAATGGCTCGGTAGATCTTGTGAGTCCTGAGCACTTTTTGCAATTAATGCAAAATGGATGGCTTGCTGATACCGAAAAAAATAGAGCGATGTATGAGGAAATAGGGGATAGTTGGCCGGATGAGGAGGAGCGACGAGTACGTGTCTATTTTCCTGATGAATACGAAGAGTACTTTGAGGCTATTTTTTGTGATGATGCTATTGAGGCTTTAATAGACAATTATTTTAAAAAATCGCAAGAGCCTTCAGTGCCTCTTGCTACAATAAAAGATTAGAAAGAATTTAACCATTTCTTGCGACATGCAGCCTTCGGTTATTTACAGCCCTTGTCTGATCTTAATATGCTGCAAATCTCTTGCAGGCAAGGGCGTGTAGTAGGATCTGGATCGAGCATCCAAAGAGCTATGTTTTTGACAAGATCGGGGCTCTTTGGGGGTAGTGTGAGAAAGAATTCTTTTGCTGTTACTGCACTTGCTTTTATTGTTTGCTGCTTCTTCTTCATGGTATGTAAATTGATGAGACGACTGGTGTGCAGAGTCCATGGAGCAGGTGCTTTAAAATGTAGGGCGTAAAGTACGCAGCCTAATGAATAGGCCTCGGCTTTAAAACTATCGCCCTTGAAGGTTTCTTTAGAAATCAAAGCTTGAATTCGTTCAGGGGCCAGGTATTCCAATGTACCACCTTTGCTTGGATTGCATCCTAGTTCACTTTCGCTACGTGCAAAATCAAGATCGCAAAGTTTTACTGTGCCATCATCAGCTACAAGAATATTTTCTAGTTTAATATCGCCATGGAGCAATTTTTTTTCATGAAGTACACCTACTTTATGTAACAGGTCACAAGCTAGCTTTTCGTTTAAATGGCTATGTCCGTCTTCAAAAACCCAGTCAAAAAGAGAGTGAGGCAAGTTTTCATATAGTCCTAGTCGTTTGTAGGGTTTTGTGCTAAATACACCGCTAAAAAGATGTTCTGGGAAAATTCCTTCGGTGCCGGGAAAGCTATAGAGTTTACTTTCGTATTCAAAGGTGTCTTTGAAACTTGCTTGATTTGCCCCTTTTTTGCTGGTAAGAGTGAATACAACAGCAGATTGCCATTCATTGAGTTGCTTTTTTAGTACAATAGCTCTTCGTCCTACCTTTGCCATGCCTGAATTGGATTGGTCACTAGGCTTTTTTTTTGGTTGAAAGAGTAGCATTTGTTTATCAGGAGAACTAATAATTTTATAGGGGATCTGCGTTGTTTTTCGGGTGGTGTGTAGGTAGCCCGAGTCTGAAGCTTGTTCAATCAGCTGCACTGCAACTATGGCGCATGGCCGGGCAGAGAGGTCCTGAAATGTTTTAGGCGCTTTGGACTGTGCGGTAATAAGTGCGTTCTCAAAGATTGTTACTAGATTAGCGGATGCTTGTGGAGTATCTTTTGTTTGGCTACCAAAATCAAGGGCTTTAATATTTTCAAGTGAAATGGTTAACAGAGACAGTCGCTCGCATAACAGCGCAGATGGGGTGTACGACGACAGTGATGATGGCACCTTGGTGACAACCAGCTTGGCACCTTCCATCACATCCTAACGACACATACCTTGGCACCCCGCATCACCGCCCAGCGACAGCCAAGTTGGCACCTCGCATCGCGCGCTGACGACAATCAAATTGGCACCTTTATCTTCATGGTGACGACAATCAGTTGGCACCTTTTTTATCCTCTCTATTTCTCTGGAAAAACATGCTGTTAAAGCTGTTAGTATTTCGGCCTTCATAAGGAGATCGAGATGGCAAATAAACACATAACCAAACAACAGGTTGAATTATTTATGTCAGAGAGAAAAAAGGGAAATACCCAAAAAGTTGCTGCTGCGAAGGCTGGAATCAGCTTGCGTAGTGCAAAACGTATTCAGAAAGGTCGCGTAAAGACTAATTATAGTTCAAAGGAAACAACGTCAAAAAACCCAAGAGATCCATTTGGAGATGTATGGGAAGCCATAATGGTTCCATTATTAGAGAAAGATCCTTCTCTCCAAGCAACTACTTTGCTTGAAGAACTGCAAGATCACTATCCAGAAAAATATCCAAACAGCCTTCTCAGAACACTTCAAAGGCGTATTAGTACTTGGAAGAGTTTAAATGGACCTGAAAAGGAGGTGGTTTTCCGTCAGGAAAACCCACCTGGATGGCAAGGAATATCCGACTTTACATGTTGTAACCGACTTGATGTTATGATTCAAGGAAAGCCCTTTCCACACCTCTTATACCATTTTAGACTACCCTATAGTTCTTGGGAGTATGCCTTCGTTATTACGGGTGGCGAAAGTTATGCTGGCCTTTCAGAGGGTCTTCAAGAAGGTCTATGGCGTCTTGGTGGAGTCCCTAAGACTCACAGGACGGACAGTTTGGCGGCAGCCTATAAAAATCTTCATAAAAAGGCTCATGAAGACTTCACAAAGGCTTATAAGGAGCTATGCGATCATTATAAGATCGAAGCTACACGAAATAACAAAGGTGTGGCCCACGAAAATGGAAGCATTGAATCTTCTCATAGGCATCTTAAAAGCAAAATTGACCAAAAATTAAGGCTTCGAGGATCGAGAGATTTTGTATCTTTGGAAACATACCGAGAATTTGTCCAAGGCATTGTGGATAAAAGAAATATCCCATGCCAGCGAAAATTAGAAGAAGAGCGCAAGTATCTTCGACCTTTACCTGCTCACAGAGCTCGTGATTACGACGTAGTACTAACACACGTGAACTCTACAAGCGTGATAACGGTTAAACAATGCCGTTACTCTGTACCTTCTCAACTAATAGGGTCGAAAGTGACCGTTCGCATATATGACGGCCGTATTGAATGTTATTTAAATACAACACTTGTTGCCACTCATCCAAGGCTTCGCTGGAAAGGAGCGACCTCAAGGCCTCGAAAGATCGATTATCATCACCTTATCCATAGCCTAGTTCGAAAGCCGCAGGCCTTTCGAAACTATGTTTTCAGGGATGATCTGATGCCTACGGACGAATTCCGGCGTCTATGGGAGCTTCTTAACAGCCAACAGGATGAACGTTCTGCCTGTAAGGAATACGTTAAAATCCTAAAACTAGCTGCTGATGGTCACGAAGATAGGGTTATAGATGAGCTTAGAAAGTACTTTCTAGCTGGACGCCAACCTAAATCAAGCGAGCTGAAAGAGCTTTTTGAAGTTCAAAAGACCAGTATTCCACATATATTGGTCGCGGCTCAGGATCCTAAGTCATATGACCTTCTTTTATCAATAAAGGCCGAATAATAAGGAAAAACGATGATTGAGAACGCAAAAAATGTACTGCCACTAATGCTTAAAGAACTTAATCTTACCAGTATTACTTCGTACTGGGAAGAAATATGCCGTCAGGCTGATCTTGAAGGATGGGGAAGCGCTAAATGTTTATCTATCTTATGTGAGCAAGAACTAACAGGTCGCGGAAATCGACGCATGGCGCGTTTTATTAACGAGTCAGCGCTGCCGAAAGGGAAACTACTTTCGAGCTTTGATTTTGGGGCAGTTCCCTCACTGAACAAAACACAAGTGCTCACCTTAGCTTCAGGTGAAGGATGGATTAGCCGGGGCTCAAATATCTTGATTTTTGGCCCATCAGGGGTCGGAAAGACCCATTTGGCCGCAGCAATAGGCATGCGATTATTAGAGTGTAATATACGAGTTTTGTTTACGCGCACGACAGAGCTCATCCAAAAGCTGCAGGCCGCAAAACAGGCCCTGCAGCTGCAGTCTGCACTAAACAAACTAGAAAAATATGATTGTCTAATTTTGGATGATTTTGGCTACGCCAAAAAAGACCAAATGGAAACGAATGTTCTTTTTGAGCTGATCTGCGAGCGCTATGAACGAAAAAGCGTGATTATCACCTGTAATCAGTCATTTGGAGAGTGGGGTGAAATCTTTCAAGATACAGCGATGGCTGTTGCTGCGATTGATCGCGTGGTGCATAACGCCCATATTCTGCAGATCAATGCTGAAAGCTATCGCAAGAACAGCCTTATTGGAAAAAGCAGGCTGACAAAGGAGTAGAGGATAACTTCAATACTGCTTCGCTACCCCAGACTTAAATGCCGTCGCAAAATTTGACTGGATTTTTAGTAGGAAAAAATAGAGATTCTTGAGAGAGAAAAGAGACTCATACACTCGTGGAGTGAATATGAGCAGTAAATTAAAGAGATGGTAGGAGGGTTAAAAGGCCGCCAATTTATCATGAAAGTCAGGTGCCAACATCACGGTCGTTGAAGGCCGATGCGAGGTGCCAACTTGGCTGTCGCTGGGCGGTGATGCGGGGTGCCAAGGTATGTGTCGTT
>JBGSSB010000124.1:0-27668 GCA_041737255.1 Chlamydiales bacterium | reverse complement strand
ACTTAACCCCTTCTAACTCATCTTTAACCCATTTACTAACCATAGTCCAGCCTCGAATTGATATTTTTCAAGACAGAGTACATGGTTTGGATTTTTGTCAAAAAAACTTATGCGTAAAAGTATGGGCACAAAGACACAAAGCACTCCGTAGAGCTTACAATGATATATAGGTCACGATTTGTGGCAGTTTTTTGAGAAAAAATACCCATCAGCTATAACATGATAAGAATTGCCGGCTTCGCGAGGAACTCTCTTTGTGTCTTTGTGTCTTTGTGTCTGTGTGTCTTTGTGTTTCAATTATTTTTGTAAAGATACTGTGGCGGGCGTAAAACTTGACTGAAAAGGTGAACAATGCCCGATCATTACTAGGAGAAAATAGCTTAAGTTGACACTATTGGGACCGTCCCCTTTCAGTAACATATATAGTAGAACTTATTCTTCCATGCCTATGTAAGTGCTGCCCGGGAGTCCCCTTTATAAGCTGCCCTAAATAGCTTATTTATGCTTGTACGCGCGAAAAAGCAAATAGCCTATAGTGGTGAAGAGCGCGACAAGTATAATCTCATCAACATAGATTTCGGCATACTCTAGTGCCGAAATCCAGTAGCTGCCAAAAAAATATCCTAGACAAAGAAAAGTCGAAGCCCAGAGTACAGCCCCACTATATGCAAAAAGTGCAAAATGGCTATACTGCAACATTATGGACCCTGCCACAATGCCGGTTAAATGGCGAATTCCTGGGATGAAGTAGCCAAAAAAAAGTGCCCATTTACCCAAATGATCAAACCATTCATGTGTTTGGTGAACTTTTGCCTCTGTCAATCCGACCCAACTACCAAACCGCTCAAGAATGAACTTCCCAAGTGTTCTTCCAATTATGTAGCTAATGGTGATCCCTGTAATACTGCCCGCAATAGTAGCTATAACTGTAGTAGGAATACATAAAGAGCCTTTATACATCAACACGCCTGCCAAAACCATAAGCGTCTCATCAGGCACAGGAAGCGCTACAATACCAAGAGCTAAAAGCCCAAAGAGTGCAAAGCTGCCATACTCAAGAAGCCATACTCGTAAAACTTCATGTTCAGTTAAAAATTCCAAAGCTTACCTCAAAAAACATCAAGAGTTTTTCATAGCAGAAAAAGATTTAAAGGCGCATAAAAAAATCTTCTATTTTTAGGAGATTATGTATACTGCATTGATACAGACTCGAGGAATCCAATGAAAAAACTTGCCCTAACTTTAGCGCTCTTTTTACTTAACACCCAACTCTTTAGTTCCACGTTTCATGCAATTGTCATAGCAGATACAGCATCAGAAGATGTTAGGCAATCAGCTCGCATTGACATAAAAAAAATGAGAATTGCAACCAAACGCATGGCAAGAGCTAGTGGAAAAAAACTTGCCCTCACTGTGTTAGACAACCACAATGTCACAATAGACAAACTCAAAAAATGGGTTATCGAACGCAATGTCGGAAGACATGACATTCTTTTTTTCTACTTCACTGGCCACGGATTTGCATCGAACTCGAGCACAACTATTTGGCCAAACTTATTTTTTAGAACAAACAAAGAAAGCGTTTCAATGCAAGGCATTAAAGAAGCGCTAGAAAATAAAAATGCTCGCCTCACCATTATGTTGTCCGACTCCTGTAACAGATATGGCCCAAGCTCTATTCCCTTTATCAGAAGCATGACAACCATTCCTAAAATCAATATTTCTTTTCCCGCAAAAAAAAGCGGATTGAAAAGACTATTTAATAAAAAACGGGGGAAGATTCTCGCCTCTGGCGCAGTCCCCGGCACATCTTCGTATGGCAGCGACTATGGAGGATTTTTTACTCAAGCCTTTTTAATTGCGATGGAAGATGAAAGTCATACTTCAAAACCATCTTGGAGGCGGATGTTCAAAAAAACAAACAAGCTTCTAAAAAATGCGCAAACACCACAGTCAAGAGTCTATCTAAAAAAGAAATAAGGTGCCGTAGTGTATCCAAAAGGGCATTGTAATCAAGCTAGCCAGAGAAGTACTTAAAAGTACAATAAAAGCCACCTGCGGACTTGCATCATACTGCTTTGCCAAAACAATTGGCAGCATAGCCGCGGGCTGCGATGCCTCTACAAGCATTACCTGCTTAAGCTCCATAGTCATAGGAATAGCCCAGACAAGCGCAAGATAGCATATGGGAAATAAAACAACCCGTATAACGATGGATGAAAGCACTATACGAATGCCGTCTGTAATTTTCACAGCTTTTTGAGAATCATACATCAACGAGCCCACCAAAAGCAGTGAAATAGGTATCGTTGCTTGTCCTAACAGTGACGTTGTTTTGAAGACAAACTGAGGAACATGTTGATCTAAGTCAAAGTATGTAATAAAAAGACAGCTAGTAATAGTACACAAAGGTGCATTGATCATCTTCTTGAGGCTCTGCCTAATGGATATCTGAGAGCTAATAATAACAATACCAACAGACCAAATAGCCGCATCAACACCAATGTTATGCACAAAAAGCACACCTAAGGTTTCACGGCTGTATAAAGCCATGATGAGTGTTATGGGCAAAAAGCCGTAGTTGTTCACCGCATTAGAAAGAAGATAACTTCTCGTCTCTTTTTGCGACTTCAAGCCAGCGAATCTATAAAAGATAGCTCCCAGCCCCAGCCCTATAAGGACAGAGCTAAACCCCATAATCGGCGGCAAAAAGATATTCTCAAGATTATCTAACGCCGGATTCTTCAGGATAGCATTTACGATAAGTGCCGGATAAAGAATATTTATTGTTAGCCACATGAAGGCTGAATCTACTTGGTCACTAAGGCGATTTTGTTTTCGCAAAAAAGCACCCAAGGCCGTTATGAGAAACACTGAAAAAGCTGTTGCTACTACGCTAAAGAAGGATTGTGTAAATATCATACCACCAAATTTTATCAAAATTTCGCATAATCTTCATCATTTCTTTACAGTACATTGGCATGGTGTGGTCAATATAACGAAAAAATCGGAAGAAAAAATCTTTAAAAAAATGATGAAATAGCAAAAGATTCACTCATCGTGATGTCATATTACTTGATCACGTAACAACAATAACCTAGGAGTTGACCATGAAAAGACTACAGTACTTTCTAGCATGCACTGCAATGCTAGTCACTACTCTTGCATCAGCAAGTACAGCAGATGAAGTCACCTTTGAGCTAACAGGTGGCTGTGGCTGCCAGAACAAAAAAAGACCCATCAGAAAACCTCAAATTGATGTAGAGAATGATGTTGGTATTATAAATACAGCATGTCCCTGCAATAAAAAAAAGCCCCTTAAACCACAAGAAAGCACATTTATGCTTGCTGGCTGCGGTTGCCAACAAAATAATGAGCGAGTTCAAAGAAGGCCTCTTCCCGAAGGAAAAGAAAGAGCTCTTTATAACCAAATGGCAAAAATTGCTGCAAAAAACCGCAAATTTGTCGGAGGAAAAAATGCTCCAGCAAACCCAAGCAAACTAAATTTCACAGCACGTGGCTGCGATTTTTTTGGTCCGTCGCCTACATTTGCTGTTGTTAGTCACTATGTTAAAGAGACAGACTCTAAAGGAAGCTTAGTTACAGTTCAGGATGGCACCACATGGGGCATTAGCGAAAGCGACCACGCCATCGTAAAAAGCTGGCCACTACACACAGAACTTGCTGTTAAGCCAAACTCATTAAGCATGTGGAATAAAATTACAGGTACTAAGCCTGCTCACAAATTTCGCCTTGTAAATCTGCAGACTAATCAATCTGTAGCGGCAAACATGGCACTTGGACCATTTAAATATAGCCCAAACACACGTAAAATTGAGCGTATAGACTATTCCAGAGGCGAAGTGTACCTAAACAACGGAAGCATCTGGAAAGTTGATCTTAGCGGCCCATGTGCTCAAATTCTAAGAGACTGGCAAAGAGGTTATGCCATGATCTGCGGATCTAACGACACCTGGTTTTCACTAGGAAGTCCCTTTATTCTTATTAGCGTAGAAAAAGAAAACTGGCTACCAGCAACCAGAATATTCTAGTCCCCTATGGGCACGAAAAAGTGTTTCGTGCCCATCTCTTAAATTAAAAAACAAAAAGGTAAATTATGTGCATTGATCTCGTTACAACCAGTCTTTTTGAACCTAGATATACTATACCTGACGGGGTAGTACGCAATAGCCGAAGCGCTGAATCGAAAATTTCCAAGGCAGTTCGCAACTTTTTCTTAGTGTGTACAGCAGTCTCTGGAATAGCCTTTGCTGTAACTGGCGCAGCCGGAGCTCTTACTACATGCCTTATTTTAGGCACGATTACTTTTTGTCTTTACTTTCCTAGCAACTCAAGCTCAAGTTATAGTTACAACTCCACGCGAAGAGTCGCGACCTCCTTTTTTGACCCGCCACCTGTTACTGTTGTCCGAAGAAATGAATACGTACAGCCTCCAACTGTATTTGTAGAGCGGCCTAGACATCATCACCGCAATAGAGGCCATTTTGAGTTGCCCGTGGATGCTTTTATTCCAACAGCTGCCCAACCCGTTGATTTATATGAACGTCATCAAGTTGGCAACCAAAGACGACAAGAGCATCGACAGCAAGTGCAACAAGAAGCTGCCCCAGTAGATCTTTTTGCCAGACATCCAGTAGGAGGAAGAGTTGTGCAAGAAGAGTTTGTGCAACAAGATGGAATCGATCCCTTTGAGAGACACCCTGTTGGCAATGGATAAAACCCTTCTAAAACAAGAGATGCTGATATAAAATTTCTCGATTCTTGGAGACATGGTTCCGAGGCATGTTTCAAGGTTATTTACAACAAAAGAAAATAACCTTGAACCATGTATTTAGTACACATTTCAGGCTATTTTTGATTTTTACCATCACTAGCGTGCAATGACGCGTGATCGACCTTCTCTTGAAAGCATAACATATACTTGCTCACCTGTAATCAAACGAGGCTCAATTGCTTGGACTATAGTCTTTAGCTCTCCATTATCAAGCTTAACAATATACTGCATTGCTTTTTGTTTTTTTAGGCCACCTTCAAGAGCAGCACCGCCCGTAGCACCAAGAAGACCTCCTGCCACAGTTCCCACAACAGCACCCTCACCACGACCAATTGTAGATCCCAATAGCGCACCAGCCAGGCCTCCGCCTACAAGACCTGTTGTATTATCTTGCAATCCCCTGCCATTTTTCACTGTCACCTCTTGCATATGTATAACAGTACCAGGATACGTTGCAGCAGCTTCTCCAAAAGTTTGATCATCATATACATCTGATGATGTTTCACGGCTGCAGCTTGTCATACTCATCAGCCCTAATAAAACCACTAAAAGTATTTTCACAAATCACCTCTTCTACGTCTTTCTCTTGACATATATCTAATAAATTATTTATTCAACAGAAAAACTGAGGAAAATTATGGAAAACAATCCACTTGTTACGCTCGTCAAAAGATTCAAAAAATTGTTTATTATTGAGGGCGTTCTTTTTACCCTTTTTGGAATACTAGCGATGACCCTACCACGGTTCTTTTCTTTAACAATCGACTATTTTTTAGCGTGGCTCTTTATTATAAGTGCTACAGCATCAGCAGTTCGCTCAGTTGCCGCTCCAGAAATGCCAAATAGAGCTGCCTCAATTTTGACATCTCTTCTTTATCTTACTCTTGGGATTTTACTGCTCGTTTATCTGATGTCCGGAATACGTACACTTACACTGCTACTAGCATTTTATTTTCTTTTTGATGGTGCTGTAAAAATCTACGGCGGAATGCAAATGAAGCCCCTAAGAAGCTGGGGATGGATTATAACGAGTGGCATTATGTCAATAATTCTATCCATGGTTATTTTAGCCTACTGGCCCACGGAAGCGTCATGGATACTTGGAGTATTTGTTGGGATAAATCTTTTTATCACTGGCATTACAACACTTGGTTTTATCTGGACAGTCTCAAAGGTTCTTTAAGATCTATACCAGACAGATCTTTGTACATTTATGAGATCTGTCTGGTGATATAAGCAAACCACACTCCTATCTAATCGAGTCATGGCCACCTGATACCCCCTCCCTAGAAAGCACAAGCTGCCAAAGCTGTATCTGTCGAGCACGAAAACTTCCAGCACATGACAAGAGATAAAACTTCCACATACGATAAAAGCGCTCGTCATACTTTGCCTTAAGTTTTGGCCAGGCCCTTACAAAATTGTCATACCACGCCATCAGCGTTGTATCGTAGTCGGCACCAAAATTATGCCAGTCTTCCATCACGAATTCATTTTCAATCGATTCACCAATTTGTGAAATCGACGGCAGATTACCATTTGGAAATATATATTTATGTATCCATGGATCTGTAATAACCGATGAGCTATTAGCACCTATGGTATGTAAAAGAAGTAACCCGTTTGGCTTGAGGCATCGGTTTACCACATCCATAAATTCAGAAAAATTCTTTTTACCCACATGTTCAAACATACCTATAGAAACTACTCTATCAAAGCTACCCTCTACATCACGGTAATCTTTTACTAAAATTTCAACAGGAAGCCCTTTACAGGCCCTGCAACCAAAATTGGCTTGATTTTCTGAAAGAGTAACGCCTACTACAGAAACATTGTAGTGTTTTGCAGCGTATTTTGCGAAACCACCCCAGCCACAACCTATATCTAACACCTTCATGCCGGGCTCTAAACCAAGCTTTTTACAAATGAGTTCAAATTTAGCTTCCTGAGCCTTATCAAGCGTGTTCGCATTTTTCCAGTAGGCGCAGCTATATACCATATAGGGATCAAGCATGGCTTCATACAAATCATTACCAAGCTGGTAGTGCTCATCAATCACCTGTTTTGCACCAATTTTATCTTGGAGATTTAGAAGATGAGCTTTCAGCACAGTCCAGCGCGTATCCCACGTCGGGGCAATATGATTTTGAAGATTAGATTGGAGTAAACGATCGATAAACTGATCTACATGGGTAGAATCCCACCAGCCATCCATGTAGGACTCACCAAGAGCAAGAGATCCTCCCGCTAGTAATCGATTATAAAAGTCCTCATTGTGAACTTGAATATCCCATGGTCGAGAACCGTTTATCTGTACATCAGCCTTAGAAAAAAGTTGTGCGACCTGTGCCTTTGCACTAGATGATCTGTCACTACAAGAAGTCACCACAGTAAAAAGGGCGAAAAATATAAAAATAAATCTATACATCTCAATTCTCACGTCTCTTTACTTTCCACCGTACACAAATATGGAATTTTACAAAAGATCAAGTCGATGTTTTTTAATGAGCTGCCAGGCTGCATTCCTTTCGCTAATCGCCGCCGCAAAAAGAAGCGATGTGCTTGCGATTATCTGCAAAAAGCTCACGATAATAAGCAACATGTCTGCAGTGAAATACAAAATAAAAGGGCCGGCACCTGTACATATCGGGACAATAACTACAAAGCACACAAGAAGGGTTGCGGCTGTTGCGCCATGAAAACTCAAGCGATATGCCACCCATATACCATAAGGGATAAATAGATAGCCTAATGGATACCCCTGCAGTGTATAAAAACTGATGAAGCAAAAAACTATACCCATGCAGATTGCTTCTTTAGTAAAGAGACCCAAACGAATTTCTGGCTTACAAATTGACCAAACCACTAACAGCGGGGTAAAAATAAGGACTCCCATTGTATCACCAAGCCAAAATGTAAGTAAGGCATAGCTAATACTATTTGCCGCAAGATCTCCATATACATACAAAGAGGCCACTCCAACACTGCTTGCAATCAAACAGGTAACAACACCCCCGAAAAACAAAAATAGCACAACATCTTTTACAGTTGAAAAGTATCTACTTGATGCATAGTTTCGTAAGATATACGCACCAACCAACGCCTGAGCTAGAGATGCTAAGGAAATACTAAGTGCCACGCCAAATGGCCCAAGCCCCCCCCCCGATGCAAAATAGAGATGCAAAAAATTATAGGCCAAATTTCCGACTAAAATTCCTGGCCATAGTCTAAAGCCGAAGATAAGAAGAGCCGCCAAAGAAAATCCCGTTGCGGGCCAAACCGCAGAAAAACTAAGAGAAAGAGTCTGAATTCCTAAAAGCTTTCCCGCCTCTGCATTCACAAAGATTATAATTGCTAATAGAACATTAAGTAATGCTGAAAAAGCAACATTTTGTGATTTATTCTGGTTGGCCATGGATTCCGTCACCCTCGTTTAGTTGTTGTACAATGTCACTACAAGGAGTAGTTGGAGCATCTGGGTGGTTTATGCCTTCGCAACGTTTTGCAGCCAGATTCCAATCTTCTTCAGTTTCTAAATTCTGAACCCACCAGGGAAACGTTTTACACTGCTTTGGCCGCAGCTCATAAATACTGCACTCTTTACCATTAAGAAAAACACAGTCATAGCTCTTTACACGTTCTTTTAATGCATAGGCTCCATTTATTTCACGAAGATAACCTCGTGAAAAATCTACTAGTGACATTTTTAGGGAATCTGCTATTTTTTCAATTTCATCGGGAGTTATCCACACATAGCCAGGAGAGCCAGTACAGCATTTGCCACACCCAGTACATTTGAAGCGAAGCCCTTCCTTATACCATGGCTTTTCTTCCTGAACCACCTGTAGAGAATTATTTTTATTTATCATTGACTTTATCTTAGTTGTGGTGTATAATTAATTTTTAAACTTTATTGAGTAGATTATGAGCGCACTTAGTATACTTATATTTGCATTATTTTGCTTCTCAAGCCTTCCACTCGATGGCTACCAAGTACAAACCTCCTCAAGCGCTACTGAAGCAAGCTCAGATCGCATCCATTACCACGCATTTGCAAACCGTTTTGAAGAAACGCTTAAAAATCACCCACCTGTAGCTGATTGCCAAGTAGACCTACTTGAAAATGAATTCGAAAACTATGTAGATCAAATCGAAATAGCTGTGCAAATCAACCGTGAAGCCTTGTTAAACTTTTTGCACTTGGAGCATAAAATCACCTTTGTTTCTCAAAATGATCAAGACCGATACCTCACTGCCTTTAAGCAAAGTATCCACAACGCAGCGAGTGAAATTTTTTCAGACATTAAGCACCAAGCAATAAAAGTAAGCCTCACCTTTAGCGAATAAAAAACTCAATTTCTAATAAATAAAGGTCTTGTTACAGAATTAACCACCGAGGCACTGAGCGCACCGAGAGGGTTGAGATAGGGAGAAGGATTAGTTAACAACCCGCTCGCCATAAGACATTGCTAAGCTTATCATACTATTTAAAGCTTTGGATTTACTAAGTGCTTCAGCTAGTTGTCCTTTGATATTATAAGCCTTCTTATTTTTCCCAAACATCTCCGCGAGCTCAGTGGTAATTTATACAACAACCCCATAAATCGAAATTATTAATTTGTTTTTAATTACATAATAACATATAGTTGTGTCGTAATAATAAAAACAGGAATTAAATATGATAGACAACATCGTAAATAAACTAAAAACTGCAGCGCAACATGTAACAAATGCAGCCGACCAGGCTGGCGCTAAAATCAAAGAAACCTACGAATACTTAGGCAGAAAAGTAACCGAACTTAGCAACAAGCACCTTTCTAATTCCACACGAAACAGAATCAATGAAACATACCACGCAGCACCCTATACAGCTGCCTTAACTCCTTTTGTTCTACTAGGCGTAGGACCTTTAGCTGCAAGCGTTGCCCTTCTTGCTTGCAGGGTATTTGAAGATGAAATGGATCGAACAACATCACAAAGAGTCTACAACGGCATCCGCAATGCCTGTGTAGTTGGTGCTGCAGTTGACACAGCTCGCTCCATTGCATTGGTAAGCCCACTTTTATTCCTCATATACATCCCACTTTACACATACATTGGCATAACGGCTCACGAACATGCACAGCGTGTCGCGCGTCACGCCATATAACTACTAGAAATTAATTCAGCATATGGTGTACCTCTTGGATTAAGGAGTTACACCTATGCAATTTCTTTGCGATGAAATGCTCGTGGGCCTCGGCAGATGGCTGCGCGTTGCCGGATATGATACACTGATAATTTCCACGTCCCTAGATGACGCCGAAATATATGTAATAGCTCAAGCAGACAAGCGAAAGCTCCTCACCCGCGATCACCATTTTCTAGAAATGTCAGGCGCAAATGAAACCGTCTGCCACCTCAAATCAAACAGCCTCACAGGCTGTATCCATGAAGTTACCAAAAAACTTACCATAAACTGGCTCAACAATCCATTTTCACGCTGCCTTGTATGCAACTCACTTTTTATAGATGCTACAGATCCCACTCTTCTCAAAACAGTTCCCGAAGAAGTCAAAAAAAGCGAAGTTCACATTTCCTATTGTGAGGCATGCCAAAAGCTTTACTGGCAAGGGTCTCACTCGGAACGAATGCTCCAAAAGCTTACCAGCTGGAACAATCAACCTTAGGACAAAATAGAATTGACGCCTAATTAATGAAGGTTTAGCTTAGGCAAAACCTGTTCCCTATTTTTTCTTGTTTTAAGAAAAAATAACGGGACGACAAAATTAATACAGGAGTCTTTTATGTCCTCATTTGTAATAGATCAAGCAGTACACCAAACAATCGCTCTGTACTACGGAGGAGCCGCAACAGTTGAAGCTGTTACCCAACAAATCGCTAAAACTTCAAATCCAGAAGCCACGGTTCACCAGCTAGTGCAAGAAATTTTTAATCTTGGAGAAGGAAAGCCCTGCACGTTAAATATACAAATGAATGATCGAATTGTAGATTTATACGGGACCTTATCCTCAATGTACGAAAGTTCAATTTCAGCTCCTCGTATTGAAAAAGCAGCCATGAAATATTTCGACCCTCAGCAGCAACTACCACAAGCGGCCGCAGGTCGCGCTTTAAATGCCAGCGCACTTCTTTCCCGCCTTCTTGCGACAAACAATATCCCTCTATCCGAGAAAAATTTTGAAGCTATCAAACCCCTCGTTGCATTTAATGACCCCCTGCAGGTTTGTATTTCCGCAAACACACCAGCTCTTCAACAATCCCTTGTTGCTGCCCAAAACACACTCGGACCTATTACAGCACTAAAAATTGAATACACAAGATTCACTAAAGAAGAACTTGTATCTATTATAAGCTGCTGCCCGGGACTCGCTCACCTATCTGTAACCGGTGCTCTACATTTTGATGACCAGGTAGTAGCTCAAGCAACACTGCCTGAAAACCTTAGTGAGCTTGTTGTGTCAAACACAGCTATTACCTCTGCAGGTCTTCAGCTTGCCTGTCAAAAATGTCCTCAGCTGCGTATGATTGATGTTCAGGGATGTGCAAAAATTTCACAAACTGACCTAGCGATTACGCAGTATCCAAAATCACTTCTTGATATTTACTGCGATTCCTTTTGGAAAACATCCACTGACTACACAGAACTTGTAGATCTGGCACACCAAGAACAATCCGCTGTTGCCTTCACCCTCGCAGGATTAGCAGTTTACGAAAACGAAGAAGCAGATAAGCTAGAAGCCCAAAAACTGCTTGAAGCTGCCCTCAATATAAATCCTCAGTTTTTTCCAGCAGCCATTGCCTATGCTGAGTTTTTTAGAGTAGGTGCACACGGCATTAAAGCATCACCTCTTGCAGCACGCGCTCAAGTAGATACACTACTCGAAAATTTTCCAAACCATCACGGTCTTATGGCCTGCAAAGCACGACTTATGTCGGATGATGGAGAACTTGAGGAAGCTCAAAAGATTGCACAGTCGGCCTATAAGCAGGCTCCTTACAACCACTACGTACTGGCAACATTTGCAGACATTTTGCGTAAAGTTAAAAACCAGGCGCTTGCTGAAACACTTTGCGAAAGAGCGACCATACTCAACCCTCGCAACGCACATGCACTTGTATGTTTAGCCAATCTACGAGCGACCACTCAGCCTGCAAATGCTGAACAACTCTACCGCGAAGCAGTAAAGATAAATTTTTACAATCAAGCAGCCCTACAAGGCCTCGCTCTTCTTCTATTAGAAAAAAAAGGCTCAGCTGATGAAGCCAAACGTCTCTTAGAAACAGCCATCCAAGCAAACCCAGACGCAGCTTTAGCTCATTTTTACCTAGCTAAACTACACCAAGGAGAGTTTAACGGAATCAATAAAAACTGCGAAATGGCACTTCATCATTTTCAACAGGCCTATGCACATGATCCAAAAAACATCCGCCTATTGACTGCCTATGGAGAGTTTTTGCGAACAGGAGAAAAAAATGACCTCGCAAAATCCCAAAAACTTCTTGAAGAAGCTGCCAGTCTTTTAGAAGCAAAAGAACCACTACAGAAAAAAACAAAAGCTTCCGCTTTTGAAGTGGACACCTCACTTGCATCTATTTTAATGGATGACATAGCCGGTGACGCAGAAGATAGAGCCAGAGCACTTGTGCTTTGCGAGCAAGCTTACAGCACAAACTCAAATGACCCATTTTTACTTTCAATGCTAGGTGAGCTACTATTAAGCTCCGATAGCGTTAGAGGGATACAATATTTGGAACATGTTATAAACAACCATAAAGAGTGCGTGCCTGCACTTATTGCCTTAGCAAATTTTTATGCTGTGAAAAACCCAAGCCGAGCAAACGAGCTGTTAACAAAAGCTTTAAAAATAGCCCCAAAGGATCTCTTAGCAAATATTGCCCGCGCAAAACTTGCACTTACACATAACAGGCATGACGATGCAAAAAAATATGTAGTCACGGCTTTAGAAATAGATCCAAACTGCGCCCAAGCTCTTGTGCTGCAAGCTCGTCTACTTGTTACAGCCCAAGTATATGACAATGTAAATGCAACGCTTGAATACATCCTTAACAAAACAAAATTTGGCTTTCAAACACGCCAGGACATTGTAGTATTACTTTGCGAACACCCAGAACTACTGGAAGAAAAGCGCCAAGAGGTGCTGCGACGCCTATCACAAGGATAAAAAACTCTACGAGTTTTAAAGGGCTAAAGCATCTCTAGCTTTAGCCCTTTTTTTTTGCCTAAAATTGAAAATAGATATTGTACAATAACCATCAATATGTTTCTTTAGCTTAAAACTTGGGCATATTTTTTTTGTCTTGTCCAAGAAATACTTAACCAACATGGAGATCATACCTATGAAGCTCGCCCTTCTTCCGAAGATAGTGGCCCTTATGTTGTCATCACAGCTTTTGCTTGCTGACAAGCCGCCACAAAACAAAAACAATGTTCGACGCAATCCTAACAAACAAGTCCAGCAGAAAAAATCAGCACAACAAGAAGAAACCTGGTCAGAATACATTCCTGACTACATCAAGCAAGCCCTTTCCTCTAATGGAATAGGTGGTCCACAAGGAGCTACTGGCGAGACTGGACCTATAGGACCTACAGGCCCAATGGGACCTCAAGGTGAACCTGGCAAGCAAGGAAAAGATGGACTAAGAGGCATGATAGGCCCTCAAGGACCAAAAGGAGATTTAGGTCATCAAGGAATTCAAGGCCCTATAGGTCCACAAGGCGAAATAGGCCCTCAAGGTCCTCAAGGCGATGTTGGCCCTCAAGGTGAAATGGGACTTCAAGGCACTCAGGGTGAACAAGGTCTTCAAGGTGAACAAGGTATTCAGGGCGAAATGGGTCCGCAAGGCGAAATTGGCCTACAAGGAGAGCAGGGCCCTCAAGGTGAAATGGGTCCGCAAGGTGAAATGGGACTTCAAGGAGAAACTGGTGCCCAAGGACCTCAAGGTGATGTTGGCCCTCAAGGCGAACAAGGTCCACAAGGAGATCAAGGTATTCAAGGTGAACAGGGCCCTCAAGGTGAAATGGGTCCGCAAGGTCTGCAAGGCGAGACTGGGCCGCAAGGCGAACAAGGTCCACAAGGCCTTCCAGGCAATGATGGTGCTCAAGGTCCACGAGGCGAAGTTGGTCCTGCAGGCATCCAAGGGGCAACAGGCTCTCGCGGAGCCGTTGGCCCTCAAGGTGAACAAGGCCTGAGCGCTCCTCGCAACTTTGCTTCATATCATCTAAAAGGCAGAAAAGCACTTGCTCGCGCGGGTGATCCTATCGTATTTGATGCAGAAAAAATACATGTTGGCACATCATTCATGTATGACGCAAGAAACGGTGCTATTGTGTTTAACACAGCAGGCGAGTACCTCATAAGCTGGGGAGCTTCTTTTGAAGAACCAGGTGCACATTTTGCCCTTTCACAAAATGGCGAAATAGTTCCAGGCAGTGAACTTGCAGCAGGTGATTCATCAGGCATGCTTACAGGAAAAAGCTGCCACATGACATGTGGTTCAACAATTATTTCTGTTGAAGTAAATGACACACTATCAGTTGTCAGCAACTCAAGCAGTCCACTTACAGTAAGTGCAAACTCGCCTGCAAAATCAACTGTAGCGGCTCACCTCATCGTCAGACAGCTATAATCTATAGCCTATAACAAAGGGCTCAGGGAGAAATTATTCATCCCTGAGCCCTTTTTGCTATTTTCACACAGCCTTAGCACTTTGTACAAAAACCAACCGGAACACGAATGAACGAAACAGATCTCTTCAAGAAAAATTGCGCAAGGTGGGCCCTGTTTGCAGAGGCAGAGGCAAAACGACTGGAAAGAACCCTCCCTAAACGGATTTTCTTGATTGCAAACTCTGATGGCTCAAAAAATTTAACCGCTCGTATATCTAACAACCAAATCCACACCGTACACGCTCAATCAAATCCTGCTGGTGAAGCATCAGAATGGGCTTCAAGAATACACCTTAAACAAGAACAGGTTCTGTTTATCTATGGGATTGGCTTAGGCTATAACTATGAGGCCCTCAAAAGCTGGCTAAGAGCCAACAAGAAGAGATCTGTACTCTTTTTAGAGGATGATCTTGAAATTCTTCTACATTTTCTACACACCCCATGCGCAGAAGAATTGCTAAATGACAAACAAGCACGCCTCATTTTTCTTGATGAAACTCGTAGCAACATCCGGCAACTAGCAATCGAATTTGCTTCTAAATCATACGCAATCCTTGCTGACAATTTTTATACAAAAACAAAAGCCTCCAACTTTTCAGCCATCAAAGATACAGTAAACCTTGAGATGAACAGTGCATCAACGCTTCTAAAAGAATATGGTCATCATGGGCATAACTTTTATTCAAATTATTACAGAAATCTTTTAAAGCTTAACAATGCACTGCTTGGAAGTAACCTTTTTGGCACGTTCGAAAACGTCCCTGCTATAATCTGCGGCGCCGGCCCATCGCTTGCTAAAAATGTCGGCACACTCTCAACCCTGCAAGACAACGCACTTATCTTTGCGGGCAGCACGGCTATGAATGCACTAAATACCATCGGACTGCTTCCGCACTTTGGCATTGCTCTAGATCCTAACATAGCCCAATTTAGCCGCCTTATAATGAACCAAGCCTTTGCAGTACCCTATTTCTATCGCAACAGAGTACTACATGAAGCTCTCGACTGCATCCATGGCGAACACCTCTACCTTACAGGCACCCCAGGACATCCCATCTCGAAATGGTTTGAAGAACAATTAAACATCAGCAACCCTTCTATGCTTGATGAAGGATTAGGTGTTTTTAACTTGAGCCTTTCTATTGCAAACAGCTTAGGGTGTAATCCCATAATTTTTGTAGGCGCAGACCTTGCCTATACCCAAGAAAAATCCTACATCCAAGGCATACACAACCACCCCATCCATGTTAGCAAGCAACATTTCATTACAAAATCTGTAAATGATGATGTCATCACCCGCAGCGACATCTTTGGAAATCCTGTACACACACTATTAAAGTGGGAATCTGAGTCACGTTTTGTAACAAAATTCTCACAAAAGCACCCTGAAAAAACCCTTATTAATGCAAGCGAAGGAGGAATCGGCTTTACAGCTGTTGTAAATTCTACCCTCAAAGAAATTGCCAAAACCTACCTACAAAAACAGCACAATTTAGCTGGAAAGATTCACTACCAGCTCCAAAATGCAGCACTACCCACAAAACTTACTAAAAAAGCTATTGAAGATAGCTTGATCTTATTTTCTAAAAGCCTAGAAAGAGCCGAAAAATCATGCCGCTTACTTGAAGATGAATACAGAAAAATTCAAGAGGTAACAAAAAAACAAAGCAAAGCCCCCATGCTTTCACAACAAGCATACTCAATTCTGAATGACCTAAACAAAGAACCTTCATACATCTACTTATTGAAAATTTTTGACGAGGCCTACAAGCTACAACAAAAGCATAACTTTGAACAGCTGAAGTATGAACCACCAAAAGCTATTGAACCAAAAAAAGCACACCTGACAGCAGATCGCTTTGCCCTTTTGCAAAAAACAGCAGCCGCAAACAAGCAACTTATCTGGAGTGCCTTAAAAACCGAGCAAGCATCCCAAGAGCCAAGCACTTCTACTGTTTGCTCCCCTAGCCCCTCAATAGAACCATATAGTGCAGACCAAGATGTCACAGCCCATAGAGAATATCACCAAAATGGACAACTTGCCCTTGAGCAGTTTTACCTGGGCAATACACTTCATGGAACCTCAACATTTTTTTACGACAATGGCAACGTGAGTTCCTATCATAGATTTGCCCAAGGCAAAAGAGAGGGCACATCTCTTGCTTACAGCATTAACTCCACTATCATTTCACGCGCGCAATACAAAAATGGCCAGCTACATGGCTGGCAAGAAACCTTTTATGCGACAGGCATCGTAAAATCTAAAGTTCCATATGACCAAGGTCAAATCCATGGAGAAGTTACATTGTGGGCACTCTAATGCAAAAGTTAAACGCCAGGTGCATTTTTTGAATGGTAAACACCATGGCACTGACCGAATCTGGAATGCACAAGGAGTCTTGCTTATAGAAGCTCAATGCACTCATGACCTGCCAACTGGAGTTGCAAAAAGGTGGCACCCAAACGGTACACGCCGTAGAAATTACATACGAAGATGACCCAGAAAAATTTAGCCTAAAAGAATGGGATGAACATGGTAACCCCTGCTCCACTCTTATACAAACTCCTGAACTACACCTTCAGGAATTGGCAAAACAGCTAACCAAGGTCACTGATGTACTAACTCAATTCATCGAACGCATAAACGCATTATCAGGGCTATCTCAAGAAGAATCTAATCAAATTCAAGCCATTGATCAAGAAGTAGCCATGCTAAAAAAAATCAACCAAGATTACCTTAGCACCCAAAGTGAGCTGCTTTGGAAAGGCCCACAAGCCTACAAAAAACTTGAACAGCAGATGCAATCAAGACTTGCACATCTAACTAAAAATCTGAGTGCAATCCAAAACACCCTCATCACAATCCTAAACAACCACATCCCTAAATAGCGATACACTATGCAACTTGCGATTCTGTGCATCATGTTCTCATTTAAAGAAAAATAACAGGATCTGCAGCCAACTGATTATGACGATCTTAAACAAGATGCGCATGATCCGCTATCGCGGGCAAGATACGCAAGATACAAAAGAGAGTTGAAGGCTAACGGATCTTACGTATCTTGCTATTTTCTTTTGTAGATATATAAAGAATCTATCTTTTCGATTAAATGAACGGTATTGAGCTCATGCACAACACCGTTCATTTATGTAAGAGTTGACAAGCGAGCCCTGTTATTCTAGATCCTCAAGAACCAAGGTAGCAACTCTTGACAGTCGTGGAGTTGGTGGGGTATCTGGCAATGGATCCTTTGACAATTTACCTACCATCACGGTTACATTATCTTGGCTTTTCACAGTTCTAATGGCGTACTCAACGATATGATCGGCAAGATTTGGATTATCCCAATGAGGTCGAATAACTGTTTCAATAAGCTGCTCTTCATTTGAAAAGTCCCAAAGGCCGTCACATGCAAATATAAGCCTATCTTCTACTTTACCCTCATCAAGTACCGCCTGGCACATACTTACCTTTGGCTTTATACTTACGGCTGTTTCATCCTTCCAGCGCATGCGCAAGTCGCCTAGTGAGCGCGCTGTGTTGATACCAAAAGCTGGAGGAAATCGTCGGTACTTTGAATTATCTAGCGCAAGCCACGCTTGCTGCATTTGAGGATTATCAACAACCTTCAAAAAACGTGCCTCATCTTTTTTGCTCTTCCAGTCGCGCACAAGTGATACAGGCACAGAAAAAATGTCCTCTCCAACTTTTCGGTAAATTTTTAGCTCAGAATCACCAAGAGTTGCGGTGTATATTCTATTTGACGCATTATGAAAATACGTAACAAGCGCTGTTGTTCCACCTGATGTATCTGTAATCTCAGATTGCGCTTTGGCACATAGATCTATGAGTACTTTTCGTACATCGTCAGGATTTTTCTCAAGCTCTTCTAAGAAACAATCTCGAAATATAGCCGACACCTGCCTTGCTATTCTTCCCTTTTCACCATGCCCATCAAAAATGGCAATGAGTCGCCCTTCTGGCAATTCAAGATCAAAGTGTGCATCTTCCATTCCTGGACGAACGGGACCTTTTTCTGATCTGGCAGAACAGGCAAGATAAAGGGGCGATTTTGCCGCCTGAAGACCAAGCCTTGGAAGCTGCTTACAATCTAGTCCATGATCTGCAACCGCCTCAACAAAATTATCATACATTTTTTGTTCTTGCGGCAACAGCTGGCCTACTTTCTTTTGGCTACCAGTTACACTCGTTAATGAACACAAAGAGCGGCTACGCTTTCTGACTTGTTCTTTGACAGGCTCATCCAACGGCTGGGATAAACTAAGAGAGTGGGACAAAGATCTACTAACAGCTAGGCTCATACATCACCTATATTAAAATTATTATTTACTTTTTGGCCGCATTCTATGTACGACGGTTCTAGTATACTCTGTAATCTCTTTATCTGCTTCTTCAAGGGCCTCGCCTGCTCTATTAAGGTGGTAATCAAGCTTTCTTACGTAATAGTGATCATTAGCCATCCCATCAAATCGAATTTTCAAATCCTTTATGTCAGACTTAAGATGTTTATCGGAAAGCAAACTCATTTTTTCTGCTACAATCGCTGTCAGTCTACTGTGGTATTCACGCGCCCTAAGCTCGTTATGCGTTTTTTTAAGAACTGAGCCTGCTCGACCAAGAAAAGTGGTAAGACCTGCATCTACATAGTCAACCTTCGCTAACTCATCATATTCGCTAGCTAATGTCTGAATGGCTGTTTTTAGTGAATCAGATAGCTCAATAGACTTATCATGAATACGTCCTTTGTATTGCGTTAGCTGCTCATGATACTCACGCGCCGTATTCAACTTGTTCGCCACTCGTACAGGAGCCTTTCTTATATACCTTTGCTGAAACGCCTCTTTTGTTTCACTTGGGGACTTAGGGTCATCGCATTCGATTCCAACATGTACATCTTTTTGACCATCTGGAAGTGTCGTTGTTTTAACAACAGGCCTACATGTCGCTGGAAGATGGGGCAAATTTAAATGCAAGTTAACGTTGCTATTGAGTGTATTTGTAGAGCTCCCCCCATAACTGTTGGGGTTCCTGATATATCTATAAAGCTGCCAAGCTCCATAAATTCCAGCTCCCGCAACGACAAGTTTTACAGAACCTGGCAAAAAGCTAAAACCCCATGATGACCATGACCACAAACTTTTTGCATGGCCAAAATATTCACCCGCTGTTCCAAAAACAGACCCTGCGGCTTCAGAAACCTTTTCAGCGCCATCGGACATCGTCTGCCCTAAATTTGAAGCCTGCTCCTTTACAACATTAGGTATGGTATTCGTAACTGTATGGGCCACCTTATTTACAAAAGGACTATCATAAAGCCGTGAGGCAGTTTCTGCAACGCCTATGCCAGCCACAACAGTCGTTCCTAGTTTTGCTGCTTTCGAAGTAGCAGAGCTATGCCTTGGTGGCACGTAACCAGAATCGACAGGATGCTCACAGTCAACCCTTGCTGCATCCTGAACAAGTTTATCCAAATGGTGTGGTTGAAACCTACTATTTGCACCGCCACCAAAAATAGCATCAATGAATGACATAGAGTCCTCCTTACATATAATTAAATTTGTATGCTTGACTCGCAATTAAATCTACATAAAAAAATGTATTTTTTTGAGTTCTTGCTCTAAACCATACTTTCAAGGTAATGGTATAAGAAACAAAAGAAGCTGGAACTATGAATGACTTTGAGTCCCTCCTCCTCCTTTTAAGCATCGCCGTACTACTTGTTAGCATTGCCCAAAAGATGCAGATAGCCTATCCAATTGCTCTGGTGATAGGCGGAGCCTTCCTCAGCTTTATCCCAGGAATAGATTTTTCTCAATTTGACCCAGACCTTATTTTAGCTATCGTTTTACCACCCATTCTTTACCACGCAGCATTCTGGACTTCTGTAAAAGACTTTAAAAACCATGCTAAAAAAATTGGTTCTCTTGCCTTTGGGCTCGTGGTGGTAACCACGCTCGTTATTGGAGTACTTTTTAAATGGTGCTTTCCTCAATTTCCCTGGGCGCTAGCCTTTGCCTTTGGGGCGATAGTATCTCCACCTGATGCTGTTGCAGCAACATCAATACTCAAAAAATTCCCCTTAGGACAAAAACTTACAACTATTTTAGAGGGAGAAAGCCTTGTTAATGACGCATCAGCATTGGTGCTCTATCGCATTGCCGTTGCAGCCATACTTTCTGGAACGTTTTCATTTTGGCATGCAAGCATTGATTTTGTGTATATGTCAACAGGTGGTGTACTACTTGGGGCTTCAATAGGCTACTTACTCCAGCTCTTTTCCAGACGCTACCTTGATTCTGTTATTGGAACATTTTTTTCATTCCTCATTCCTTATATCATCTTTACCATCGCCACTATTGCCAACACTTCTGGAGTACTTGCCGTTGTAGCAAGTGGCGTAATTGCATCAAGAATGGTCTTTAGACACCAAACATCCTTACGGCGCCTGATAGGACGCATCACCTGGGATATGTACGTTATTTTACTTAACTGCTTTGTCTTTATTCTTATTGGTTCGCAACTTGATGAACAAACAAAGCATATGAGCTGGAATCAAATAGCCACCTACACGGCCTACGCATTGCTCATGACTATAATGATGTTCATCATAAGGATTTTATGGGCCTGTGTAAAAGGTGCTATATCTTTTTTCCATTCACGACAAGATCCTAAACTTATGAGCCTTCTTACCCAAACACTACGAGAAGGAATCATTATTGGATGGGTAGGAATGCGAGGTATTGTCTCTTTAACAGCAGCACTTGCCTTACCATTTACACTCAATGATGGCACACCACTAGCTGGCCGAAGCGAAATAATCTATATGGTGTTCTGCATTATTTTGTTTACACTCATCCTCCCAGGACTTACCCTTAGAAAGCTTATATCTAAGCTCAACCTACCAATAAGCTCCGCAAATACAAACTCCATTGAAACCAGGAGAAATCTTGCCCAAGTAGCACTCGATGAAATCCAAAGACTACACACAGACCAAACCGTAAACGACGAAGAGCGTTCACTTTTACACGATTACTTCAACAACAGATTTCGTCTATGGGAACTAGTATCACCAGAACACGGCAATCTCTCACACTTAGAATCCGCAAGAAAAAAAGTGGTAGATGCGCAACGTAAAGTCCTTTTGTCTACTTGGGAAAAAGGGTCAATTAACGACAAAACACTTGCTCAAATCGAACACGAACTTGATTCAGAAGAAACGCAGACAGCAAGAGCAGAAATCTAACGTACATATTTGTGACGAAGCACAAAATTTTTAAGGGCCTGAATGCTCATTTCTTGATCTGCTTTATCCGGTAAATTGTAATTTAGCGGCACAAAACAAGGCGCGAGATAAAAGTGACTCCGCCGATCTACCAAAACTTCATTGTGGTGATACACTCGTTCACAGTAGTTGTAAAGACGCCGTCCCTCATAAGGATTTACAATTCCATAGCATGCAGAAGCTAGCGCCAGCGTTCCATAATAAATGCTTCTGCACGATTGCTGAAATCCATCCAGCCGAAAGCCTCTAAATATAGCCTCAACTGCATTATATATACTTCTGGCCACAACAAAAACTGCTGTTGCCGGAATAAGGCATGCACACTTAAACCGCATAATGCCCAACGTATCATCATTATATATATCATGGGTGATTGTATCTCTAATGTAGGCAAACTGCACATCATGTAAACGAAAAACCACCTTCCCCCATCGAGTTTTCGTCTCCTCAAAAGAGCAAGTTGACGCTAGATGAAATTCATCTGGTAAAAATTGGGCATCAGGGTTCTCATTTCGAGAATAACACCCAACCCCTAAACACACTCCTGAGATGCATTGACTTACCATATTATTAAATCCTTCTTGACAAACACATTTTTATTGATACAAATCAATATTTTATCGATAAGAGAGCTTTATGCACAAAAACGATGATAAGCAATTATATGTAATGGAGACAAGCAAATGAAAACATGGCTATACAAGTTAACCGGCATCTTATGCGCCGCTGGCTTATGTACAACTGCAACGGCAGAAGCCGCTATTGGCAACCTTCCGCCTCAACCAAAAAAGCAGCAAATTTCAGTAAAAAAAGAAAGTAGCCGCAAATCTATACAATCAACTAGCCGCAAAAGCCCTGAAAAGCTTGTAGCAAAAAACAGCTCGAAACAAGCCTCTAAAACTAGTTCAAACTCAGGTGTATATTCAACTTCAAACTCAACTACAACCACTAGCGCAAACTCAAGTGTACCCCCCACACAAATAGATCGTTCACCCCTACTCGTTAAAAGACCTCTCATCATTAAAAAGCCGCAAAAGACAAAAAAAATATCCTACGGGAAAAAAGTAAAGCGTGGAAAAAAAGGACTGCAAGGAAAGCCAGGCAAAAGAGGCAAAAAGGGTAAAAAAGGCTCTAAAGGCAAAAAGGGAGAAAAGGGCGATCCGGGCACAAGTGTCATCGCAGGCTTTATGTCAGCTATTAATGTTGGTGTAAATGCAAGCTCTGGCAGCTCAATCAACCCTGGTGAGGCTATCAAATCGTTTCATGTTATTAACAACAACAGCATTTCTTACAATCCCTCAACTGGCATCTTTGAGTCAACCGCAGGTCCAGGCTATTACGAAATACACTATGGAGCCAGCTGGGATGGCCCATGCGCTGTAGTATTATTGGTAGATGGCAATGAAGTTAATCCATTTATTGATTTGAATACCCCTGCAACATGGGCCAGAGAATCTATTATAATAAGCTCAACTGCCATGACACCTACCTTTGCTCTTAGTAACGCCAAAGCTTCGGCGGCACCAATGGTATTGGCAAACAAAGGCGCCTACTCAAGCGCCTTTATCTCGATTAAAAAAATCAGCTAACACTAAAAAAGCATACCCGGCATAACACTTTAAGTCCGGGTATGCTGCTCTACACCCTTGTCAAAGCCCCAAACCTTATAGCCAACATTTACAAGACATAAGATAAGAAGTCCCGGATAAAGCACCTCAACAACAGGCGCTAATACATCAACGATGCCGCCAAATCCAAGTGTTGAGACAACAAATGTAACCAGTACAGTAAATATTAGCGCTGTCTTATACGAGATCCTACTTTGTAAAACCTCCTGCTGCAAGAACTCTGAAAATACAGCGGCCAGAGCAATAGCCGTTGTTAAGCACGCCATAACTACAGCAAGACAGGTGATAATGCCTGCAGACGGCCCTAATACTTCTAGAGCTATAGTTCCAAGTAGCATGTCAGCTTTTACCCCAGCAAGCGTCGAGCTATGAAGAGATGCTACCATACTCATGCCTACATACACCGACCCCAGTAAAAAGGCCCCGATGCAAGAAGCTAAAAAGGCATTTTTGATAACACGTCTCTTATCAACCTGTCCATTTACAACAGAGATTTTTCGAAGAGAGCCAATTACTACTGAGCAAAAGAAAAACGAAGCCAACAGATCCATCGTATGATACCCATACTGAAGCCCATATACGAAGGAATCTGACGCCTGAAAAGTCGATACTTCTTGAGTTTCTGGGTGCTTCACAAGCCCCATAACTACAATAACACCTATAGCGAGGAGGAAAAATGGAGAAAGAATCCAGCCCACGTAGTCAATAACACGGCTTTTTTTGATACTTGCCGCAAAAACCATAACACAGCAAAACAAGCTAAAAAGCCAAACGTTTATCTCGGGGAAAAACATCTTAGTTGTAGAGTACGAAAGAGCTATACAACGCGGCATGCACCCAAAAGGACCAATAAGCCCCATGATTATTAGGGCAATCGCAAACCCCTGCCACTTGCCAAGGCGGGCAAAAAAGTTTTGGTAACTTCCATCATACAATGCCATAGCAAAAAGCCCCGTAAAAGGGATACCCACTGCCGTTAAGACAAGTCCTAGTGTCGCATAGAGTGACTGATCAGTAGTTGCTTGACCAACAATTAGAGGAAATACAACGTTTCCAGCACCAAAAAACATGGAAAACATTGCCATCCCTACCGAAAAAAGAGCAAGAGTTCGTGTCATTTACCTTTTCCTTATAATAATAGGGTATATTGTAACTAAAAATATTTTTAAATACAACAAAAATTGTTGCTCCATAAGTAATTAATTTGCTATGACTCAAGAAAGTGTTAACTTTTTTAAATTGGGTATCACCCGAAGGAGCATACCATGCAAGTCAACAACAATGGACCTTTTTCAAACCTCGTTGCAGGCCAACTATACGATTTCCAGACAAGAACGCTAGTGGCTCAACCAAATAAAGCTGACGCCAAAGCTCTGCTCCTCTCGTTTATTGAAACCCAAAAATCACAAGAACAACAAGCTCCGGCCACAAAGCCTATAGCGTTTCTCGAAAAGGCGCAAAAAGCCTTCCCACAAATCTTTAATGCTATCTTCGAAGAGGGTGATGAAGAAATCGAAACTCTTAGTGCCTTTGTAAACCGAGTTATCGCTGAATACAAATCAGCCCAAGATTCTGAAAGTGCAAAAATTACTGCTGAAAGAACATTAGGACAGCTCCTCTTTTTGCTTGATTTTGATAACATAAAGGCAACTGAAGCCATCTCACAAGAAAGCCCCCAACATGCCCTTGCCACAAGCTTTAGCGATGTTGTGCAAGAGCTACGAACAGCACTTGATGCACGCGTTATTGAACTACGCAAGTACGACATAGTAACAGAATCAAATACCCTACGAGCTCGTGAGCTTCCAAAAACAGTCGCAAACGCTCTTATAACATCCACAGGCCTTTTCAATACGGCAATCATCGATGATGTAAAAAAAGCGCTCTTTTTAAAAGGCGACATTGAAAGCCAAAATGAAATCACTGAGGTACTCAACAGCCTTGCAACCAACCCTGAATGTTACCAAATGCTAGAAGCAGCAAAAGCTCCAGCATCAAACGAGTTAGCTTCATCACCACTCATTTTAGCTATGCTTGATCTTGCAGATGACACAGAGCTTTGTGATGCTCATGCAAAAGAATGTCTCCTTTCAGCATGTCTGTCGCAAGTAGTGCAATCACCAATCGACGATGAAGTATCCCCTATCTTTGGACAGCTTTTAAAGCAGGTAAACCTACCGCGATTTATGAGTGACATCAATACCCTATTAGAAACAGGCTGCCTCACGCGTGAAATAGAAGGCCATCCGAAAATCGTGCCATTTACTCTTGATGGCAACAGCAGCCCACTACAAAAACAGCTTTCCATAAGTTCTAACGGCTCAATTACCGACAGATGGGGCGTAAAAGCTGGACTTACAGCAAACGATCGCCTTTGGCAAGTACACGGCATTATCGCTGCCTGTGAAGCAATGGGCATCGAAGATCTGGAAGCTGCTGTAAAAGAGGCATTAGCCCTCATAGGAGGAGAGAGCCCCTCACGACGCTTTAACACAACACCAAAGGCTGTGATTGCTGCCATGGCAAAAGGTGATGAAGCAGCTTCAACAGAAGGTTTCATTGCCTTTACAAACACCTACGAAAACCCACTTTTATGCGGATGGAAAGGTGCACTAACCGCTATGGCAACTATCAGACCAAGAGCTGAGCAGCTAGCGCGCGTTCATCATGCAGTTACTGAAACACTCTTCAGTCATTTTACATCGCAAGATATTCACGAGCGAGCTGCTCTTGGAGGCATCTATACAGGCTTTAAGAAAAACCTACAAACTAGCCTTGCAACAACAGCTCCATCTAACACCAAGAGCTTTCAAGAACTTGTCTTAAAAGCCCTTCCCGAAAGCGAAAAAGAGCTTCCCCAAATTAAAACAATTCAAGCTCTTATAAAGAGCCACGCCTTTGCAAAGGATGTATCTTTAAAGTTTGATCCAAAGAAAACACCTTGGGATTCAGTAGTTCGTGCTGATGCGCTAAGCTTTACAAAAACATATATGGGCTCTGAGAATGGCCGATTTGAGCCTAAGAGCGCCCACGGTCTTTTTGCTGCGCTTCTTGATTACTCAAAACAACTGCAAAACAGTGCCAAAGGCTTTCTTTCATCCCCACAGCAAGCTTTAGTTTTTGATGCAACACATTCTGCGTTTGCAAACGAAAAGAAAAGAGCCTTCTGGAATACCTACGAAAAGCAAGCAGATGCTGTGATGCAAGAGGCCGTGCGAAATGCAGAAGACAGAGAAGCTATCTATAGCTGGATAAAAGAAACAATCCTAGATGCAAACTTCCGTGAAGAGTTTGCTAACGATGTAGCAGGTATCGGGCAAAAGATAACATTTGCAGATTTTCGCCAGTCGATGCACAACATCTTAGGACACTATATCCAAGGTGATGGTTTAGCTCTTGCTAATGCAGAACTCGACATGCGTCTAGTAAGCCTGCTCTTTTCAAAGAGAAATGATCTCTTTGTTCCATTCGCAACCTCGACCTGGGAGATGGATGGTGTAACACCACAATTTTGCTTCTACCCAGACCCTATCGACAAAACAGTTGTTATTGGCATGATTCGTGGCGACACACTCGTTCGTCTCAACCAAAACGACTGGCTTGATGGCGAGTGGGAGTTTGGCCAAATCGAAGCATCAGTTGGTGCATAGGACAGACATAAAAAGCCAGTGAGGAGTTGATCCTCACTGGCTTTTTTCTTTTTTTGCCATTTTTACAAAATCACCTTTACAAAACCCTAATAACTAGCCCCGGCCTTGGCTGTCAAAAACTTTCAATTTTCGAAATAGAAATTAGTTCATTCGTGATTACAGATCTCTTGCGTCATACTCACAACTTTTTCACCAATGCAGCGACGACAGTTTAGGAGCCTCGTATATAGCGAAGCGCAATGCGGGATGATTGCAGAAGCACTAAATAAAATTTTTATTGCACAATCACCTTCTTTTTGTATTAGAGCTCGCCTAGAGCGACCACAGGGAGCTTTGGGAAAAGAGAAAATTTACAGGAGTCCGGCTGAGGACGATTCAATCACGCGCTTTGGTAAAGCTGAAATGAACGTATGTGATTAGACTCGCCCTGAACGGTCTCAGAGCTTGTTTTGCAGCATTTGCCGAGTAGGAGGGGCCAGAGGCCCCGACCTCTCACAGAACCGTGCGTACGGTTCTCGTACACGGCTCTTCATGCTAACTTCACCCATTTCTTAGTTTCGAACCAGTGATCTAGGCATTTGTTTGAGACGATTTTCACCC
>JBGSSB010000106.1:0-7006 GCA_041737255.1 Chlamydiales bacterium | reverse complement strand
TATCTTTTTCATGAAGCTGAAACTTTTTTGTAATCTCTTCTTTCGTGCCTTTGTCCAGAGACATGCGTATCTCCCCCGTAAAAATGTTCGTAGGAATATTGTAACAGAAATTGCCTTATTCAACAACAGCTAATCTCGAAAAAGGCAAATAGTAGCAGTCTAAGGGGCTGATTCTGCGCTCTGTATAGCGTATAGGGCTGAAAGAGAGGTTTCAATTCCTATGCAGACCCCCTCTAGGTAACGAAACTCAGGGCTTTCTTCGAGCTCTGGGTAGTCCTGTGGCTGTAAGATATCATCGTAGGTAAGGGAGGGGAGTAAGCGGTTGGCAAATGCAAGAAGCTTCTTTCTCTCTAAATCAACCATCTTCTCGAGTGTTTGAACCATTTCTTGAGCCATTTTGTTCATTTTCTTTGCGCCTTACTTGAAAAAAAAGTTTTAACGGCTGTTGGCACCATTCTTCGAGCACTCGGGAACGAATCGATACAGTATGCATAGGGTGTTGTGTGGCAAAAATATCAATCCAGCTGCCGTTAGCGCCATGGCGAATGTCTGGTGCGCCCCAAACTATGGCATCTAGCCGTGATAAAAGTATGGCTCCGGCACACATTACACAAGGCTCAAGCGTACAATATAACGTACAACCTTTTAAACGCCAGTTATCTACAACGTTTTCTGCAGAGGTGATGGCCAGTATTTCTGCGTGCGCTGTTGCATCTTTTAAAAGTTCTACTTGGTTGTAGCCACGTGCTATTATTTGCCCATCTTTTACGATAACGCATCCAACCGGAACCTCTTTAGCTTCAAAGGCTTTAATTGCTTGTCGCAGAGCTTCACGCATAAAGCGCTCATCGTCAGTTGTTATCTGATCAAGTGGAGGTAGTAGTTGTTGTAGCATGAGTTTGCGTTGCATCTGTTTGTAGTTTTTTCATCATTGCTGCCGGAAAAGCTACGGAATTAAGAACAGAAAAGATGTAGCTATCTTGAAGGCCAAATTTTGCCACAGCATCGTTAAGGAGTGTTTGGGCAAATGATTCTTCGAGTTCTGTTATTAGCTCGAACTTTTCATCATACTCTTTCAGGCGTGACTCAAAAAAGTTGTATATATCAAGATGGCGAAGGAGCCATTTGTTTGCAATAAATTCTGATACCGGCTCGTAGCCTGCAGCTATGATTTTAGGATAGACTCGCAAAAGATCATCTACAGTTAGTTTCGATAGTTCTTTTCCGGGAAAGTTGCGTTTAAAAAACCCCCGGTCAGCCCTAAGATGCTCGTCGCGGATATCTTTTTTTATTTCTGTAAATATAGCTACGAGAAAGGGCTGTAGCTCAGCAAATTTCTCGGTGTATGGTTTTTCTTGTGTTGTCATAGGAGTAACGATATCAACCTTTATGGTTTTGCAACAACTAAATTACGAACGGAAAATACGTTTTTTAAAAGATACCCATCTAAGTCGCAGGCGAGACCAAAGGCTTAAAGAGGAGGTTCCTTCCTTAGATATCTTTTCTAAGGTGGCATCAACAAACTCGCTTTCGTTTGTTTTCATGCTCTCGCGTGTTTTTCGCACAGGACCTAAAACATTCCATTGCCAAAATCGAGAAAAGCCAAAGCTCATCTTATTAAGGAGGCGATCTAGCCCTGTCATCCAGTCAAATGGGCTTCGAAAGCCTAGGGCAATCAGTCCCCAAAAATAGCTGAAGAGGAAGGCTGTGAGGTAGGCACTGAAGGATACAATGTCTTGTTGCACTATACTTACAAAGATTGTGCCAAACAGCGCTACCATAAGTACCCATTTTGCCTTAAGTGGCAGCACAAAGAAGACGAGTATTTCTTGGTAGGGGTCAATCATAGCCCACAATGTGGTAAGAGCGAGAATCATTGGCATGAGCTCTGATGTAAATGCAAAGAGTTGGAATTTATGCATTACGACAAGGGATGCTAATCCGCTTAAGAGGCCACTTAAAAAGTAGACAGTAAGAAATTTGCGTTTGCCTATTCGCTCAAGCACAATAGAGCCAAAAAGCCAAAAAACCAGCATGGTAAAGGCAAAGTCAATGATAAATCCAAGCGAAAAGCCAGAGGAGGGCATTAAAAATAAGGAGGTGAGTGGCTGCCAAATGTAAAAATGTGTGTAGCATAGGGGGCTCAAGGCCAAAAGCTGCTGCAGCCCAAGCATTGAATCGAATATAACAGAAATCATCGTTACGGCGGTGGTGATTTGTAACAGACGCTTCATGAGCTCAGGTGTATAGGCTCGTTGAAACTGCCAAGGAGGAATAGTCATAATGGATTCGTTTTTTCAAGTATGTATAAGTATATTTGTATACTGTTGTACCAAAGATGACGTTTCTTCAAAAGTAAAAAGTGCCTTGTGAGAAGATAAGAGACAAATTTGAGCCGCCTTAGCCCTGTTGAGAGCAGTTTGGGTAAACGGCATATTAGGGTTTCTCTTGTTGTCTTATGATTTACGCTTGAATTTTATATCAGGGGTGGGTATTCTTCGATGCAAAGATTTAACTAGAAGAGTGTTTATGAAGGAAAATGCCCACCCAAAATACCAAGAAGTGTTGTTTGTTGATTCAGCGACAAACCACAAGTTTATCTGTGGTACAACTATTCAGACAAGCCATGTTGAGACATTCAACGGCAAAGAATATCCGACAATCCATGTGCCTATTTCATCTACTTCTCATCCATTTTTCGTTGGTGGCAAGGGTATTGTAGACACAGAAGGTCGTGTTGATAAGTTTACAAAGCGCTATGCTGCGGCTCAACAAAAAGCTCAAGCACAAGAAGCTGCAAACGCCGAGCAAAAAGAAAAAGATACAGCTGAAAAAGCTAAGACTAAAAAGAAGACTGCCAAATAAGCTTAACAAGTAAGCTTAGGTAAGTAATTTTTATTAAGTCAGACAGTACAAGACTGTATAAACACCTTGAGGGGCCATAGTATAATGGCCCCATATTCATTATGAATTCCGAGTATTATGAATCCCAAGTACCAAGACGCTGTAATACGCCTTAAAGAGCTAGAAGAAGAGCTCAGCCTTCCCGACGCCGCATCAGATAAAAAAAAGTATCGCGAGCGAACGCAAGAGTATGCCCGTTTATCTGACCTAAAATCACTTTTTGAAGATGTTATTAATGGTGAAAAAGAGCTTTCTGATAACGAAGGGCTATTGAAACTCGAAAAAGATCCTGATTTTATCGCTGTTCTCAATGATGAGATAGCACTTATCACCAAAAAACTCGAAGATAGTCGCCACAAACTTGAAATGGCACTTTATCCTCCAAGCCCATATGACAGCGCAAATACCATTATCGAACTTCGAGCTGGTGCAGGTGGGGATGAAGCGGCACTTTTTGTTGGAGACTGCGTGCGTATGTACGAGATGTTTGCCAATAAAATGGGATGGAAAGTAGAGAGGCTTTCAGCTACCGAATGCGAAATTGGTGGCTATAAAGAATATGTAGCAGTCTTTTCTGGTACTAATGTATTTCGCTACCTTCAGTATGAAGGCGGTACACACCGAGTGCAACGAGTTCCTGCTACGGAAGCTCAAGGTAGAGTGCACACCTCCACAATTACCTGTGCAGCCCTTGTGGAACCACCAGAAGATGAAGCAATCGAAATTAATGAGCAAGATTTACGAATAGACACCACGCGCTCATCCGGCGCCGGTGGGCAGCATGTAAACAAAACCGACAGTGCTGTGCGCATTACGCACATGCCCTCTGGAATTGTTGTATTTTGCCAAGAAGAGCGAAGCCAGCATAAAAACAAAGACAAGGCTATGCGCGTTCTGCAAGCCAAGCTTGTCGAGGCCGAGCTGCGCAAGAAAAAAGACGCAATCGATGCTACAAGACTCTCTCAGGTAGGATCTGGCGATCGCTCAGAAAAGGTAAGAACCTATAATTTCCCCCAAAACCGCCTAACTGACCATCGTATCGACCTTACCAAGTACAACCTAGACCAAATCATTAATGGCGACCTTCAGGATATCTCTGAAGCATTAATCGCTTTTTATCTTAAAGCACACGAATGAAGCCTTTAGGTGAAATCCTCAAGCTCTCATATGAATACATAGTAAAAAAAGGCTCCACTCATACACGCCATGAAGTAGAAGAGCTTATCGCCTACACTCTTGGTAAAAAGCGGTTGGATCTTTACCTAAACTTTGATAAGCCATTGAACGAAGATGAACTTGTAAAGGTTCGCAAAAACCTAAGTCGCCTGGCGGCAAACGAGCCCTTGCAGTACATTGAAGGCAGAGTTAATTTTTATGACTGCACACTACTTGTTGACCCACGTGTACTTATTCCCAGGCCCGAAACTGAGCTTTTAGTAGACCGTATCGTAAAGCAGATTCGACAAAATCCCTATAGCTCAAAAGTGCTTTGGGATGTCTGTACAGGCTCTGGCTGTATAGGCATAGCCATAAAAAAAGCATTGCCCGAGCTTGAGGTTGTATTGTCAGACCTTTCGGCTGATGCCTTAACTGTTGCTAAAGCTAACTGCCAGAGTAATGATGTTGCAGTAAATGTGCTCCAAGGTGATCTTTTAGATCCATTTGCTGGCAAAAAAGCTGACTTTATCGTCTGTAACCCTCCGTATATCACAGAAGGGGAGTTTAGCTCTTTAGCTGCACATGTGTGTGATTTTGAGCCCAAACAGGCCCTTGTTTCAGGCAATAGTGGTCTTGAGTGTTATGAGCGGTTTATTCAGCAGCTTCCAAGCTTCTGCAACCAAGGCGCTACAGTGTGGTTTGAAATTGGCTCAAGCCAGGGCTCCGCGCTTGTCTCCAAGCTTTCTAACTTCATAAATGTACAAGTAATACAAGACATGTCACATAACGACCGTTTTGTGGAATTTCGAATATAGTCATTGTAGTTTTGATTACTCAATATCGTTTACGTCTCTCGGTGATTCTGGTGGAGAAGCTCCTTTTCGTTTAAGAGCTTCTGTTTTGTTTTCTAGGTTTTCAACTACTTCGTTAAATTTTTCTTCCAGGGCTTCGTTGCCTTGTTTGTATACGAAGTTGGTGAATTTTTCGTTATCCATAAGTTTTTTAAGAGATGCATTTATTTCCTTTAAGTCAGTACTGTTTTTTGCAGCACCAATTTGCTCAGAAAGTTTATCGAGACGTTTGGATATTGCGGCTCCTAATGGTGGCGAAGGTGCCTCAAAAGGCGGTGGGGGAGGGCGGCTTACTATTTTTGGTGTTTCTTTATTTTCGCGGGCCGATTCAACTGGGGGGGATTCACTACGAGAAGGGCTAGGAGGGCGGCTTCGCCCTATTGTTAAATTGCCGGCTTGTGCTGCTTGGGGTATTGGAGATTTCCAACTAGATTCGAAAATATGTGAGTCTAGTTTTTGCAGTTGTGTCTGTAGTTTTCCTACAAAGGCCTGTTCTGTGGGATCTAACTTTGATGAGGTTTGCATGTTGTTAGCTGCATACTGCAGGTACTTGGTTGCCTGAACACCTTCTGACTGGATGCCGGCAGTTGCGGAAGCTTCTGTTATATTGCCCACGATCACTCTGAGAAATAAAAAACCTTTAATTTGTTGTTTGCTTTGTTGCGCTGGAGCTAAGTCGACTCTGTAGCCTTTTTTTTCAGCTTCGGTAAAGAAATTGGTTAGTACGCTATCTAGAGAGCTGTTTAGCTTAGCAAGGTCTGAAGGGAACTTTTTTAAATCATTAGATATCGCGGTGCCAACTTCTTCAATTGTAGCTCTATTGTCGATAAATGGTGCCCCTGTAGTAATTTTTTTTATAGTCTCCATCTTGCTTTGAATTGCTTGCCCATCTGTTTTGAGACCGGGCATTACGGCAGTGACAAGGCCTTTGTAGAGGCCAACAGCAGGTGTTATTCCAGATCTCCACCGTTGATCGTATGATCCTTTGCTTTCAAGTAATTGGGTGGCTTCATTTTTAAAAGCATGAAGCACTAGTTCTTGTGCAGTATCTGTTCCTATTGCTTTGGATAGGCATTCTACTAGGCTGTTGCGCTCTGATATGGAATAGCCCGATGTTGCTGAAAATGTGCCGATTACATCAAGTTTAACAAGTAGTGAGCTGAGGAGGACGTCTCTATTTTCTCCAGTGCCACTTAGTTTTTGGCAGATTTCTGATAGGGAAGATTTGGACTCTTGTATAATTTGAGCCCTCGTTTCTTTTGATTGAGTGAGTTTTAAAGAGTCGCAACTTTTGGCAAGAGCACTATCGTCAGGAGTTTCGTCGGCTTTAGTTCCAACGAGTTTCTGAAGTGCCTTGGCGATGTTTTGTTTATCTTCACCTGAATTAGCAGCCATATTGGCAACCTGCGCAAACGGATCATTTTTTGAGGAAAGATCTATCGATTTATTTGATGTAGGGCTTGGAGGGGGTGCTGGAGGTGACGAACCTTGTGACTTATCTGCTATTTCGTCAGAACTATGGGATCTTTTGATGCCAAATAGTTTAAAAACGCTGTTTTTTGTTTTGTCAGTTGATTTAGCGGTTCTTGTTGATTTTGATGTGCTCTGAGCTGGATCATTAGATGCGGTATCAAGAATTTTAGCTCCAGATCTGTTGCCAATGCTGAAGCTTGGGTTTTTTAGTGTCGAGGTTGTCGGCGAGGCTTTTTTGAATACTGCCTCTGCATTTTTTTGAGTAGCCTTCTGTTGTTCAGGGTTTGGGGTTTTATGAGTGCTGGAGCCGCTTTGAACGTTTGCGCGAGTGCGAGGTTCGTTTGTTGTTTGTTGATGTTTCTGAGTAAAGTCACTTGTAGGACCTGTAACCATAACCCCTCTGCAAAGTTGAATTTGTATATGAGACTCTACCTTCATTGTAGTTAATAATAATTTTATTTCATACAGGTAAATATGTTTTTGTAGGAGCAAAGTTCAAATGTCGGGTTCTAGCAAAGTAGAAATGTCGGGTTTCTCCCTCTAAAAAAATCATTAATCTGATTAAAGGGTATGTAACCAACCATGGAGGTTACTATGGCCCAGGGGGTCTATATGACAGA
>JBGSSB010000095.1:0-3733 GCA_041737255.1 Chlamydiales bacterium | reverse complement strand
ACGTAAATATGAATTTCCCGAGTAGGATCGAATACTATTAGCTCCAGCAAACGGTGGAGTTGTCCAGTATTGAATATTACTCGCTCCAACTTCTCCTCCAGGAAAAGAGTTATAATCATCTACATAACCTACCTGCGTTGCCGCCGCGATCGCATTCAAGAATGGGTCTTGATCAAGATTTCTTGCCTGAGTAATAAAAAGCGGCCCACTAGACCCTCTCTGGCTTGGATCACTAATGGTTCCATTTGGAGTGTAGTGCTCCATGGGAATCATAACGTTATTAAGTAAATTGTTATAAGACCAGCGACTATTCCCTGATAAAGCTGCCCACTCATCGTACTGTGCAGGCGTTCCACGCACTACTGCCAGATAATTATGACCTGAGCTACCTCCCCACATAATTCCATCCCACTGGGGAAATATTGCAAAAGGGTTAATATCAACCCCTGAAATGTAGGTGTTAGAAACCGTCGTGATTTCTGGATTTCCAGCGCCTGCTGCAGCGAAAAATGCATTAGTTGCATCTCGAACTAATGGATTTTCGGATTCATCCATGCCAGCTTCGAGCACGCATACGGAGTTTTCGTATTTTCCTTTAGAGTTTTTATCAGAAAGCTTTGCAGCAAGAGCAGCACCTGCTGTCCCACCCCCTACAATCACATAATCATATGCTTCGCATTTTGATTTATAGCTTGCTTTTGCCTGCAAGCCTGCGGTACTAGCGAAGAGCATCACCGTAGTTAAAAAAGAGATACCAAGACGTTTCATAGCAAATTTCCTTTATATTCAACCCTATACAGAACCACTCCTAAGGGCTATTTTTGATAAGACAACTTTAGTTTCACATACATCGTTGACATATTTTTTCTGCAAAAACACACACAAAGAAAACCATATTGATTTTTATGTTTTACAACAACACAATCACCTTTCAAAATGCTTAAAAAAATCTTTTTCTCATCACATTTCCCTGCTATTACTACTCTTTATATCTCTATGGTTGTAACCGCAAACCTATAAACCCCACTCTTCGGTAGAAACCCTTGCAAAATTTGCCCAAATAGCCCAGATACTAAGAATAGACCTACGGGCACGGGGGAGGGTTGATGAAAAATTCTAATAAGCTAACAGAAAAGGAACTTGAACAAGTTGCCGCAAGGCTTAACATTCGCTCGGGCATGGAAATAGCTGCAGAAATTCTTACAATCAAACCAAGCGCCCAAAAAAACCTATTTCTTCTTTTGTCACCTCAGATGGCAGTTGAGACCTTTGATTACCTCCCCTCAAAAACTAAAATACATCTACTAGATACACTGCCTGTTAAATATACCGCCATACTACTTGAAGCTATGCCTCCTGATGATCGCACAAGGCTCCTTCAGTCGCTTCCCCAAAAAACAATCGATGAGTACATCAAACTCCTCCCCCACGAAGATCGCAAGCTCACTTTAAAGCTTTTAGGCTACCCAGAAGATAGCGTGGGCCACTATATGACCACCGACTACATCGCCGTAAAGATGAACTGGCCAATAGAAAAGGTACTTGAGCACATCAGAAAATATGGCCATGATAGTGAAACTGTAAACATTATCTTTGTTATCGACGACGCAGGACACCTTATTGATGATGTAAAAATTAAAGATTTTCTTTTTGTCTCAAAAAATGCCAAAGTCTCACACGTTACTGACGGGCGGTTTATTGCTCTTCAAGCCACCGAAAAAGCAGAACATGCCATTAACGTATTTAAAGAATATGACCGCGTGGCACTACCTGTAATCGACGAAAAGCAAAAACTTTTAGGCATTGTAACAATTGATGACGTTTTGCGACTTGCAACCGAAGAGTCTACCGAAGACATGCAAAAGGTGGGAGGTATGGAAGCCCTAGAAGAGCCCTACATGCAAACGCCATTTTTTGAACTTATGAAAAAGCGATCAAGATGGCTTGTAATTTTATTTATAGGCGAACTTTTTACAGCTACTGCCATGGGCTTTTTTGAGGCCGAGATTGCAAAGGCTGTAGTGTTGGCACTTTTTTTACCTCTTATCATATCAAGTGGTGGTAATGCGGGCTCTCAGTCATCAACACTTATCATCCGTGCGATGGCACTGGGTGAGGTAAAACTTGCCGACTGGTGGCGTGTAATGCACCGGGAACTTTATTCAGGCCTATTTTTGGGGGTTGTTCTTGGAACTGTCGGATTTTGCCGCGTTGCCCTTTGGGGCATGGCATCAAATATCTACGGTGAACACTGGCTGTTAATAGCCTTTACCATTTTATTTTCACTTATTGGCGTTGTCTTGTGGGGTTCACTTTCTGGCTCTATGCTTCCGCTTCTACTCAGACGCCTTGGCGCTGACCCCGCAACATCGTCGGCCCCACTTGTAGCAACACTCGTCGACGTTACAGGAATCACCATCTACTTCGGCATAGCCATGATCATATTAAAAAATACATTGCTATAAACATACCAGTACACAGTATACGTTTTATTGACCATTTAAGACGGTTTGAAAGACCCGGTAGTGATAATTGCAGGAGTGCCAATTATAATTTTTGTCGCACGACCTTTTTCTGTTTGTTTTAGCGCCCATCAGAGAAACTTTCATAAGTGCCAATGATAATTTTTATTAGATAGTTTTCTTTTTTGTTTTAGAGTCCGCAGGACGACTTATTATAGCCCACTGTGACCGTTAAGGGAACTGTGGGAAAATGGAAAAAATAGATGAGAGTCCGGCTGAGGACGATTCAACTCACACATGTTTATTTCAATTTGGCCATAGCTCGTGATTGAATCGTCCTCAGCCGGACTCCAGGAATGATGTACGGTATTCTCACAGCTTCCTGAAGTCGCTAGTGGGCTATAATAAGTCGCTCTAAACGAGCTCTCAGACATAATGGTTGCTGCCTCGCTAGCTACATGCTCTTGTTACTATAAATTTCCTTAAGTTGACACCATTGACCCCGGGCCTTCGAAACGGTTAAGCCCCGTGTGATAACACTTTAGGCAAAGCAAGATGAAACCAAGGAGTAAAGGTATCTGGCGCATGGCTCATCTCTTCTAACAAATCAGCAACAGCTACCCATCTGTAGGCGGCTACCTCATCCGGGTTAGGCTTAATAGCATCGGCATCGTAGGTGCCAACAAAAACATGGTCAAATTCATGTTCAATAAGATCACCTACCTTAGCATGGTACATAAGGGAGAAGACCTCTTTAAAATCGCACGAAAACCCCATCTCCTCAGGAAGCCTTCGAGAGGCCGCAGCGGCTACAGACTCATTGGGACGAGGATGACTGCAGCAGGCATTAGTCCAAAGACCTCCACAATGGTATTTTCCATGGGCACGCTGATGAATAAGGACTTCACCTTTTGAATTAAAGAGAAAAACTGAAAAAGCTCTATGCAAAAGTCCCTCTTTATGGGCCTTTAGCTTTTCGCAAATACCGATTTCTTTGTCTTGAACATCTACTAAAACGACATTTTCTTCCATTGGATCCCCTTTAACAAAGGAAAGATCATAGAGAAAACAGGGATGCAACTCAAGGGATGATTACCCTTGAGTTGCATAAGGACTTATTGCACTGGCGTTTCGTCAATGCGGTGTTCTTGCTTGTGAGACTTCTTCTCATGCTTTTTTGCTCTACGCTCTTTAAGAGTCATAGTTGATTTTTTTTTGTCTTCTTTACGATTTTTTGCTTCTTTACTCATAAAACCACCTTTATTGTGTTT
>JBGSSB010000090.1:0-16074 GCA_041737255.1 Chlamydiales bacterium | reverse complement strand
TTAAAACCCTCTTTCCCGATCTCGTTAATAGCATCGCTCTTTATATTTGCGATTTAAACGAGCGACTGTCTGAGGAACCCTGAATTGACCTAAATGATCCATAGTGCCTAAGAAAACGGATCCATAGTATACCAGCCAAATAGTTACTCTCCAGGGCATATCTTTCTCACATATAATGATTTAAGAAAGATTATACCATATGGTGTAAACCATGTGAGTTACCAAAGTGTAAACAAGGTGACTTGTTTACTGTAAACAACGTGACTTATTCGGACCAGTGAAAATGGCTCAAAAAAAATACTAATCGGGCAAGGGCAAGGGCAGGGGCAAGGGCAGGGGATTGTGGCTATGCAAGATGTCTATTGGTTGTTAGCCCATAACAACTGAACGTTTGCTCAGGTGTTTCTTGTACTGGTGTTCGTGTCAATTTGCGAAGCGTACTTTAGTTACTTTTTAAGAAAGTTAACAAGGTCTGTTTTGATTTTGGCGTGCGCCTGTTGATTAAGATACATCATATGGCCCGCCTCGTATGTTTGTACCTCTATATTTTTTCGAAGCGATGGTGCAAGCTTTAGGTGTTTAAGTGTGTAATCAGCGGCAAAATAGGGTGTTGCCAGGTCGTAAATGCCACTTAGAACAAGCACATTAAGAGTTGGGCTTCTTTCTATAAGTGTACGTAATTTGCCCGACATATATAGATAGCCTAAGCCAGCGGGGAGTCTGTCGGTGCTAAAGTTCCACGGAAAAACAGCATTTGCGTTGAGGATGTAATATGGATCGTTTTTTTCGAGCTTTAGCTGCTCGTAAAGATACTGATGAAAGGCGGAGGTAAATGGACCTGTAATGGCATCAAAGCTTGGGTCGGGTACTACCGTGGGCTCTTCTAGGTGGTTTGAATCAAAGGCTACATAGCGTCCATCAAAGCGTCCGATTACTTTAGAGTCACTCTTGAGCAGTTCGTGATAAAAGTTTTGGTTGAGTACGCGAAGGTGTGAGTCTCGGATGAATCTTTCCTTTAATCCTGTGTAGCTAGCTATGCGTTTTACTAAGCTATCATTGTCGTTTTCATCAATATCATCGCCCAGTAATAGCGCTGGGCCATATTCATGAAGAGAAAACTGTTCGACCTCTTTTAAAAGTTGAGGGAGGGGCTTTTTTTGATGCTCTGGAGGAAGCTTTTTGTGGTACCAAGCGCATGCAGCATAAGTAGGAAGGTTGACAATGTGAGGCAGGTCATTGCCGTTGCCAAAATCATACGCCTGAAAATCAAGACACATTGAAACGAGAATAATGCCGCTCATATCAATAAAGGAGACATCATGTAGGTAGGTTGCAAGGCTTATTGCGCGTATTGTTCCGTAGCTTTCACCCATAAGATATTTAGGGGACTGCCATCTATGAAAATGTGTAAGATAGAGGCGGATAAACTCTGCAAAGGTTTCTGCATCGCCATCTACGCTATGAAATTGGTGAGAGTCAGAGCCAGATACTGATTTGCTAAAACCTGTTGAAACTGGATCGATGAAAACAAGGTCGGCTGAATCGAGGAGGGTATAAGGGTTGTCAGCATAAGAAAAAGGGGGTTTTGTAAATGTTGCGTCATTAACAGCTACTCTTTTGGGTCCTAAAAGTCCCATATGTAGCCACACTGAGGATGATCCAGGGCCTCCGTTGAAGCAAAAAATAAGGGGGCGCTTTGAGAGGGTTTCTGTGGGGGCTTTTTTGCAGTAAGAGGTGAAATACATGCTTGCTTTTGTTTTGTCATCAGAGTCTCTAAGCGGTAAGGTTCCGCATACTGCAGTGTACTCAATGGAGCTGCCATTAACTTTAAGCTTATGCTCTGTTCTGGCTAGCTCTACAACATCTCTTATACTATCTTCTTTGGTAGTAGTGACTGGTTCACTAGCAGCAAATAGGGTGGAAAATGAAAGTAGCAGTGTAAGCCACAAGCGAGAAGCTAAAAAATTCATGGATATTTCACCTCTTATGAGCACTGATTTTGATGTGCAGCTATATCTTTATTGATTCTAATGCGTTTATTTCGGCTCTTGGTACCTGATACAATTTCTATGAGTGATTTTGCAACAGAAAAATGAGCAGCTAATAGCTCAATAAGCGATTTGTTGGCTCGCCCTTTCTCGGGTACGGCACGCAGCCGCACACAGAGTTTGTCATTTTTCCAGCCAGTAACTTCGTTTGTGTGGGCCGAAGCTGTTACCTGGACCCAAATAAGGGTATGAGTATCACCGCTTTTCGAAGTCATTTGTCTAGGGTAGCATGTACATGGTTAAACCTGCAAGCCGGGTTAGTCCGAGGGAGAACTTAATTAATTTCTGATGGGGCAAATTCCTCTTGACTTTTATTGCAGAGTGTTGTGTAATAAATACAATTTTTTAACGTAAATTTTTTCTATTCACATCTTCGGCAATAAAAATGAGTATAAATGAGTAAAGAAGATACAGTCCGCATTGACGGTAGCGTAGAAGAGCTTCTACCAAACATGACATTTCGAGTGCTTTTACAAAATGGTATTCGCGTTACTGCATATCTGTGCGGGAAGATGAGGATGAAAAATATTAGGGTTCTTGTAGGGGATACAGTGACAGTTGAAATGTCACCGTACGACCTTACGAAGGCACGTATCATTTACCGTCAAAAATAGCGATGTATCGCGAGCGTAGAGAATTTGCAATTGATTATATTTGTCGATTGATTTTATTGGACATGTCCGCTACACTCAACCGGCATTGTAAGATTGTAAGGTAAATTAGCCCAGATAGCTCAGTGGTAGAGCACTTGCATGGTAAGCAAAAGGTCGTAGGTTCGATTCCTATTCTGGGCAGAGTCTGTTTTTTTAAATTGTATTGATGCATTATTAAGGAAAAACGTATGGCAAAAGAAGCATTCCAAAGAACTAAGCCTCACGTCAATATCGGGACCATTGGTCACGTTGACCATGGCAAGACAACATTGACAGCCGCTATCACAAACTATTTAGCGAAAAAAGGTGGAGCGAAGTTTCGTGACTACGCATCTATCGATAACACACCAGAAGAAAAAGCTCGTGGGATTACGATCAACGCGTCACACGTAGAATATGAAACAGCAAACCGTCACTATGCTCACGTTGACTGTCCTGGTCACGCTGACTATGTTAAAAACATGGTTACTGGTGCAGCACAGATGGATGGAGCTATTCTCGTTGTTGCGGCAACAGACGGCGCGATGCCACAAACAAAAGAACACATTCTTATTGCTCACCAAGTTGGTGTTCCAGCTATAGTTGTTTTCCTAAACAAGTGCGATGCACTTGGCGAAGCAGACCAAGAACTTCTTGATCTCGTCGAAATGGAAATGCAAGAACTTCTAGAAGCAAAAGGCTACAATAACTGCCCAATTATCCGCGGTTCAGCTTTAAAGGCTCTAGAAGGAGATGCTAAGTGGGAAGAAGCAATCGACAAGTTGATGGAAGCAGTTGATGCCAACATCCCAACACCAAAGCGTGATGTTGATAAGCCATTCTTGATGCCGATTGAAGACGTATTCTCCATTTCAGGTCGTGGTACAGTAGCTACTGGCCGTGTGGAGCAGGGCGTAATTAAGCCGAACGATAAAGTTCAGCTTGTTGGCTTGAAGAAAGATTCAACTGAAACTACAGCAGTTAGCCTTGAGATGTTTAACAAGACTCTAGATGAAGCTCGTGCCGGTGAAAACGTTGGTGTGCTTCTACGCGGTCTTGGTAAAGATGCTATTGAGCGTGGTATGGTTCTTTGTGCTCCAGGCACAGTAAAACCTCATACAAAGTTCAAAGCTGCAGTGTACGTTTTGACAAAAGAAGAAGGCGGTCGCCATACTCCGTTCTTTACGGGCTATCGTCCACAGTTCTTCTTCCGTACAACTGACGTTACAGGAACTGTTGAGCTTCCAGCTGGCGTAGAGATGGTAATGCCTGGCGATAACATTGAAGTTGTCTGCACATTGCTTTCTCCAATTGCAATGGAACCTCAAATGAGATTTGCTATCCGCGAAGGTGGCCGCACAATTGGTGCTGGTACTGTATCGGCTATTATCGAGTAATTAAGTATATGGGCACACTTTTAGAAGTGTGCCCAATTGGGTGTGTAGCTCAGCTGGCTAGAGCAGCGATCTCCAAAGTCGCCGGTCGGGGGTTCGAATCCCTCCGCACTCGTTTTAAAAAGCCTGTTTAAAGGCTGAAAGGAAGTAAACAACCCATGACAACAAGCAACGGACATATGAGTTTAAGTCAAAAGCAAGAAGGTACAGGGCGTGCACCTTCTCAGCCAATAAAAAAGACCTACGAGTATTTCGAGGAAGTCAAATCCGAGTTTGGAAAGATTTCCTGGACTGAAGGTGGTGAGGTAAAAACTTACGCCAAAGTGGTTGTAGGAAGCATGTTTGTTTTCGGAATGGTGATATATTTAACAGATCTTGTGATTCACCGCGTGCTTGGTGGCCTAGATGGCCTATTTAAGCTTATCGTCGGGTAGTGGAGTAAGAACAATGCATAAGTGGTACGTAGTTCAAGTTCTCTCATCTCAAGAAAAAAAGGCTCGAAAAGCTCTTGAGGAGAATCGTCAGGCGCATGGCATGCTCGAGTTAGTAGACCGTGTAGTTTTACCTACTGAAAACGTGTCTGAAGTAAAGCGCGGCCAGCAGCGTATTGTCGAAAAAAGACTTTGGCCTGGATACCTTTTGGTTAAGATGACCTTGAATGAAGATTCATGGATGTATGTTAAAAATACCTCAGGTGTGGTAGACTTTTTGGGCGGCGCAAAGCCTAATGAGCTAACAGACGAAGAAATTGATGAACTTCTGAAAGATATTGAAGATCGCAAAACTAAAGTAAGCCAGAAGCATAAATTTGAAGCTGGCGACAAAGTTAAGATTACAGACGGCGTGTTTGTCAACTTTGTTGGTGTTGTAGTCGAAGTATTCCCTGATAGAGGTCGCTTAAGTGTACTAGTGTCCATTTTTGGGCGTGATACACGTGTAGATGATCTTGAGTTTTGGCAAGTTGAACAAGCAACAGAAGAAGATGCGGCTGCAAGTTAGCAGCAACCCAAGTTGGGTAAAAATTAATGTAACAAGAGTTAGGTAACAAGTACAATGGCAAAGAAAGTTGTAAAAGTAATTAAGTTACAAATCCCAGCTGGAAAGGCAAATCCTGCCCCTCCAATTGGTCCAGCGCTTGGCGCAGCTGGTGTTAACATCATGATGTTTTGTAAAGAATTTAATGCAAAAACACAAGATAAAGCCGGTGACACCCTACCAGTAGAAATTACTGTGTTCCACGACAAAAGCTTTACTTTTATCACAAAGAGGCCACCTGCTGCTGAAATGGTTAAAAAGGCAAGTGGAGTCGCAAAAGGTTCTGGCGTTCCAAACCGTGAAAAGGTTGGAAAGCTGAAAAAATCTGATCTTCGCAAAATAGCTGAAGACAAGGTGCAGGATATGAATGCTGCAAGTATAGAAGCTGCTATGAATACCATAGCAGGAACGGCCCGTTCGATGGGCATAGATATAGTGGACTAAACTAAATGAGTCGATTAACTAAAAGAAATCGGGAGATAGCGACCAAGGCTGACAAGAATAAAGTGTACAGTCTTTTAGAAGCTATCGAATTATTGAAAGCATGCCCGCCGGTCAAATTTGACCAGTCGGTTGAAGTTGCTTTCAAACTAGGGGTCGACTCCCGTAAATCAGATCAGAACGTACGTGGAACTGTTTCACTACCGAGTGGTACAGGTAAGAAATGCGTCGTTTTAGTACTTGCAAAAGGCGACAAGCTCAAAGAAGCTCTAGCTGCAGGTGCGGATTTAGCGGGAAGTGACGATCTCATTGAGAAAATTAATTCTGGATGGACAGACTTTGATGCCGTAGTTGCGACACCTGACATGATGCGGGAAGTCGGTAAACTCGGTAAAGTACTAGGTCCTAGAGGATTAATGCCAACGCCTAAAGCTGGAACTGTTACAACAGATATCGCTAAGGCTGTACAAGATATTAAAGGTGGTAAGATTGAGTTTAAGACTGACCGCTACGGCATTGTAAATGCTGCTGTTGGTAAGCTTTCATTCTCCGCTGAAAATCTCGTATCTAATTTTCGCGCTATTGCGTCAAGTCTTCAAAGATCTCGACCAGCAAGCGTTAAAGGACAATTTTTTCAAGGCCTATTTCTCTCATCTACGATGGGACCTGGTCTCAGAATTGATCCTCGCGAAATAGAAACTGCTCAAAAAGGGTAACAGCATGAAACACGAAAAACAGTTACTCCTTGATGAGATTAAAGATCAAATCCAGGGAGCTCCGTCTTATCTTATTGCGCAATATGCTAAGCTTTCAGCCAACAAAGCGAATGATTTTCGCAGACAGATGGCTAAAATTGGTGTAGATTTTGAAGTAGTTCGTAAGAGAGTGCTTATAAAAGCGGCAGCAGTAGCCGGTATATCGCTTACAGTTGACTTCTTGCCGGGACATATTGGCTTATTATTGCCAAAGAACGATCCTATAGAAGCAACAAAAGCGGTGCTTCAATATAGCGACGGCAACGAAGGTTGTCTCAAGCTACTCGGAGGCAAAGTCGAAGGGCTTGAAGTTGGCGCTGAAGATATGAAGCGACTATCACTACTACCGTCTAAACCAGAAATGCGAGCACAATTTTTGGGGCTTCTCGAAGCGCCGCTCGCACAAACGTTGGCCGTTATGGACGCGCTTTTGTCAAGTGTAGTATACTGCCTTGATAATAAAGCAAAAGACTCTGAGCTAAATCAATAAAACATTAAATTTAAAATATCAATTGTAAGAGGAAATACCGTGAGCAAAAATCTTGAACAACTCGCAGAAGAACTTAGCAGCTTGACTGTACTTGATATGTCAAAGCTAAAAGAAATGCTAGAAGATAAGTGGGGCGTTAAAGCCGCTGCTGCTGCGCCTGTAGCTATGATGGCTGCACCGCAAGCAGGTGGTGCACCAGCTGCAGCTGAAGCTACAGACTATCAGGTGACACTAACTGAATCACCAGCAGATAAGAAAATCGCTGTAATTAAAGTTCTACGTGAACTAACAGGCCTTGGCTTGAAAGAAGCGAAAGAACTAGTTGAAGCGGCTCCTAAGGAAATCAAACCAAGTGCTCCTAAGGCTGAAGCTGAAGACATTAAGAAGAAACTTGAAGCAGCGGGTGCTAAAGTTACACTTAAAGGTCTATAAGACTACTTATGTACATCCAGGCAATAATTGCCTGGATGTACAGTTTTTATAAAAAACACACTAAGCTCCCTAAAGAAATTTAGGAAGCTTAGTGTGTCTTTTATTATTTTTGCTAAAAACCTGGCTCACATATTTAACAACCATCTAAGGGATAGTTTAGAGGCACCAGCTTCTCCTTCGATGATTGCCAATTGTGTAGGGTGAAAATAGGAGTGAAGGATGTTGCGTCAACCACCGCGTCGCATCAGTTTCGCGGAAAAAGAAGATATTCTTGATCTTCCCAACCTGATTGAAGTCCAAATAAAGTCGTACGACCAGTTTCTACAGGCAGAAAATATGCCTGAAGAACGAGACTGCTTTGGCTTGCAAGAGGTATTTGCTGAAATTTTTCCGATCAAATCATTTGATGAGAAAACAGTTTTAGAATACATCTCTTATAGCTTAGGCGTGCCTAAATATACACCTGAAGAGTGTATACGACGAGGCATATCGTACAACGTGACGCTTAAGGTTAAATTCCGTCTTACTGACGAAACAGGAATTAAAGAAGAAGAAGTCTACATGGGTACTATTCCCATCATGACTGACAAAGGTACATTTATCATAAATGGCGCAGAACGCGTTGTCGTTTCTCAGCTTCACCGCTCTCCAGGCATCTGCTTTGAGCAAGATCGCCATCCGCGTGGGCAGATTATCTATTCTACACGTATTATCCCATACCGCGGAAGCTGGCTTGAAGCATCATTTGATACAAATGATTGCGTAAACGTTTATATAGACCGCAAAAAGCGTAAGCGTAAGATTTTGGCTACAACCTTTATCCGTTGCTTAGGCTACTCATCAAACGCTGATATTCTCGAAGAGTTTTTTGAGACACGCAAAATTAAGATCAAATCTGAAAAAGATTTCGGTAAGCTTGTTGGTAAAATCTTAGCTCAAGACGTAGTTGATGAAGAAAGCGGTCTTGTCTTTGGTAAGGCATCCGAAAAGCTTACTACAGCTATGTTAAAGCGTATGGTAGATGCTGGAATTGATTTAATCCGTGTTGCTGAAGATGCTGATGAGACAAGTCCAATCATTAAAATGCTCGCAAAAGATCCTACAGACAGCTATGAATCTGCTCTTAAGGAATTCTACCGCAAGATTCGTCCAGGTGAGCCTGCGACACTGTCTAATGCGCGAGCTGCAATGATGCGCCTTTTCTTTGATCCAAAGCGTTATAACTTGGGTCGCGTTGGTCGCTACAAAATGAACTCGAAGCTTGGCTTTGAAATTAACGATGAAGAACTTCAGCATGTTACACTTCGTAAAGAAGATGTTATTGCAGCGTTGAAGTACTTAGTACGTCTTAAAGCAGGTGACGATACAGTAAATGTTGACGATATTGACCATCTTGGCAACCGTCGTGTACGCTCTGTTGGTGAACTTGTTCAAAACCAGTGCCGCATCGGCCTTGCGCGTATGGAAAAAATCATCCGCGAACGTATGAACTTGTTTGATTTTTCATCAGATACTCTTACACCAGGTAAAATTGTTTCGGCAAAAGCCTTGTCATCAGTTCTGAAAGACTTTTTCGGCAGATCACAGCTTTCGCAGTTTATGGATCAGGCAAACCCTGTAGCTGAGCTAACGCATAAGCGTCGTCTTTCTGCTCTTGGACCTGGTGGTTTAAACCGTGACCGTGCAGGCTTTGAAGTTCGTGACGTTCATACCAGCCACTATGGAAGAATCTGTCCGATTGAAACACCTGAAGGTCCGAACATCGGTCTTATTACATCACTTTCTGCCTTTGCAAAGATTAACGAATTTGGCTTTATCGAAACGCCATATAGAGTTGTTCGCGATGGTGTTGTGACTGATGAAATCGAGTATATGACGGCCGACCAAGAAGAACACTGTGTTATTGCTCAGGCAACAACACCTCTTGATAAGCATAAAATGTTTACCGAAGCAATGTGCTGGGGACGTACTAAAGGTGAAATTTCTGAACTAGAAACTGAAAAAGTTACCCACTTAGATATCTCGCCTAAACAGCTAGTGTCTATTGTTACTGGTCTTATTCCGTTCTTAGAGCACGATGATGCTAACCGTGCGTTGATGGGATCAAACATGCAACGCCAAGGCGTTCCACTTTTAGTTCCTGAAGCACCGATTGTAGGTACAGGCCTTGAAGCTCGCGCAGCTCGCGACTCAGGTGCTGTAGTTATCGCAGAAGAAGATGGTGAAGTTGAATACGTTGATGGTTTCCAGATTGTTATTTCAAGCAAGGGCAACCGCTTAAAGAAACGTGTCTACCAAATGAAGAAGTTTTTGCGGTCGAACTCAGGTACCTGCATTAACCAAACACCGATTTGTAGCGTAGGTGAGAAAATAAAAGCAGGTGATGTCATTGCTGACGGTCCTGCAACAGAGAATGGCGAACTTTCACTTGGCCGTAACGTCCTTGTGGCGTTTATGCCGTGGAGAGGCTATAACTTTGAGGATGCTATCTTAGTGTCTGAAAAGCTATTGCGCCATGACTACTACACCTCGATTCATATCGAAGAGTTTGAAGTTACAGCACGTGAGACGAAGCTTGGTAAAGAAGAAATCACTTGTGATATACCAAACGTATCTGAGGAAGCGCTACGCAACCTTGGTGAAGATGGTATCATCCGTATAGGTGCTGAAGTTAAACCAGGTGATATTCTTTGCGGTAAGATCACTCCTAAATCTGAAACAGAACTTGCTCCAGAAGAGCGCCTGCTTCGTGCGATTTTTGGTGAAAAAGCTGCCGACGTTAAAGATGCATCCCTTCATGCGCCTCCAGGAACTGAGGGTGTTGTGATGGATGTAAAAGTATTTACACGTCGCGATAGACTGTCTAAGACTGATGATGAACTTGTAGAAGAAGCATCACGTCTTAAAGATATCCAAAAAGAGTACAAAGCTAAATTAGCTAATATAAAAGTTGAAAAGCATGATAGACTAGGTGCACTTTTACTCAATGAACCAGCTCCGGGTACAATCGTACACCGTAAGACAGCTGAGGTTATCGTAGAAGAAGATACTGTGGTTACTCAAGACATTATCGAGTCAATAGAACTTGAACTTCTTGAAAATCTTTTGATGCCAGAAAATGATGTCTACCGTGAACTTCGCAAAACTTTGCGTGCGGCAGAACATGATCTTGCAAAGCTCGATAACGAATATAAAACCGAGATTGAGTTTACGAAAAAAGGCGACTCCGAACTTGATCCAGGCGTCATTCGTCAGGTTAAAGTTTATGTAGCTTCCAAGCGTAAACTACAAGTTGGTGATAAGATGGCAGGTCGCCACGGAAACAAGGGTGTTGTATCCCAGGTTGTTCCAGAGGCAGATATGCCATATCTCGTAACAGGTCAGCCTGTTGAGATGATCTTAAACCCACTTGGTGTGCCTTCTAGTATGAACATGGGACAGCTTCTCGAAACACACCTTGGCTTTGCTGCTAGGAAAAAGGGTATCTACGTAAAGAGCCCAGTTTTTGAAGGCTTCCCTGAATGGCAAATCTGGGAGATGATGAAAGAGCAAGGCTTGCCTGAAGATGGTAAGATGTTCCTGTACGATGGATGTAACGGCGAGTTATTTGATGCCGCTGTCGTAGTAGGATATATCTACATGCTTAAGTTGAGCCACTTGGTTATCGATAAGATCCACGCTCGTGCTGTTGGTCCATACTCGCTTGTTACTCAGCAGCCGCTGGGTGGTAAGGCGCAGATGGGTGGCCAGCGCTTTGGTGAGATGGAAGTTTGGGCACTTGAAGCTTATGGAGCAGCCCACCTCTTACAAGAAATCTTGACGGTAAAATCGGATGATGTTGCCGGCCGTACAAGAATTTACGAGTCGATCGTCAAAGGTGAAAACCTATTACAGTCTGGTACGCCAGAGTCCTTCAACGTTTTGATAAAAGAAATGCAAGGCCTATGCCTTGACGTTCGTGCAGAAACAGTTGAAGATCAGCAAAATATGCCCAATGTAGGATGAGGAGAAGGTAGATGTCTGAAGATGATCTAGATAGCGTAGACAATCTCGAGCAAGATATTGAAAACGAGCCTTTTGAAGAGGTGGCTTTCGACTCTCTTGATGACGATGATGATATTCCTTTTAAGTCGAATTCTAATTTTGAAGAAGAATTCGAACGCCATAGGCCAAAAGGTGTACCTGAGGAAGAATTCCACAGTATGCAGTTTGATAAGCTAAACATCCGCATTGCAGCTGACGATGTCATCCGTAATAACTGGTCGCGCGGAGAGGTAAAAAAGCCGGAAACGATTAACTATCGTACCTTCAAGCCTGAAAAGGGTGGCCTTTTTTGCGAAAAGATTTTTGGTCCAACTAAAGACTGGGAATGCGCATGTGGTAAGTATAAGAAAATCAAGCACAAAGGCATTGTCTGCGATCGCTGTGGCGTCGAAGTGACACTTGCTAAGGTTAGACGTGAGCGTATGGCGCATATCGACCTTGCAGTTCCTGTTGTACATATTTGGTTTTTTAAGACTACACCATCGCGTATTGGCAGCATTTTAGGTTTGTCAACGTCTGATCTTGAGCGCATCATATACTACGAAGAATATGTTGTTATTGATCAGGGCCAAACCGAACTACAGAAGAAGCAGCTACTTACAGATGTCGAGCTACGCGAAGCTCAAGAGCGTTGGGGCAAAGATGCCTTTATTGCTCGCATGGGTGGCGATGCTATCCGTGAGCTCTTAGCAATTGAAGATTTGCATGCTCTTTTAGTTGAGCTCAAAGATAAGCTGCGTAAGACAAAATCTATGCAAGCTCGAATGAAACTTGCGAAGAGATTGAAAATTGTTGAAGGGTTTATCACATCAGGTAACAGACCAGACTGGATGGTATTATCCGCAGTTCCTGTGATTCCACCTGATCTTCGACCATTAGTACCGTTAGATGGCGGACGTTTTGCAACGTCTGATCTAAACGACCTTTATCGTCGTGTGATTAACCGTAACAACCGTCTTAAAGCTATTCTTAAGCTTAAAACTCCTGAAGTTATCGTCCGTAACGAAAAGCGCATGCTGCAAGAAGCGGTAGATGCACTCTTCGATAACGGCCGCCATGGCCACCCAGTTATGGGTGCGGGTAACAGACCGCTTAAATCTTTGGCAGAAATGCTTAAAGGTAAGCAAGGTCGTTTCCGTCAAAACCTACTTGGTAAGCGAGTTGACTATTCAGGACGTTCTGTAATTGTTGTTGGACCTGACTTGAAGTTTAATCAGTGCGGTCTTCCAAAAATTATGGCACTTGAGTTGTTTGAGCCGTTTATCATTAAGCGTCTTAAAGAACTCGGTCATGTTTACACGATCCGTTCTGCTAAGAAAAAAATTCAAAGACAAGACCCAGAAGTATGGGATGTTCTTGAAGAGGTAATTAAGGGACACCCAGTACTACTGAACCGTGCGCCTACACTTCACCGACTTGGTATCCAGGCCTTCCAGCCTGTACTTATAGAAGGTAAAGCGATTCGCGTCCACCCTCTTGTCTGCACAGCGTTTAACGCGGACTTTGATGGTGACCAGATGGCTGTTCACGTACCTCTTTCCATTGAAGCTCAGCTTGAAGCTAAAGTTCTAATGATGGCTCCTGACAACATTTTCTTACCATCATCTGGTAAGCCTGTTGCGGTTCCGTCGCAAGATATGACGCTTGGTCTTTACTATTTGATGTGCGACCCTATTTACAACCCGCAAGAGCATGGCAAAAAAACTCGCTATTTCAGAGATGCTGAAGAAGTGTTACTTGCACTCTATGCTGGTGGTAGCCATAACTGGGAAGGTCTAACAGCTAAGAATCAAAAGCGTTTTGACTTTACAGGTCGCGGCGTACACACACATGAACGAATTAAGCTTAGAACAGAAAATGGTATCATCGAAACGACCCCAGGTCGCGTACTCTTTAATACTATTGTTCCTAAAGAGCTTGGTTTCCAAAACTATAGTCTGCCTAAAAAACGTCTTTCAGAACTTGTTCTTGAGTGCTACAAAAAAGTAGGACTTGAGGGGACTGTTAAGTTTCTTGATAACCTCAAGAATATTGGCTTCTTAGAAGCTACGAAAGCAGCTGTTTCCATGGGTATCTGTGACGTTACTGTGCCACCGAGCAAGGAGAGAATTCTCCAAGAGGCTCAAGACAAAGTTACTATCGTTCGTAAACAGTATGAAGATGGTATTATCACAGAAGGTGAGCGTCGCTCTAAGATTATTACTATCTGGACTGAAGCATCAGACTTGCTTTCAGAAGAGCTCTTTTCACTTCTTAACGAAGTAAAAGACTCCCGCTTGAATCCGTTGTTTATGATGATGGACTCAGGTGCTCGTGGTAACAAAACTCAGGTAAAACAGCTTGGTGCGCTTCGCGGTCTTATGGCTAAGCCATCTGGCGAGATTATTGAATCTCCTATTACAGCGAACTTCCGAGAAGGTTTAGGGCCGTTGCAGTACTTTACGTCTGCTCACGGTGCCCGTAAGGGTCTTGCCGATACCGCCTTGAAGACTGCTGACTCAGGCTATCTTACAAGACGTCTTGTTGACGTTGCGCAAGATGTTATCATCACAGAAGATGATTGCGGCACACTTAACGGAATTGAAGTATCGGCTATTAAGCAGGGTCAAGAAGAACTTCTGCCTCTTAAAGACCGTATCTTTGGTCGTACCGTTTGTGATGATATCTGCCTTCCTGGTGATAAGACTGCTGTCTTGGCTAAGTCTGGTGATATCCTTACTACGCCACAAGCTGAAGCTGTTGACAATGCTGGTATTGAAAGTGTACGTATTCGTTCGGTGCTTACATGCGAAACACGTCGTGGTGTCTGCTCTAAGTGCTACGGCTTAAACCTTGCAAACGGAAGATGCGTAGGCCAGGGTGAAGCTGTCGGAACGATTGCTGCACAGTCGATTGGTGAACCAGGTACACAGTTAACGATGAGAACGTTCCACTTAGGTGGTATTGCCTCAACCGCAGCGACACCTGAGCTTCTGACAACAGAAAGCGGTATCTTGTTACACAACGATTTGCGTACTGTTAAGACCGAAGATGGAGTCTGGATTTGCTTAAACAAAAATGGTTCACTTAACATCATTAAAGATGAAGGTAGAACTATTGAAGAATCTAAGAGACTTCTTGCTCATAAAACCATCGAGCCTCTACAGACCTTTACTGTAGAACTTGGTACTCGAATCTTCTTTGCTGATGGAGCTAAAGTAAAAGTTGGCACGAAGATCGCCGAGTGGGAACCGCACAACGTACCTATTATTTGCGACCGTCCAGGTTATGTTAAGTATGAAGACTTGGTTGAGGGTATTTCAACTCAGCGCGATACAAACAGACAAACAGGTCAAACTGAGCTTGTTGTAAAGCAGCATAGAGGGGAACTTCATCCACAGATTGCTATTTACGCTGATAAGGATTTCCAAGATCTCGTAGGAACGTACGCTCTGCCACCAGGCGCTATTATCTCTGTTGCTGAAGGCGAAAAGGTTATTGCGGGTAAATTACTTGCTCGTATTCCTCGCGGCGCTATCAAGACAAAAGATATTACGGGTGGTCTTCCTCGTGTTGCCGAGCTGTTTGAAGCTCGTCGTCCGAAGGATTCTGCTGAAATTGCGAAGATTGACGGCGTTGTCGACTTCCGTGGTGTACAGAAAAACAAGCGAGTCGTTGTTGTTCGTGATGAAGACACTGGCATGGAAGAGGAACACCTCATCCCGCATACTAAACACTTAATCGTCCAGCGTGGCGATCGTGTTGTAAAAGGTCAGCAGTTAACAGACGGACTTGTCATCCCGCATGAAATCCTAGAGATTTGCGGTGTGCGCGAATTGCAGAAGTACATGGTAAATCAGGTGCAAGAAGTATACCGTCTTCAGGGCGTTGATATTAACGACAAGCACGTTGAAATTATCGTACGGCAGATGCTTAAGAAAATTCGAATCATCGATGCTGGTGACACAAGCTTCCTCTATGGGGAAGAAGTGGACCGCAAAGAGTTCGAGCGCGAAAATGGCAAAGTGGCACGAGAAGGCGGAAAGCCGGCTCAAGGCTCACCGCTTATGCTTGGTATTACGAAGGCGTCGCTTAGCACCGATTCGTTTATATCAGCCGCATCGTTCCAGGACACAACACGTGTTCTTACCGATGCAGCATGCAGCGGCAAGACCGACTTCTTGCGCGGCTTTAAGGAAAACGTGATCATGGGTCACATCATTCCAAGTGGAACTGGTTTCGAGCGTCACCGTCGCGTGAAGAAATTCATCGACACTGAGCACGAAGAGGAACTAGTTTTTGATTTCGAATCAATTCCTGTTCCAGTTTCTGCCGCTTAAGTTAGCGTAGAGTAAATACTAAAAGCCCTGTCACTCTTTATCTAGAGTTACAGGGCTTTTTTTATCTACGGTCATTTCACTACTCTTCCACCATCTTGCTATCTGCCACTTCCGAAGTGTCTCATTTATTCAAGCGTCTTTACAAGAGAAGAAAATAACAAGATACGCATGATCGGCTATTTCCTGACTTATATTTTTTATTGTTTGCTATTGGATAAGATACAAATAAAAATCGCATAATCGCAGAGTCCGGCCCCAATGGCGGCCCCAATGGTGTCAACTTAAGCTCTTCCCCCCTAATTTTGACATTGACCCTTATTCTTGTCGCTAAAATTTCCCGTCGGAAAAAAATTAAACACAAAGGCACAAACATACTTTTACGCATAAGTTTTTTTGACAAAAATCCAAACCATGTACTCTGTCTTGAAAAATATCAATTCGAGGCTGGACTATGGTTAGTAAATGGGTTAAAGATGAGTTAGAA
>JBGSSB010000031.1:0-3068 GCA_041737255.1 Chlamydiales bacterium | reverse complement strand
GAAATGGGTGAAGTTAGCATGAAGAGCCGTGTACGAGAACCGTACGCACGGTTCTGTGAGAGGTCGGGGCCTCTGGCCCCTCCTACTCGGCGGTATCATGCAAAAAAACACCCTAACTGCGGTAGCAGTGTAAGTTGCCGTGAATATAAAGACCTTTCAATACAGAAAATATTTCCTGGTAAATAATAAATCTCGTAAAAATCTTTTCATTGTATTTACCTTTTCACTGTGTAGAACAATAATTTTATGCCCTATTCGCACAGAGTGCATTGTTTTTATTCAATCTGATCCACGAAACAGAGATGCTTTTTGATTTTACCCGATGTCCAATTATACCTTTATTCTTACATGGGTGCTATTATTAAGAATCACTTGGAATAATTTTTTCGTAAAATTCTGAGCCCTTACACTGCTACCGCAGTTAGATTTTTCTACCGCATAACACCCCACGTTCCATTTTAGGCCTGCCGGCCTGACATTACACGCGGGGCTACCCACTAAACACTGCTTCCGCAGTGAAAACATACATAATAACAGCCTGCTTAAGTTAGCGCTTATGGTGTGAAGCTCTGCTGCAAAATCTCCTCTAATTGATACTTAGGACTGTTGTACTCAGCTCTTCAGATTTTAAAAAAATAATACTGGATTTTCTTAAGTTGACACCATTGACCCCGGCCCCTTTCCCTACCACGCCTGGATGGCCAAGCAGCTTGCAGATGAGCTCGGAACAAGCCCAAAGTAAGAAGAGGCCTAGCAGGTGCCCCCCTTGAGAGAGAAACCATAGACACGCGCTTGGTCTTTTCTATCATTTATTGTAATTATTCTTTTATTTTTATATTATAAGTATATGACCGAGTGGCAATACTTCTCTGCCCCGAATACCACTGTAACCGCAAAGAGCAGATTTTTGGCGAGGAAAATACAAAATGGAAAGCTTAAGTAATTCTCCAATATCTTCGCCTGGATTACCTCACCTGGATTCAGAGGAAAAACTCCAACACATCGGAAACAATGATAGCGACGAAGCTGTAGACGATTCAAATTTATCTAACGATTCCACTGATGAAAAACTCATTAAGGAACAAAGAAATGCATTTGAAGCTCAGGCAGTCAAACGAAACGTTTTAGCGAAATTTAGTAAAGGGTATGGGAACGTAAAAGCCCTCCTTCCACTTTCTAACTGAAAGGGGCCGGATGAAAGGGGCCGGATACTGTGAAAGGGGCTGAAAGGGGCCGGATACTGCGATTCGTGCGATTTGTGATTTATGAAAAGGAAAGAACTATTTCATCTGCGATTGCTTGCAATTTCGGACATTTCATACACTTTGAAGCTAATCGAGAAATGGTTCCATTATGTTTACCAAGGATACGGCAGACATCACCAAGACTAAGACCTTCTAAAAGTTGAGCAGCCCTAGCAAGTGTCGCACGTGCATCAACGACATGACGAGTTTTTTCGCTACTAAGCAATTGTTTAGTAGTTATATTAAAACGCTCCGAGAGAGCAGTCATTAAGGTCTCTATTGAACACATTTCATCACCCTGGTCTTTTTCAGAAGACATCCGTGTTGCTACAAAAGCTCTTGTAAATTCTTCACTACCAAAGACTCCTGACCGAAAAGCACGTTTAATATCATCGATGTCTTCTATAAAATCTGCATTAGCTGACATAAATTCTGCGAATTTTGTTACTGAAGTTGTTCGACTCATACCGAAATAGGACAAAATTCTCTCAGTCTCAAGCCATACATACTCAGCTCGACCGAAATAGGCATTATAACTAGACCATGGGTAATCCCCTGGTTGAGTTGCCAAACCAGCCTCTAATGGATTCAAATGAATATAACGAGCAAGCCGCCGCATATAAGAGCCATCTTCTACTAATATAGATTTAAACCGATCTTGAAAGACATACCCGCGCTTTTTATGTCGTCGGTTAAAATGCTGTGCGTAACGCATTGTAAAACGATGTACTCCTGAAGCTAACGCATCATTAAGTGGCTCAAGTAACAAATGAATGTGATTAGACATAAGGCAAAAAGCATGCACTCTAAAGTTGTGCAACTCACTTGCTTCTTGTAATAACAGAAAAAATCTGTACCGATCTTTGTCGTCTACAAAAATCACGCGCCCATCAATTCCACGCAACATCACGTGGTAGCATCTACCCGATCTCCAAAAACGCTTTTTTCTCGGCATAAGACCTCAAATGTCAAAATGTCTGCTTATCAATTTGCTAGTTGGAGTTGTATAAAGCAAGTACAAATCGCACGAATCGCAGTATCCGGCCCCTTTCACAGTATCCGGCCCCTTTCACGAATCGCAGTATCCGGCCCCTTTCACAGCCCCTTTCACACGAATCGCAGTATCCGGCCCCTTTCAGCCCCTTTCAGCTAGTTGTTCGCTAGTGAAGTTCGTTTCGCACCAGTATCCGGCCCCTTTCATTTTGTATGATGAGCCGAGGTATGCGATTCACTCGATTTAGAAATTTTGCCTTTTCTAAGTATGAGTGCTCTTGTTAAGTAAAAGGGGCTAAAAGGGGCCGGACTTTGCGATTATGCGATTTTCGAAAAATAACATACTATTTTATCAGTAATTGGACGTAACTAAGGCTTCTTGTCTACATGCGCTACGTAAGGGGTCAGTATTAAATGATATTAATTTTAAAAATCGCACAATCGCAAAGCCCGGCCCCTTTCACATTCGCAACATTGTTAGTTATCAACCTTCTCCAACTGCATTGTTTAGAAGAAGAAGGTGCATGGGATATTGATAAGCCTCCGAGTACAAGAATAAATCGCAGTGTCGTTTTTGGGTCGTTAAGAAAGACGGTTTTTGAAATGGTTATGGGTGAGATATCCGCTTCTGAATTTTGGGACAGATTTGAAAGTGTCGCCAAAAGATCCAAAGTAAAGGTACGCCCGGGACGACAATACATGCGAATCGGTTTAAAGAAAGAAAAGCATGTATACAGGAGGGTGTGCTGATGCAAGACATTCGTTTTCAACATCATGCGCTTAAGTTGACGCCATTGGGCCCGGCCCTTTTCATTAGTGAGTTATGCATTC
>JBGSSB010000141.1:0-2753 GCA_041737255.1 Chlamydiales bacterium | reverse complement strand
CTAAACACTGCTACCGCAGTTAAAGAGGCAGCAGTCAATATGGTGCCAACTTAAGAGAATTTAACAGCATTTTCAGCGTGATGAGGCTGAGGACAAAGCATTCAAACTTAATGCAATTTTCCTTAAGTTGACACCATTGAGCCGGGCCCCTTTTTCGGACCCTTTTTTCTGCCCGTTGACCCACAGGTAACTAAAGATGTAAAAGAAAAATACAATGAAACTGGCTATTTAGACTCCATTTCTTAGACACCTAATATATCGTTAGCTTTGAACAGCGATATACACCTCTACCTCTTGGGGATTTTTCGATGTAAAGGATGGACCATAGAGTTCATAATCACCCGTAAAGGTGCGATTCAGTTTTGTTTGCCATATTTGGCCCCATGTTTCAATGAGTGTTTGAGGATGCTCACCTTTAGCAACATAACGAACAAAGGTACTAGCCGGAATGGTTTTAGTTACAATCCCTTCGGCTTGAGCTTCTTGCCCACTTACAGGATAGCCAATAAGTAGTGTGTAGGGTTTTGTATGGTCGCCTTCGTAATCGCAATATAAAGCGATGATTTCATCCGAGCTTTTATTTACAATTTTATTAGCAATGTTTTCAGAAAAAAATCGTCCCCATAATTGCGGAATATCTTGAGGGGCCGCGTCTGGGGCGTTTGATGTTCGGCACGCAATCCCAGCAATAAGCATCGCTGGCTTTTCTATAGTCGTTTGCATTTGCATCTCCAGTTATTTATATATTTCGAACTAATCTACGATCTGCAATTGGCCATAACTGATGGCAAAATCATCTCGGCGACACTCACAGGATCGAGCTTATGAAACTCCAGCAATTCTGCTGCAGAACCTGACTGGCTATGCCAGTCTAAAGGCCACCCCAAAGGAACAATCTCAGCTTTAAATTTACTATGATACAGGTATGAGGCAAGGGCACCAATTGGATAATGGTCCTCCAAAACATAGGCCATTTGCACACCTGCAGCAAGTGCATTCAGCTCCAATTCGTCTAAAGGCCATATCTTACAAAAATGTAGTATCCCAATCTCAACACCTCGTTTTTTAAGTTCCTCCTGAATGGTTATCGCCCACTGTGTACTATACCCATGACTAAATATAGCCACCTCAGATGCAGCACCTATCCAACGCAAAGAGCTACTTTGCCCAGGTAAAAGGGGTACAGCATCTCGCGGGCAACGAAGGTAGGCCGGCTTAGCTTCACGAGAAATTACATCTACTGCATAGTGAACATCGTTGGCATCGGCCGGTGTCCACACCTGCATATTTGGAAGTGAGCTCATTAAGGCAATATCATTCAAACTAGCATGGGATTTTCCGTTACGCCCAGTGCAAGCACCTGCATGCGATCCCACTAACACCACTGGCACATTAGTATGCGAAATAGATGCCCTAATCTGATCGTAGCCCCTGTAGCACAAAAATGATGCAAAGGAAAAAACCCACGGCCTACATGATGTGGTCGCAAGCCCTGCAGCCATCGAAATCATATTCTGCTCTGCGATACCCGCCTGGATAAAATTATCATTGTGCTCAGAAAATGTATCAGCACCGTCCGAATCGGCAAGGTCGCCGTCAAACACCCAAATAGAGGGGTCATTCTTTGCTTTTTCTATAAGATAATTTCCACAAACTCTTGCTAGTTGCTGCATATTGCCTCCAATCTTTGCATAACAGATTCATACTGCTGACATGTTAAGTCTATGCAATGAAATTTTTCAGGGTCATTTTCAAAAAGTGGAATTCCAAATCCCTTTTTGGTATTTGCAAGTAAGACCGATGGCTGACCTTTAACATTTTTAAGTGATTGCAGGGACGACTCTAAAGCATCTAAATCATGACCATTACAAACAAAAGATTTCCATCCAAATGCATCCCATTTTTGCTGTAGCTGAGGTATCGGCTCTTGAACAAGTTCGGGGCGATGCTTATAGCCAAATTCCTGCGCGCCATTTGCATCCACAATAACATGAAGGTTATCAATTTGATACCGAGCCGCAAGTAGTGCCGCTTCCCAAATTTGCCCTTCTTGGCACTCTCCATCGCCAAGAACAACCCATATATGCGCTTTATTTTTAAGACCTAATGCCATACCTAACCCTACAGAAAGCCCCTGACCGAGCGAACCTGATGAAAAATCTACACCAGCAGTTTCCTTCATATCAGGATGCCCCTCAAGACCACTTTGAAATTTTCCATACTTTTTCAAAGTTTCACCATCTACAACTCCGATATGTGCCAGCATGCAGTAAAGCGCAACTGCTGCATGTCCTTTAGATAAAAGTATCCTATCATTTCCAGGATGCACCTGGGCAACTTTTTTGTAGAGCACAAGCAAAATGTCTAGAACACTCAAAGCCCCACCATAGTGGCCGCCGCCTGTTGCATGAAGAGTAGCCACAATTTCTTTTCGTAATAACCAGGATTGCTGTGTAAGAGAATCACTGTGTTGTCTAGCCGCTAATGTTACTGTACTCATAAACCATCCTAATGGTGAAATATGTGTTCTTGATCCTGGAAAGGCAAAGCTTGCGCCGATGATGTGTAATTCTCGGCGATATTTGTTTCCCCCGCTAAAGCATAATAAAATATTTGAGATATGATCAGAAGTTGTGTTTGAAATAAAAAGAGTGTACCCTCAGTAAGGTTTTCGTCAAAAAACAAATAACAGAGGGTAACTCATGAAAGAGTATGTCAATTTCACAGATAAAGATCATGTACAAACTTTCGAA
>JBGSSB010000140.1:0-24654 GCA_041737255.1 Chlamydiales bacterium | reverse complement strand
GGTGAAAATCGTCTCAAACAAATGCCTAGATCACTGGTTCGAAACTAAGAAATGGGTGAAGTTAGCATGAAGAGCCGTGTACGAGAACCGTACGCACGGTTCTGTGAGAGGTCGGGGCCTCTGGCCCCTCCTACTCGGCGTGGTTGGAAAATAGACTTTGGAGTCCGGCTGAGGACGATTCAGCTCGTATATATTTATTTCAATTTGGCCATAGCGCGTGATTGAATCGTCCTCAGTCGGACTCTTATAAATTTTCTCTTTTCCCAAAGCTCCCTAAAGGTCGCTCTGGGCTTTAATAAGTCGCTCTGACAGCTCTCAAACATTGGTTATTATATCGTTTGTTAGGGCAAATTTCCTTAAGTTGACACCATTGAGTCCGGCCCTTTTTATTAATCATCGAATGACGTTTTTAGCCAGATAGCAAAAAGGGGATCGTCGAAAATAACGGTGCCTCTTCCAGCACCTTCCTCGTCAAGTATTTCCTTGTCTTTCAAGGACTTAATAGCAGAGGATAAAGCCGCACCACTTGCGATTTCGTACTTTGCTAAGAATTCTTTGGCAAAAATCTGTCTGCCTTCCTTTGCCGCAAGTCTTAGAGTTCTTTGCTGTGTAGGAGTTAATGTGCTAAGGAGCGTTTGATAGGCATAGGCATTTTGTTGCACAACAATTTTCAATGCTTGATTGACTTCATCTATAGTAATAGCACTCTTGCCTAATGCTACAAGATGAAAACAGACCATTTGCACGTAGTTTGGCGTCTCTTGCACAAGTTCTCTGAGGTGCTTTATTGCCTCTGGCCTGCATGTGATTCCGACCTTGGCAAATCTCTTTAAGATCCAGTCAGTAAATTCGTCCCCAAATGCAGGGAATTCAATGGATTGACAGAATTTGTATAAAGGACGTGAGGGATTATTGAGCATGTCATAGATAACACTTCTTCTTGAGCCTGTGAATATAAACGAAGTGTTGCGAAGTTGCTGCATGTGGGTTCTTAAGGTAGCTTCGAGCCAGCCGCCATCATCTATCTCAGTGATTTTCTGAAATTCATCTATAGCCAAAATTAACCCATTTCCCAATTTACTAAGTCCTGACAAGACATCCTGGATTATTTCTTTAACGTCACTTTCTGACGATGTTGACATATCCAAGCCAAAGTCAACTGAAGGCAGGCCTGTTTGAGGATCAAGGTGTGAGGATAGTTTAGGGCGCAGCTTGGGTACTGATTTTAAAATTTCTTTAATTGATTCTGCCCAGCTTCTCCTCTTTTTTAAAGCCCTGAGCATTTGATGCAAGAAATCTTTGTGTGATGTAATATTAAATATATCTACAAAGATATACGAATGAGATTCGAGGCTTAGCGTTTTAAGTAAATTGAGCAAAAAAGAAGTTTTTCCAAAGCGACGAGGGCCTATTAACACAACGTGGATACGGTTTGTTAAAAACTGCGAAACAAAACGTTCAAGGTCTGGACGGTGAAGGTAGTAATCCCCCTCGACAGGATCCCCAAACTTGAATGGATTTATAGGTAATTTGCTCATATCCCAATTTGTAACAGATTTGTTAATTATTGGCAATCGGGTGGGGCTGGGTTTTTTTGCTATTCGAGCCGGATCGGGGGCGTCCAGCCGGCAGCTTAAAATAAATTTCCACCACTACACAAGGTATTATTAAAAAGGGCCAGGTCTGGGGTGGGGTGTAACAAAGTCGCTAAAATTGCATGGTTTTGCTCTCTGAAATTCCAGAATAAATTGGTCCCATTTTATTTCAATAAAGCTTACTGAAAGATATAGTAGCCTATAAAGTTTTTCCCCCACTTTTGCGCTTTTGGGTTTTTGCGCTTTTGCGTTGAATCATGCTTTGCAGCGCGACCCTTCAAGCAGCCTAAAAAGATATCTAAAAGTTTACTAAATTTCAAGGTTCTGGGAAAAACTGAGAAGTAGAAGGAAGGTCGAAACTTGCAAATTTGAGCCTCCATCATAGCTACAATTATAACTATGAAAATTACAAAAGTTAGCTGCAAAACTAGCGCAATACATTTATATTTAGCGAGTTGCGATACACCTAGTTACGATTTTCTCGGGAACTCAGGTAGTAAAGCGTGTTTAACCTCAGAGGTAGTAGGAAATACTCCTTGCATGGCAGCTAGTAAACCCGTTTCTTTGCGGTGCGTCCGATTAGAACGGGCTAGTTGATTTGTAGAGTTGATAAAATCAGCTCTACTGCTTTTTTAGCCTTTTACTTCTGGTTCGGCAGAAGGTTTTGTGGCTTGTTCTGCGGTTGTAGAGGGCAATCGAAATCCAAATAAGAAGGATAGCGCTTGTTACTACAACAACGTTTGTTGTGCGGAACATGGGGATATCAGGCTGCGGAGGGCTGCCCCAGCGCTCGCCCGGTGGCCAGAAGATAAGAGCGGGTGATCCTTGCAGGTTCTTTTGTGGCACGGCGCCAAAAAAGCGGCTGTCGTTACTCATAGCATGGTTGTCGCCAAGAAGTAGGTAGTGCCCCTCTTGTATTGGCAGGCCGTAGGTTTTGATAAACTCAACGTCAAGTGTGCCATTTTTTAGAGGTGGTCCCATGTCGGCAAAAGGAAGATAGCCCTTTTGCTGCTTTTGTCTTGCAGCTTCTTTTTCTACAAACTGTATGAGCGTTGGGTCCTCTTTTTGGAAAAGTGGTTTGCCCAGCGTGTAGAGGTCTCCATCTCTAAAGTAGCAGTAGCGAGTAGGGAAGTGGCTATATTTTTGAGGGTTGTTGGTGGAGCTTGAAAGGTCAATGCCAGAGTTGTAGAGGGCCTTTAGCATCTTGATGCTCTTTGGATAGATAGGATGCTCATGGGGCAGTTGGTGCGTAATTGCTCCCCAGCCTATTTCATAGGCAACACCATCTATAAATTCGTAGCAGCCATCTGGGATTTTGCGATCCAACAGTACTCCGCGGCCTTTAAGGTCTGGGCCTTCTGGGGTGTAGCGAAAGGCTGTGCCTTTGCGTATATAAAAACGTGCCGTGTAGAGAGACTCTTTAATTTTTTGGCAGGCGCTATTGTCAAGAGGTATCCAGCTGCGTTCTGTAGAGAGAAGCTGTGGGCGGCCGTCAGCATCGGGAGGTAGGTGTGATGGCAGGGTAGGGCTATGTTTAATTTCTAGGTAGAGGTTTGCTTTGTTACTGGTGTAGCCTAAAATTTTAGCTGAGCTTGGCATGTCTTGCGGATCTAAAAGGCGGCTCATGGCAAAATTACCGATACCCCAGTACTCACCAAAACTATGCTCTGACCCAATAGGGGTGCCGTTCATAACTCCTGAGCGGGAAATGTCTACTTTTGCAATAGGTATATTCATATGGCGAATGGTATAGGCGCTATCGCTTTGATTTTGTTCAATTTTGCCCTCAAAGCTAATAAAAGGGACATATTCAAGCGATGAAAAAACAGGGGAGTCTTGCAGCCTGTCAAGTGGGGTGCCTTCTTTGTCGATGCCAAAAATTTTACCACCATAAAAATAGAGTCTGTCGCCATCTTTTGCAACGCAGCGCTTTACGTAGCGTCGTTTGCCCGGAAAAAGCCCGAAGTAGACGGTGTCAACATCAGCAAGGTCAAGCTCATCTCCTGTTAGCACAACAATGGAGCCGCGCTTTACAAATTGAGACTCAAAGAGGAAGTGTGCAGTCTCAAAGGGCTTGTTTATGCAGAAGGTATCTTTGAAGACAAGAACCCTGTCGCTTTCACGAAATGTTGGACGCATTGATCCAGAAGGGATTTCATATAACTCAAACCACATCTGGCGCACAAGGGCTGCTATGATGAGCGCAAAAGCTATGGCAAGGGTAAATTCTCTAATCTGTTCAAAGAGGGTTTTTTTGCCATGCTCCTGTAAAAATTGCTGCACCTCAAAGGCTTTTAGTCTGGCGGTCTCAATGTCTTTAGACTTTAAGGCAGCATCTAGGGCATCAAGTTCCTGTTCAAAACGCTCAGCTAGCTCATGTGGAAGCCTTTTTGCCAAGGTTTTATGGCGGATCACGGCATCTTTAAATACGTTGCGGCATTTGCGAAGGGAGAAAGTGGAGGTCATGGTTTGGCTCTTTGTTTAACTCGTTGAATTTTGTACGTTAGTCTAAAGATATGGACACATTTTGCCAAGCAGGTAAAATGTTCGCTTTTTGTTCGCTTTTTTGGCAAAGTTTGCATCTAATTGTGGGACTTCTGTTGAAGAAGTGTCGATTGTTGTTGACAACTTGTATTGATATAGAGAATATGTGAGCTAGCTGCAAAACATAAGTGATTGGCATTTAACGACTTGAGTTATTTCTCTAGGGAGAATTACAAGAGTGTGGATGCTGTTTGTTGGTGTGTTTAAAACTGTTCATAAGTCTGAAGGTTTGCAGGGGAAGAGAGCTCCTTGCCTGAATCTAGGGCCGAAATTTTGGCTTTTCCAAGGCCGCCAAATACTTCAATCCAATAGGGAAGGTAGGTAATCCCTTTGTCGGATGCGAGGTAAAGATCTATCGGTTTTCCAGAAAGTTCACTTTCATCTTTTGGCCAGCGGACCCTGTAGGCTAGGACTGAAGGGAAGATCTGTTTTGTTTCAAATATGATTTTTGGCAGCCAAAGGCGGCGTAGGTCTACCTCGCCAGCTAGGGGCTGGGCTCCTACATATTTTCGCTCATAAGGTTCAATTGGATTGAGTGTTAGCTGAAAGAGGGTGGGTAAAAACTGAAAGGCAGGATTTGAGTTTTGAAACCTTTTTTCATCTACAGAAAAAATAGATTCTACTTTGCCAGAGTGTATGTTTATGCGGCTTATTGTCCATGATGTATGTCCTGGGGCATCATGTGAAAGCCAATCTTGCCAGTTTTTAGAAGCGGCTGCTATTGGTGCACTAATTTCCTCTACAACAAGTGTGGGTGGGTTGTTTTCTCGTATACGAAATAAAACAAGCGATTGCTTGTAGGTGTAGACGATAAAGTCACCAGTTTGTGCTTTTGCAACATCTTGTTTTAGGTCTAATGCAAGAAGCTGTAGAGGTAAAAGGAGTAAACAGAGTAGCTTGTACATGGCGGCTATTGGTTAATGTTATGAAGCTATTATATATGATATCTTTAAATATGCCCAATACAATTGAGGTACCAGTGCAGTTGAGGTGGTTGTGATTGAACTTGTGCCAGGAGGCGTAAAAGGAAAGTTAACACTTCCTTCATCAAAGTCCCATACATTGCGGGCTATCCTTTTTGCATCTTTAGCTACGGGGACGTCGCGCATTACCTCTATTCTTAGCTCACCTGATACTGATGCTATGATTGAGGCGTGCCAAACACTTGGGGCGACCATCAACAGGTCTGGAGATTCACTAGAAATTATAGGCGGTATAAATAAAAATCTTAAAAAAGCGCATATCGATGCTGGAAATTCAGGAATCGTGCTTCGCTTTATGGCGGCAGTGTTTGCTTTACTTAGTGCAGAAGTCACAATAACAGGTGATGAGTCTTGCAAAACTCGCAGGCCTTGCAAGCCTTTATTAGACGCTCTTGTGCAAATGGGAGCAAAAGTTACATCAAATAATTTTCATGCGCCCATAACCATTCAAGGGCCGATTTTCCCTTCAAATGTACTTTTGGATGGCCAAGACTCTCAGCCTGTTTCAGCTATCATGATTGCAGCGATAATGATTGAGGGAATAACCCACATAGAGGTGCAAAACATGGGGGAAAAGCCATGGCTTGCCCTTACGCTAGATTGGCTGCAACGTTTAGGTGTCAGCTATAAACAAACGGGGTCTAGTAGTTTTAGTATCGAGGGAAAAGGGTCTATTTCTGCTTTTGATTATAGGGTGCCAGCAGATCTTAGCTCTCTTTCGTTTCCGGTTGTTCTTGCGCTTCTCACGCAGTCTGATCTTTTAATAGAAAACGTTGATCTAGATGATGCCCAAGGCGACAAGGTTGTTTTAGAAATTTTAGAGAGAATGGGTGCTACTTTTTTATTTGAAAAAAAAAGTATTCAAATAGAGGGTCCACAAAAATTGCAGGGTTGTGTTATCGACGTTAATGATTGTATTGATGCGTTGCCTATCTTAGCTGTAGTGGGCTGTTTTGCAGATGGAACCACACATATTTTTAATGGAGCTATTGCTCGAAAAAAAGAAAGTGATCGCATTGCCGCTATGCAAAAAGAACTAACGAAGATGGGGGCAGAGGTGGTTGAGCTGGCTGATGGTTTGTTTATAACTAAGGCAGAACTTCAAGGCGCCTCACTTGATGCTCATAAAGATCATCGCGTGGCATTGTCCTTAGCTGTTGCAGCGTTTGCTGCAAAGGGAAATAGCTATCTTGTTGGTGAAGATAGCATAAATAAAACGTACAAAAATTTTTTTCTTGAGATTGAGAGATTGAGGGGTGCAGTATGTTAAAGCTTCTTCTTGCTGGTTTTCAAGGTGTAGGAAAAACTACCGCAGGTCGTCTTGTGGCAGAAAAATTAGATCTTCCCTTTTTTGATACTGATGAGCTGCTGTCTGCTCGGTATAAAAAATCGATTCGCCAAATTCATGAGGAGCTTGCTGAAGAGCAGTTTCGTGAAGAAGAGGCTAAAGTTTTAGAAGAGCTCAAAAAGCAAGAGAAGGTGGTTATCGCTCTTGGCGGCGGAACACTTTCAACGTACAGGGCGCAAGAAGTTGCCTCTGGTTTGGGTAGCCTTGTTTATCTTTATTCATCCCCAGAAAAATTAGTTGAGCGACTGCAGCCGGCAAGTTTTTTAGATAAAAATGACCTTGAGGGGTCGTTTAAGAAAATATTCGAACACAGACACCCGCTTTTTTGTAAGGTGTGTACCTACCGCATTGACGTAGATACTATGACAGCCGAAGATATTGCTAGAACAATTTTAGATTTTTATGGCTAAGGCTTGTATCCAGTATGTTGCGTGGGGCAAGTGGTGTAACACCAATTTTTAGCCAGAAGAACCTTGAGCGCTTGCTTGATTTTATTGACGAATACGAGATACATTTGAGGGGATAGTTCTACTAACGCTTTAAAGACAAAAAATCATGCATGCATCCGATTCAAAAAATTTAGTCCCAAAACTTTTTGGTACAGACGGTATTCGAGGCCGCGCCAACTCATTTCCAATGACTGTCGAGCTTGCATTAGCTTTAGGGCGGGCTGTGGGAAAAATCTTTCGTACCCATCCAGGAAAACATCGAGTTGTTATTGGAAAAGATACCAGACTTTCATGCTATATGTATGAAAATGCCCTCATCGCTGGGCTTTGCTCAATGGGTGTAGACACACTTATGTTGGGACCTTTGCCAACTCCTGCAGTAGCCTTTATAACTCGAGCCTATCGCGCTGATGCCGGCGTAGTTATATCAGCTTCTCATAACGCCTTTTACGATAACGGCATTAAGTTTTTTTCGGCCGAAGGGTATAAGCTGCCAGATTCTTGGGAGCGTCAGATGGAAGAGCTTGTGGCTTTAGGGCCTCAAGGGTTTGAAGCTGACCTTCCGCGTGATCAGGAGATTGGCAAAAATGCACGTATTAACGATGCAGATGGCCGATATATCGAGTTTGTAAAGGCAACATTCCCTCGAAAGCTTACGCTTAGAAATATAAAAATTGCCCTCGACTGCGCCAATGGTGCAGGGTATAAGGTGGCGCCTTTAGTATTTCGCGAGCTTGATGCTGAGGTGTTTATATCTGCAAATACACCTAATGGTTTGAATATTAATGAGGCCTGTGGCGCTTTACACCCTGAGCTAGTACAAAAGTCTGTAATTGACCACAGAGCCGATGTGGGTATTGCTTTAGATGGCGATGCTGATCGAGTGATCATGGTTGATGAAAATGCCCAAATCGTTGATGGCGACGCTATTTTAGCGATATGTGCAAGGGATCTTATGTCCCGCGGGGAGCTTCGCAACAACAAGGTTGTAGCTACTGTTATGAGTAACTTAGGGTTTATCGATGGCATGCAGCAGCTTGGTATTGAAGTGCTTAAGAGCCAGGTGGGAGATCGCTACGTTATTCAGGAGATGATAAAGCATGGCGGAGCCTTAGGCGGAGAGCCTAGTGGCCACATTATTTTCCTCGATCACAATACAACAGGTGATGGGCTTGTCTCAGCGCTTCAGGTGCTCCGTATCATGATTGAAACAGGAAGCCGCTTATCTGAGCTAGCAGCTGGCTTTAAGCGCTATCCACAAATATGCCTTAACGTTCGGGTCTCTTCTAAGCCGGCTTTTGAGCGTATTGAAGGGTTAAAACAAGCTATTGAAGATGTAGAAACAAACCTTGGAACAAGTGGAAGAGTGCTTGTCCGCTATAGCGGCACAGAAAATATCTGCCGAGTAATGGTAGAGGGGCCAAGACGTAGTCTTATTCAACAGTTTGCTCAGTCAATTGCACACTGCGTAAAAAAACAAATCGGGGTTTAAATAAAATGTGTGGAATTTATGCCTATTTAGGGCCTCGTAATGGTGTGAAAATTGCATTTGATGGCTTAAAGCGCATTGAATATCGAGGATATGACTCTGCTGGCATTGGTGCTATAGTAGATGGAAAGATTGTATGCCGCAAGGATGTTGGCAAGATCTCAGGTCTTGAACAGGCTTTGGGTGGCCTTTCAGCAAATGTCGTTATTGCGCACACTCGCTGGGCAACTCACGGTAAGGTTACCAAAGAAAATGCCCATCCTCATCTTGATGATTCAGAAAGTGTTGGCATTGTATTAAATGGTATTATCGAAAACTACCAGCCACTCAAAGAAAAATTGATTTCTGAGGGTGCAAAGTTTTTATCTGAGACTGACACCGAAGTGCTCCCTCATTTAATTGAAAAGCTTTATGAAGGCGATTTGTTAAAGGCAGTGCAGCAGGCACTTGTGCTTATTCATGGATCGTACGCTATTGCTTGTGTTCATAAGGACCACCCTGATGAGGTTATAGTAGCGGCAAATGGTTGCCCACTTGTTATTGGTGTTGGAGATGGTGAGACGTTTGTTGCATCAGATAGTAACGCACTTATTCATCATACACGAGAAGTGCTCTATCTGTCAGATGGTGAGCTTGCAAAAATTACACCTGATGGCGTGGAGCTTTTTGATGCTTCTATGGCGCAAATTTCTAAGGAAACTGAGCAGTTGCTGCATAGCGTTGAAGAAGTTTCAAAAGGCTCCTACGAGCACTTCACGCTTAAAGAAATTTTTGAGCAGCCTCAGACCATTCGTAATGCCATGTTATCGCGCTTTTTTGAAGAGTATGGCACAATTGAACTTGATGGCTTAAATTTAAGCGTTAGCGACCTGCTCTCTATGGAGCGAGTGCTTATTATTGCCTGTGGAACTTCGTGGCATGCAGGATACGTAGCAAGCTATATGTTAGAAGATCTTGCCCGAGTGCCAACGCAGGTTGAAGTATCATCAGAGTTTCGTTACAAAAATCCGATTGTTCTCGAGGGAACTTTAGTTATTGCTATTAGCCAGTCGGGAGAGACTGCAGATACCATTGCTGCAGTTCGAGAAATTAAGGCTAAAGGTGCTAAAGTGCTTTCTATCTGTAACGTGCAAGGCTCAACACTTGCCCGTGAAGCTGATGGATGTTTGTTTTTGAGAGCCGGAGCTGAAATTGGCGTTTGCTCAACAAAAGCGTTTACAAGCCAGCTTATTGTGTTGTCTCTTTTTACACTTCTAATGGCCAGAATACGTCATATGGGCAAGCTTGAAGGCCAGCAATATTTGCATGCTCTTCAAAAACTGCCTGCGCAGGTTCAATCAGTGCTCGATTCTGCACCACTCATCGAAAAGATCGCAAAAAAATATAGCAAGTACAACGACTTCTTCTTTTTAGGTCGGCGCTATATGTTTCCTACAGCGCTAGAAGGGGCCTTAAAGCTAAAAGAAATTGCCTATGTAAATGCCAACGGCTATCCAGCAGGTGAGATGAAGCATGGCCCAATTGCTCTAATAAGTGAAACATGTCCAACGGTTGCGCTTTGTGCAGATAAGGTCACCTATGAAAAGCTCATCAGTAACCTTATGGAAGCAAAGGCGCGTCACGGCAAAATTATTGCGATTGTGCATGAGGGTGCAAAGGGTATAGAAACCGTGGCTGATGATACTATCTACGTTCCCGATACCTGCGATGAATTTGCTCCATTATTGGCAACGGTAGCAACGCAACTCCTTGCTTATTATATAGCAAAAGAAAGGGGTGCTGATATTGATAAACCAAGAAACCTTGCAAAATCAGTTACCGTAGAGTAATATTTAGTCTAATTAGTATGCTTTAGTATAATATTATTGTTTTTAATTAATAATAATACTACTAAGAGGAAAAGGGCGCGAATGTATTTCGTACGCCCGGTACTAGGGGACTAAGGGTATGCAGGTTATCAAGACTTCCTTTGAATCTACTGTTCATAATGTGTGTGCCAATCTTGTCCAAGAAGAGATGGCAGGTCTCGGCTGTCGCAGCGTTGGGGCCTTTATTTCGGCTCCTGTCTATGCGGTAAGCGCGCGTATAGTGGCCGCAGTTGCCCACACCTTTTGGATTGGCCATGAGGTTATCCTTTTTTTACCCCGGATGATTGGCATATCTGTTGGGCTTGCTATGTCCGAGAGGGCAAGCTTTACCCCATCTTATTTTCAGCGTGTTGGGCAGGTCTATGGGCTCTACTTTAAGACAATGGGTGCACAGTTTGCCTTAGGAACCATGGCTTGTGTTATGCCCGAGCTTTCTCACTATCTTTTAGATCTTCATAAGCCTTTATTTTCTCTGCAGCTGGAAACATTTATTCAAACACTACCTGATCTTCCTCATGTACAAAAAGAGATTAGAAAAAGCTATGGCCCTATAGATTCCGTTATAAAACTTTACCGGCAGTTAGGATTAACTGATGAAATTTGGCGTCAAGCTCTTAGCATGGCCATACTCAATACACATAGCTCGGATCCTAAAGTTGCACCTGAGTATCTAACAACAGATAGTAAGGCTTTTCAGGAGGCCTTTAAAAATACGCTTATTTTTTATATAGCAACGAAGCTTAACCAAAAGATGGAGAAGGGAGAGTTTTCCAAAGAATTAATTGAAGGCCTCCATCCAGATATCTGGCGACATATGCGCGATTATTTAGAGCCAGCCACACAGTTTCGCCTTATCCAATTGCTAAAAGAAACAATTATCAATCATGAGGTTAACCCTCATTTTCTTTATCTTTATAAGTATCTTACCGGTTTTGATTATAGGCCGCAGGAGGCTGTAGCTGTCTTGCGTCTCTTAAGTCAGAGTATGAGAGCATCGGCAGTTGAGCTGGTTAGAGCAAATAAGTTTTCTGCAGATGATATCGAAAATTATACTGCACTTAGTGCAATGACTTTGGATGGTATTGTTCGCCTGCTTGATGGTGCAAATCTGCCAGCGGGACAGCCTGAGACTATTTCATTTAATGGATTCACGTTTGACCGAGATTATCATTTTTTTGGCGCAAAAAATATGCTCATCGAGACAAAGCAGGCTCTTTTAGAATTAAATCAGCAAGAGCGCACGCAGCTGTACAGGCTATGCTGTGAAGAAGAAGATCTTCAGGTAGCAGCTAAGGTTAAGAGCTGCTTTGGATTGCTTCAGATGGTAAAAATAGAAATCATCGATAAAAAGATGAACAACACGGGACTAGATGCTGAGTCTTCAGTTGATTGGGCAGCGGCTTTTGATTTAGGTTAGGCTATTTTGGTAGGGTCTTGTGTACTAAACGTTCACTTAATCTCTCAACAACGATCTAATCGTTGAGACTTCCAGTTTAAGTGAACGGTATTAGGCTTATCTGTTCTATTGGTTTCTTATTTCGGCTTCTTTTTGATACGCCAGTCCTCTGTCGACTATTTTATGTGGGGTATTAGCAGGAAGTAGGATGAAGTCCTGATCAAGGTCTAGTATTGGGTTGAGCCTTGCGGTTATTTCAGAGGCATTATTTTGAGGGGTTGTATAGAGTCTGTGGTTGTGAAGGTAGAGCGTTTGGCCTTCTGTGATCATGGCACCTTCGGCGTCCATTGGATAGGCTTTCCAGATGCCTTCAATTTTTCGTATTTTCACTGACAGTTCGCTGACTCTAGCTAGCTCTTCTGAGGGCGCTAGGCCAAGAAGCTTTTGGTCGTAGCTATTGATGGTGTATGAAAGTTCTGTGAGCTTTGGAAATGTCTGCAGAATGTGTTTTGCAACACCAGGAAAAACTCTTGTTCCAAGAAGTGAAAGCGCTCGTAGTGTGTTATTGTTGCTTGGGTAGAAATTTGCAAGAATTACCCGTGGGCAATTGTTAAAACAGGCTATCTCTAAATGACGGAACCTCTCTAGATTATCAAGTGCTGTCAAAGAGGCGTTTGTATTTGAAAAATCCACAACCCGCAGTTTTTCAAGAGAAGGAAGTTCGGTTGTCCCCATAATAGCACTGCCACTTACAGCTGTATGGCGAAGAACCAAGACTTCAATTTTGGCATCTGTTTTCTGAAGAGTTCTTGTTAAAATTTTGTTGGCTTTAGTTGCGTCGCTTAATGTTGGATTTTGTGTGAAATCGAAACTAACCGGGCTTGTGGCTTGCATAGAAATATCCTTGTTATATTAATTAATCAAAATAGTATAGTTTTATTAATTAATATGCAAATAAATAGTTGTAAAACTATTTAAAACAAGCATGTCTTTCCCGGTGTCTTATTTACTAAACTTTAATAGATAAGCTATTCGTCGATTGGTAAAAGCGCCTGAACAAAGGTTGTTGGTTCAAATGCAGCAAAGTCATCGACCTGCTCACCGAGGGAGATAAATTTGATGGGGATTTTTAGCGCTTGGGTAATGGCAAAGGCGGTTCCGCCTTTTGCTGTGCCATCAAGCTTGGTGAGGATGATGCCGGTAAGAGGGGTAGATTGATGAAACGCCTTTGCTTGTTCGACGCCATTTTGTCCAACTGTGGCATCCATAACAAGGAGTGTTTCTTGCGGGGCTGATTCCACATGCTTTTGCAGGCTGCGGCGCATTTTTTCTAGCTCTTTCATAAGGTGCGTTTTGTTTTCAAGGCGGCCGGCAGTGTCTATTAAGAGCACATCGTAGTGTTTTGATACGGCTTTTGATACTGCATCAAAGGCTACAGCTGCAGGATCACTTTTATAGTTAGCTGAGACAATATCAACGCCAATTCGTTCTGCCCAAATGGCAAGCTGTTCTTGGGCGCCAGCTCGGAAGGTGTCGCCTCCTGCTACAAGAACTTTTTTGCCTTCTTGTTTAAAGTGCTTAGCAAGCTTTGCTATAGAGGAAGTTTTGCCATTGCCGTTTACCCCTACGACAAGAATAACAAGAGGGGATCCGGTGGTAAGCTTTGAGTCATAGCAGGTAAGAACCTTTGTAAGCTCTTCACGTAAAAAGGCAATGATCTCATCGGCTTTAACATCGGGATTGTTTGCTGCATATTTTTTGGTTTTTTCAACAAGGTCAGAGCTGATGGCGACTCCAAGGTCGGCTTCATAAAAAAGCTCTTCGAGTTGATCGAGAACCTCTTGGTCAATTTTGCCAGAAAATAGGCTTTTAATTCGGTCGGCAAAAAACGAACGTGTTTTTTTAAGTGCCGTTTTGATTGCATTGTAGCTATTTTTTAAAAATTGAAGAACCATATTGCCCTAAAAGTTGTCTACCAAGCATACATAGAGAAAAACCTTGTGGCAAGAACTATGTACCTTCACGAATTTCAGGCGAAAGAAAAGCTTTTAGAGCATGGCGTGAGCGTGGCCCCGTTTTGTGTGGCTGCAACAATGCGAGATGTTGAAGAAGCAATTGAAAAAGGAGTTGAGCAGGCTGTACTTAAAATCCAGGTGCATGCTGGCGGTAGGGGTAAGGCTGGAGGCGTTAAAATTGCCAAAAACCCTCAGGAAATTAAAGAACATGCCAAAAAATTACTTGGCATGAGGCTGGTGAATAACCAAACGGGTCCCGAGGGGGTAGTTGCAGAAAAAATTATACTTGATACTCCTGTGCAATTTAGCCATGAGTACTACTTAGGTATGCTCATCGATCGCAAAACAGCAAGCGTCTGTGTTATTGCCTCAAGAGAAGGTGGTGTTGAAATTGAAGAGGTTGCAGCAAAATCTCCAGAAAAGATTTTTGTTGAAGAGGTGTCTGCATCAGGCCACTTGCGAATCTATCAACTTATGCGTCTTGCTAAAAATTTGGGTTGGACAGGCATTTATAAAGAGGCAGGTATTCGATTAGTCAGGCAAGCTTTACAAGCCTTTTTTAGCCTTGATGCAACACTCCTTGAGATAAACCCACTTGTACAGACATCTGAGGGTTTTGTAGCACTTGATGCAAAGGTTAGCATCGATGACAACGCCCTTTTTCGTCAAAAAGCACTTATGGCAATGTGGGATCCTTCGCAACAAAGTGCAAGCGAACAGCAAGCCCACGAGCATGACTTATCATACGTCGCGCTGGATGGCACTATCGGCTGCATGGTAAATGGTGCAGGCCTTGCTATGGCGACTATGGATATTATCCGCTATTGGGGAGGCAATCCCGCAAATTTTCTTGATGTAGGAGGGGGTGCCTCTGTTGATAAAGTTGTCGAAGGATTTAAGATTTTATTTTTAGATCCATCTGTTGAGGCGGTTTTAGTGAATATCTTTGGTGGAATTATGGACTGCGAAATTATTGCCTCGGCACTAATCAGGGCAATACAAGAAGTAGGCTATAAAGGGCATGTGGTTTTGCGTATGGAAGGTACAAACGTCGACTCTGCAAAAGCTATGCTTGCCAAAAGTGGCCTTGATGTAGTGACAAAAAATAGCCTAGATGATGCGGCAAAAACAGTATGTGAACTTGTGGAGAAGGAGTAATATGGCAATCTTAGTCAATAAAAACAGCAAAGTGATCTGCCAGGGGATTACTGGTAAGGCAGGTAGCTTTCATTCGCACCAATGCCATGAGTATGGAACAAAGCTTGTTGGCGGTGTGACGCCAGGAAAGGGCGGGCAGCTTTTTGAAGAGAGTGTGCCTATTTACGACTCAGTCCTTGAGGCTAAAAAGGCAACAGATTGCGATGTCTCTATGATTTTTGTTCCCGCCCCCTTTGCAGCAGATGCAATTTTAGAAGCTGAAGATGCGGGTATTGGTTTGATCGTTTGCATTACCGAAGGAATTCCCGTACATGATATGCTAGAGGTCAAACGTGTGATGCAGCAAAGTAAAACTTCGCGCCTTATTGGACCAAACTGTCCTGGTGTGATTACGCCGGGTGAGTGTAAGGTGGGTATTATGCCGGGATATATTCATGCTCCTGGTCATGTAGGGATAGTTTCTCGTTCTGGCACCCTTACATACGAAGCGGTATGGCAGGTTACGCAGCTGGGGCTTGGTCAGTCTACATGTGTTGGTATTGGTGGTGATCCGCTCAATGGCACAAGTTTTATTGACTGCTTAGAACTTTTTGAAAAAGACCCTGAGACACATGCTATATTACTGATAGGTGAAATCGGCGGTGAGGCAGAAGAGATGGCAGCTGATTGGATTAAAGCCCATGCAACAAAGCCAGTAGCTGCCTTTATAGCAGGTGTTACAGCGCCTCCAGGAAAGCGTATGGGCCATGCAGGAGCTATAATCTCGCAAGGCAAGGGCACAGCAGAAGTAAAAATGCAAGCGTTAGAACAAGCGGGTGTGCGGCTAGCAAAAAACCCCGCACTAATGGGTAAAACGGTGAGTGAACTAATATGAAAGTATCTTCAGGAAAAATTCCTCTTACAGTTAGTCCAATATTTTGGGTCCTAGCTTTCTTCATTGCCTGGATGAGTAGCGGCAATGCATGGGAGTTTCTTTCTTGGATTTTTATTGTCTTTGTCTCAGTGCTTGTTCATGAGCTGGGCCATGCGCTCACGGCAAAGTTGTGGGGACAAAATGTGCAGATTGTTTTAGGGCCTCTTGGTGGCACCACGCTTTATGGTGGTGGCAGGGCTCCTTTATCTCGGATAAAAGAATTTACTGTAGTGATGTGTGGCCCCCTATTTGGCTTTTTGCTGGCGGGCTTTGCTTATCTGTTTCTTAACTATGTGAAGGTAGCTCCTGGAGCGGTTTATGTGCTCTTTTATTTGATGTATGCCAATATTATATGGAGTTTTTTTAACCTTCTTCCCGTTCATCCTCTAGATGGGGGAAAACTCGTGTCAATTTTGTTGGAGGGGATTTTTGGCCCATCTGGCATGCGCTTTTCTTATCTTTTAAGTGGGCTTTTTGCCATTTTACTAACAGGGTTGTGTATGTATGCGCAGCAAATATTTGCTGCGGCTCTATTATTGTTGTGTGCCTTTGAAAGCTTTCGTAATTTTCGAGAAAAGCGCTATTTTCAAACGACGGCTACCGAAAAGGATGTAGATACACTCGAAGTAATAGAACAAGAATGGCAGCAAAGAAAGCCAGATCTTGCAATAGAGCATTTACAAGAGTTCATAAAAAATAACAAAGATGGTCAGCTACAATCGCGGGCTACTGAAAAGCTGGCTCAGTATTTAGCCTCTACTGGAAAAACGAAGCAGGCCTATACTCTTTTGCAATCACAACAAAATGTAGAAGGGGAGTCACTAAAGCTTATGCAGCTTCTTTGCTACAAGCTTGGGTTATGGCAAGAGTCGCTAGATGCCGGAAATAGAGTGTTTCGGGAGTCACAAGATCCCTCATGTGCTATTATGAACGCGTTAACTGCGGCACACCTTCAGGATGCTACGGCATCGGTGAACTGGCTTAGCACGGTAAAGCAAGCCGGTGCTGTAGACCTTTCGGCCGTGTTAGCAGCTGCAGATTTTGATGCTATCCGCAACACACCTATTTTTCAGCAATTTATTCTCAAAACTTGAAAAAAAGGAAATGACATGGCAGATGTGCCTAATTGCCCAAAGTGTGGCTGTGAATATACCTATGAAAATGGAAATTTGTATGTGTGTCCTGAATGTGCGCACGAATGGTCGCGCGAGGAAGAGCCTCAGCAAAATGATAGAGAGCTTGTAGTTAAAGACGCACATGGCAACATCCTTAAAGATGGCGACAGCGTGACCACCATTAAAGATATCAAAGTTAAAGGGTCATCGTCGGTCATTAAGGTTGGACTCAAAGTAAAAGACATTCGTTTGGTTGAGCCGGTAAATGGTCACAACATCGATGCAAAGGTAAAAGATTTTGGCCCGATGATGCTGAAGTCTGAATTTGTCAAAAAAAGCAGTTAGTTATATTTGAATCACAGATTGGGGGCGGGTCCAATACTGTTCACTTGAACTAAAAAATTAACGATCAGAACGATGGAACGATCAAAACGATAGAAATATAAAAAATAAAACAGGCATCGGTTCCCAAGAAGGAACAGGTCTTTTTCAATTTTCATCGTTATTATCGTTCTATCGTTTCAATCATTGAGAGCTTAATTGAGCGGTATTGAGTCTGAGCTGGTTTGTCAAAAACTTTAGATTTTCAATCTAAAAATTTCTTCAAACGTGTGACCGTTTTTCTTCCAGTTTAGGGAGTGTTGACGCCGAGTAAATGTTTACAATTATCCTGCTTATCCTGCCCGCGCTAGCGTATCTTGCGTATCTTGTTCTTTTCTGTTGTACCCCCCCCCTGAAACATGTCTTAGAAACACGTTTCGTGCTGTTTTTGATTTTCACCATCACTATAATCAATGCTTTAGATAGTTAATTTTTTTAGTTTACCCTGATGCGTATACCTACTTCCCCTGTTTTTATAGATTCAGCAGATAACAAGATAGGCAGGATCGCAAGCGGCATGATAAGCAGGATAAGAGAAGATATGTGGACACATCATTAAAATTGAATGCATGTCAGAAATTTAAATTTTTTGACAGCCCAGTTTTGACCCCGTGATTTAAAGCATGAATAAAACATTTGCTTGAAGATGTCCTTCTTCTATCAAACGTTTTTGGTTTGAGCGATTTTTTGCAAAATAGTGAAACTTGTTTTGTAGATCTATGATTTCAATAAGGTGTTCCACTGTTTCAGGCGCAGTGTTTATGAGAGGGGTCATTTTTTTATGAAATTTCTTATAGTGCTCTTTTGTCGAGCATGTTTTTTGCACAAAGGCTACAAGTTCCTCGTAGCGCAACTCTAAGGCCTCTGCGCCAATGATAGCTAGATAGTCATCGCCGTAGTTAACACATATTTGCTCACCTGGGGCTATCTCTTCTGTTGCGATGAAAATTGGCTCTTCAACTTCACCGCACTTAATGTAGTGCATGAGCGTGTTAGGAAATGAGTGATTAGCACGTGATGCTAACGATCCAAAATACTCAGCATCGCAATCTTCGATTACATAGGAGCCTTGAGCTCTTGTGCTTGCGACTCCGCAGTAGCGTAAAAAAACCTCACCAGTGTGTATTGCAACGCGAGCAAAGATGCCAAAGCCAGCGTGCTCAGTTTTACTTAAATAGACTTTGTCGTCGTCGATAAACAGTTGTTCGAGCTGGTTGTTGAGGATATCCAAAAAGGCATCATCAGATTCTTGTTGTTTAGGCGTGTGCCAGCGATTTTTTAAGAGTGTTTCTGTAATGTAGGTGGTATCTACATAGGTGGCTTCGGTAAGTTCTCTAAACTTTTCTGGCGGGTAGTATGTGGGGGCTTCATCTCGTGGTTCTTTATACCAAAACCCCTTTGTTGCTTGGCTGACACAGAGGTGTTTTTGAACATCGGCCGAACTCCAGCCGAGCTTTGATACTTCGTTATGGGGCATTAAGAGCTTAAGTATTTGTGTATGAGCGCCCGCTGCTGCGTGATGCAGTGCTGTCCAGCCACGAAGGTCTTTTCTCATCTGGCTCGCGCCTTCTTTTATTAGTAGTTTTACAGCTCGCTTATTTCCAGTCATAGCTGCAAGGTGCAGGGGGGTAAGGTAAAATGGTGAATCATGCGCTTCAATTCCACGCCCGGCCTTTATTAAGGCTTTGATTTTTTCTTTTGAGGGGGCCTCGCACGATAATTGTTTGTGGAGGGGGTATGAAAAATCGGAGGGTTGTAGGTGATAGGCGCCAAGAGAAGGTACTGTCATTGAGGTTTGAATAACTATGTGATTAAATTGGTAATTAAAAAAGGCTCAAGCTTCATCGAAGCTTGAGCCTAAGAAAAATAGATGAGCTAAAAGCTACTCGTTAATCGAGATCTAGTGTGATGTAGCGCACAACCTGACCTGCCTTGACTTGTAGTAAGACATGCTTTTGGCTAGCAGCTTCTTTCATTACACTAAAGAACTCTTCCGTTGTGCTGACAGGTTTTTGATTTACAGACATAATCATCTGGCCACGACGAAGACCTGCTTCTTGTGCAGGACTATTTGGGTCGACATTTTTGATGATTACGCCATGGTCGCGATCAAGCCCTAGCTGCTGAGAAAGCTCTGGTGTAATATCTTGCACGAGGATTCCTAGCTGGCTTTGGATGTCATTGAAGGCAAGTTCACTTTCTGGGTGAGCTCCAACTGTAACCGTAACATCTATAGCTGTTTTATTGCGGATAACGGTAAGTACAATTGTATCATCTGGGTTCATCAAAGCTATAGTGCTTCGCAGTGCACCCACGTTTTCTACAAGTCTGCCGTTAATTTTTAAGACGACATCACCAGATTTTAGGCCGGCACGGTCTGCTGGGCTATCTTTTAGCACTTCAGCAACAAGGGCGCCTTCACTTTTATCAAGGTTAAAAGCTGTAGCAAGTTTTGTGTCGATGTTTTGAAGGGATACGCCTAGATAGCCTCTAGTGACGTGGCCATTATCGCGAAGCTGCTGCATAACGTGCTTAAGGATGTTACTAGGAATAGCAAAGCCAATGCCCATGTAGCCACCGTTGTTTGAGGCAATAGCTGTGTTCATGCCAACAACATTGCAGCCCATGTCAAGAAGGCAGCCACCAGAGTTACCCATATTAATAGCAGCATCAGTTTGGATGAATTGCTCTACTGGAGCAATATCAAGCTCGCTTCTTCCTTTAGCGCTTACAACACCTACTGTAACTGAGCCCTGGAGGCGAAGTGGGCTTCCTACTGCCATCACCCATTCTCCAATTTCAAGGTCATCAGAGTCTGCAAGCATAAGGAAGTCAAGGCCTGTGGCTTCTATCTTCAATAAGGCAATATCAGTGTTAGGGTCGGTACCAATAACTTTTGCAGGAAACTCTCGGCCATCATTAAAGCTTACTGTGATTTGCTCAGCTTCACGCACAACGTGATTGTTTGTGAGGATGTAGCCATCTGGAGTTACGCAAAAGCCAGATCCTTGGCCTTTTCGTGGGCCTTTTTGTTCTGGCATTGGGAAACCAAAAAAACGTTCGAAAAAGTCGTCTGGAAATGGCCCAAAGGGCTGTTGGGTCATTTCTTCTCGACCTTGTGATCGTTGAATATACTGTGTGCGAACAGATACCACAGCAGGAAGTGCTTTTTTGGCGATCTGTGCAAATTCTTTAGACATTTCTTTGACAAGGCTCATTTTAGGTGGAGCTTCTGTCATATTAGCGCTTACAAGTTCTGTTGATGGGACAAGTAAGGCAAAAAAGCCACAGCTTGCAAGTACAAGCTTAAGGCCTGTTTTATGAAGAGTCGATAGATTCATAACCATGGTTCATACCTCCTGTAAAAATACATGACTTCATGATACCTACTATCCGGAATACTCTACAAGTACCTTGAAAGGTTTGTGGTTTCGTTTGATCAATGCTCTTGGATTTTGCCTGCGGTTGTAGTAGAATTTCTAGCTGTTATCTCGAATTACTAGTTATTTAAACTTTTAAAAAAGACATGAGTATGTTTCCCTTGGCAGTCAATCACGTTCATCTTAAGGGCGTAACAGAGCTCATTTCTGTAGTAGCTGAAACAGTTGTACGTAGTTGTGAAATCCCGTCTAAGGAAATTCAGTCAATTATTCAGGTAGCTGGAACAAAAATCGCAAGTTCAAATGTGTCTGTACTAGATTTATGTGTAAAGATTGCCGCAAGAGAGCTCTATTGCAAGGCTCTTAACGCTTGGGAAGTGAATTCCGAAAGTGCGTCACATTGTGTGACTTGTAAGCGTAAATTTTTGGATGTATTGGCATCACATGAACTAGAAATGTCTTTACGCATTATGGAGGCTTTAAACAATAAAAACCTTCCATCGTCGTGTGAATGTATCAGATTTAATCCAGGAACTAAAAATGTAGAGGTGCTAATGAGAAAAAGTGCATCGCTCGAGACGCAACAGAGCACCCATTTTCCCTCTATCTACTTTGGTCCTTTTTCGCAGGTATGTGAGGTGCAGCAAAGACAATTTGCCATTTCCTCTTCTAGGGCTAAAAAATCAGTTTTAGCTACTTGGCATCTGGCTGATTGCATAGCCATAGTAGCTTTTGACAAAGTCCACAAAGTGGGGTTTCTCTTTCATGTTGACGAAGGGTCAAATATACGAGGCGCAATTAAGGAGCTTTTGGTGAAGCTACGATTGGGTGGTGAGCGTCAGTTTTCATTTGAGTACCTGTTAGTGGGCGGGGTAGCAGGCAGTGAACAAAAGAAAGAATATATTGGGAATCTTTTTGCAGCTTTATCAACATCTTCTATCGGCTTTGTAAGAAAAAGCTATGTTGAAAACGTTCAGATTCCGTTTGATGCATTTGCAATTGACTCTTACTGGTCGCGGGCTGTTAGGCTGTGCCGAAGTGTGGCTATTGATCTTTCAAAGGAAGATCCCTTGTCTCAGTTAATGGGGTATGAAGCCGAACTAAACCCACATTCAGCTTTTCATGCCAGACAACAAACGCTTGATGAGGCCGATGAGTTTTGTCGTAGAATGGGACCTCATATGGAGTGTGTTTTGAGTCACACGCTTTAGGTTGCGCAGGTAGTCTTAGGGCTAAGCTCAATCAGTTCGTTAAAATGCAGCATGCACATAGAGACATAGCTTTCGTTTCCACCCACCTGAATTTGAGCACCATGACTTAAAGGGTTACCTTCGCTGTCAATACGTAGGTTCATCGTGGCTTTTCTGCCGCAATGGCAGATAGTTTTGATTTCAACCATCTCTTCTGCCCATGCAAGCAGGTATTTGCTTCCTTCAAACGGCTCACCTAAGAAGTCGCTTCGTAGTCCATAGGTTAATACGGGAATTCCTAGCTTTTTTGTGATTTTCACTAATGAAGCAACTTGATTTTTCTTTAAAAAATGTGCCTCATCTATGAGAACGCATTTTAGAAGGGGGGTGTTGCTTTTTTGGGTGTATTCAAAAAAATCAAAGTCAGCATCGAACAGCACGGCCTCCTGTTTTAACCCTATTCGAGAATAGACCATGGGAGGGCCAAACCTGGTATCTAAGTGGGGAGCAAAGAGCAATGTTTCCATGCCGCGCTCTTTGTAGTTGTAGCTTGATTGCAGTAAGGTGGTGCTTTTGCCAGCATTCATGGCAGAGTAATAAAAATAGAGCTTTGCCATATGACCTTAGGTTTTATTTTTTTCGGTGATTACATGAGTAAGTAAGTAGCTGATCACAAAACCTATGGGGAATATCATAAAAGATCTCATGAAGTCACCACTTGTATAAAATCGACTTCCGTCAACAAGTCGCCCATCCCAGCCATAATCAATGAGCAGTCCAGATACTGGCTGTAGAATAAGAGCCGAGCCCATGATGATCATACCAGCAAGTCCCATCGATGTTCCGGTAAGCTCTGGGGGGTTGTTTTCGGCAATTAGAGGGTAGCCTAGCACTTGGGTGCTTGTTGCTGCTCCTAAGCAGAAAAATAAAAAGGCAAAAAGATAGGGGTCGGGCTCTTTTGTTAGGGCAATAAGAGCAAATATTGCTAATGATGCCAGGGCTCCTGCCATCATAGCGGGCTTTTTCTTTGTCATTTTGTCGGAGATAAATCCTACAAGAGGTGATCCAACAATTGTACCCATGCACACCATGCTCGTAACAAATGAAGCCTCAATCAGCTTCATGCCATGAACCTGCATTAAAAAAAGTGATCCCCACACGGCCCCTAACAGCATAACTGGAAGGTTCATCATGCCTGTGTAGATGCCGCAGGCGATGTTTTGGCGATTTGTGATAGAGCGTCTGATCCCATTCCAAAATGGAATTTTTTGTGTTTTTAAATCTTCTTTTCCTCTTGCATCTACTACAAAGAGGAAGGCTAACGTAAATATAGCAAAACCAATCAAGGCATCAATAAGAAGCGCCTCTCTCCAGGTAAATGCTTGGGCGAGTAATGAAAAAGGTGTTTGTGCGATGACGCCTCCTAACAATCCCATGGTAAGCATTAGTCCCATAACTAGTGAGTGCCATCGCGCAGGAAACCAGTGAGAGCAGAGCATCATGCAGCTTAAAAAACAAAAAGCATTGCCAATGCCAGAAAAAAAGTGACACACGCTTGCTTGTAAAAGAGTGGTTGAATAGGCGAAGCCCACAGTTCCTAAAATACAAAGACCAAGAGAAAATAAAATAACTTTTCTTACGGAAAAGCGGTCTAAAATTATACCAGCAGGCAATAAAAACATAACGTCAGCTAATATATAGGTAGAGCCTAAAATGCCTAAATCAGTTGCTGCAAGTTGCAAGTCGGCCATTAACATCGGTGAAATGGCATTTAACATATGAAGCTGGACAAGTTCGTAGGCAAAGAAAAGTGATGCGGCAAAGCATACGCATACTGCCTGAATCATTCGATTTTGAGTAAGTTTTGCTGCAATCATAAACCACATCCTATTTGAATGAGCTCAACTATAGTTGACGATCAAAAAAATGACAAAAGGAAAAAAGTTTTTGCAATTGATTAATTTTCACAGCGATTTGTAGGCAGCGGCTCTATTAAAGTAATGAGGGAGGCTTAGTGTTTAGGCAGAAATGCTTTGTTGAAGTCCGATTGTTTGGTTTGATTTTTTAGTTTAATTGAAAATAAAGGTTCTTTGGTTTATTCTCTGTTTTTATAAAAAGGTGTTAATGTGTCTGTTCCTGAAGTACAAAATATATCTGTTCCTAAAGTAGAAATGTTTAGGGCTTATACTACCACAAAAGGCACTGCAGCACAAAGACGTGATTGCACAGATAGTGGCGTAGTCAGTGTAGCTGTCGGAGTTCTTAAACTCCGCCAGCAGGTTACATTTCATTATGGGCAGAGGCCTTCCGATATTTTTTTTGAAGCCAATGGAACTGCTTATATAATTGATAGAGCTACAGTAGATAAAATTGTGAGCGTAGCTCTTGCAGAGGGACTTTGCATACGTAGTGGAGCTGTTTTTGCATCTGAGTTAAATACAAGCGGTTTTAGGCTGAGTCTCGATCAAGGGTTCCGCCGTTTAGACGCTCATATGTAAATTGTCAGCAATTTTCTATCAAACACAAATCAAAAAGCTCCTGAAAGAATGGGTCTGAAGTTATACCATAAACTAGGGTGCTACTGTTCAGCTGATATTGGGTCATGCTCAATACTGTTTACTTAAACTGAAAACTCAACGATCAAAACGATAAGAAAATAAAGGGGCCGGACTTAAATAAAGGGGCCAGACTCAATGGTGTCAACTTAAGGAAAATTGCATTAAGTTTGAATGCTTTGTCCTCAGCCTCATCACGCTGAAAATGCTGTTAAATTCTCTTAAGTTGGCACCATATTGACTGCTGCCTCTTTAACTGCGGTAGCAGTGTTTAG
>JBGSSB010000116.1:0-9157 GCA_041737255.1 Chlamydiales bacterium | reverse complement strand
GGTTTTTTGGGCTTTTTTTGCTTAAGGTCTTTTGAATCTATTACCCTGCTATTAGCAGCAACATGATCAAAAAACTCTTTGTTTACGTTTTGAAAAGTGGTAAGCCTGTCTCGAATACGTTCTTTGCAAGCATCAATCTCTTCTGGCGTTCCACCTTGGGGGCTATCATCTAATAGGCTGTTGAGCTGCCCAAGCTCTGATAGAATCTCATGCTGAACATTTTGGAGCTGCTCTAGTTCATCGTGAGAGGATTTAACGACAAGACCCTCCTTCATTTTTTTAGCATTATCTACCAAACGATCAAGAATAATTGTCATCTGAGCAAAAAGTTCAATTTGTGACGGCATGCGAAAATCCCACTTTATAGTTGTACCAAATCCATTCGTCACGATACAAAAGAAGGCTAATTTCTTCACCACTTCTTTTCTGGATTAATAATGGAAGGCTTTTGTCCCTTAGCCTCAGGCTCTAAAGGTAATTGTATTTATGTTGGAACAAAAAACACCAAGGTCTTAGTTGATGCTGGAATCAGCACAAAAGCTATAAAAGAGCGGCTTGGTGAAATAAATGTCGACATTAGCGAAATTCAGGCCATTTTAATATCACACGAACATAGCGATCATATAGCAGGCCTTAAAGTACTCGCCCTTAAACACAACATCCCTATCATTGCAAACGAGCCTACTGCAAAAGCAATCTGCAACTACCTTCGCGCAACACCCAAGTTTAAAATATTTCTCACCGGCGAGACTTTTGAATTCGGTGACCTTGAAATTCACCCCTTTAGCATACAGCATGATGCCGCAGATCCTGTAGCCTTTACCCTAAGCTTTGATAATTTAAAGGTTGGCATATGTACTGATCTTGGTTTTGTTACATCGCTTGTCGCCAAGCAACTAGAAGCATGCAACCTGCTTTACGTAGAGGCCAACCACAAGCCTGAGATGGTTCATGCTTCTAACCGTCCAATGGTATACAAACAGCGCGTCCTAGGAAGAACTGGGCACCTTTCTAACGAAGCCTGTGGCGAGCTTGTATCGCATGTAGCTCATGCCGAATTAAAGCAGATCTACCTTGCTCACCTATCAGGCGAGTGCAACAGCCCTCAAGAGGCACTGCAAACCGTGCACAACATACTTCAATTAAGGGGCATAGAGATTCCAATTTCTGTTGCACACCAAGAAAGGCGTAGCACCCCTACACTTTTCAATTAATTTTTATTTGCTTTTAAACATTGCACTCTGGTAGAACCTCCCCTCTACTATGGAGGCTTTATGTCAGCAGTTACAGCTACAAAATTTGATGCTACACATCTTCCAGAACCCACACAAGCTCCATCAAATAACCTTTGGCACACAATCGGTAAAATAGCGCTGAAAGTGCTGAGCATGACGAGTATTATAGTTGGAAGTGCAGCAGCCCTTACAGGTGCTATCGTCGTTACTAAAATTGTTATTGGTACAGGTATTCTTGCACCATTATTGATTCCATGCGTCATAGCGGCTATAGAAATCACAAAGTTTTCCTATATCCTACTGAGCAATGAAGTAACTGCACTAGGAGTTATGTTTACGCTTCCGTTTGCTGGGGTTTGCTTGGCTCCATTTCTTTTACCAGCAGCCGTTGGAGCTCTGCCCGGAGCTGGCCTTATTGGCCTTGGAGCTTGGGGATGGGAAAGCCTTAATAATTAATTAAGGCTTTGCAGTATTTGGTTTGTCTATTTTATGAACTAGTAGCGCTTCCGAAAAAGTCTTTTAGCTTGTCGAAGAAGCCCTTTTTCTTAGGAAAATTAGCAGGAGTTTCTACCTCAGCAAATTGACTCAAAATCTCTCGCTGCTTCTCTGTAAGACTGGTTGGCGTTTCCACCTGAACACGCACAAGTAAATCACCTTTGCCTGAACCATGAATGTTCGGGAATCCCTCACCCTTAACGCGCAATGTCTTACCTGACTGAGTGCCTTCTGCAATAGAAATACGTGCTGTATGCTGAGAAAAAGATGGTACATCTTTCTTACAGCCTAGCGCAGCTTCGCTAAATGTGACAGGCAGGTCGATGAGGATATCATCTCCGTGTCTTTGAAAATACTCGTGCTGCTCTACGTTTATGTATACGTACAAGTCACCGGGGATGCCACCACCAGGTGCTGCATCTCCATATCCTGCTAGCTTTAAGCGCATGCCGCTATCTACACCGGCTGGGATATGAACGTTTACACGTTTTTTTGCTTTAATCCGGCCTTCACCACTACACCCCTTACATGGGTCTGTGATGATTTCACCTTCGCCATGGCACTGCGGGCAGGCCATAGACATACTGAAGAAGCCTCGCTGTTCAAAAACCTGGCCCTGACCATGGCAACGAGTGCATCGCTTAACGCCAGAAGGACTTGCAGATCTTTTGCCGTGACATGTATCGCAGACAACGTAATTCGTAATCGCTAATTCTTTATCTACGCCACGCACAGCTTCTTCAAAACTAATATTTATGTTAACGCGCTTTGATGCTCCAGCCTGTGCATAACCGCCACCACCATGGCCTTCATGGCCACCCATGCCACCAAAAATTTGCTCAAAGACAGACTCACCACCAAATGCACCCATAAATGTGCGCATAGCCTCATCCATGTTTGCATACTGCTGCTGGCCACGACCCGCACCTGCTTGTGCGTGCACAGCATCAGCACCATAGCGATCGTACATAGAGCGCTTTTGTTCGTCGCTCAATACTTCGTAGGCTTCGGAGATCTCTTTAAACTTTTTTTCGGCTTCTTTGTCGCCAGGATTACGGTCTGGATGAAACTGTAGGGCCTTCTTTCGATAGCCTTTTTTAATTTCATCTGGGGTAGCTCCTTTTGCGACACCTAGCACTTCATAGTAGTCGGTCATAATCATATAAATTAAGGGAGCACAATTGCTGTTACTGTATTACTTTTACGAACGTTGCTTTTTGTATTTGATCGCAGCTTTCGATTTGGCACGCTTTTTCACTGATGGCTTTGCATGAAAGCGATGAGCTTTAACAGATTTCATAATGCCTTCTTTGTCTAGACGCTTTTTCAATGCTCTAAGCGCTTTGTCGATTGAATCGCCAGGTCGAACCTTCACACTTGTCATGTACTTTTCCTATTCAAGATTTGTCAAAATTTATAATAAAGCAGCTATGTTACTAAACTTGGCCTTTATTTGGCAACTTTTCCATCTCAGCTTGCGTAAGTCTTAGATACAAAAGCGGCAAGGAGCCATCAAGAGTGTACTCTTTGTTTGCAAACTTTTGTTTAGATTCAAGGAAAAGCTGAGTAGAAGATGGTCCACATTCAAACACAGTCGGAGTTGAGTGCCCTTGTAATCTTTTTACAAAAGGCTCCCAAGATGGTGTGACAACGTAGGGCACATCTTTAATCATCTCCACAAAAGTCTCAAGAGGCACAAGCTTATCATCAGATATAAAAATGGAGCCATCGCTCGTCTTCTTTGCCTCAACCACATAGACTCCGCCAATTCGCGCATCGACGGCTGCAAGATAGTGCCCGACAAAATCTACTGGGGGAACAAATCCCCGCAAACTGCTAATCCCTAGTAAAGGAATCTGGCAGCCTATAGAAATAGCTTTTGCACTTGCCGCACCTACTCGAAGCCCTGTATAAGAGCCTGGCCCCTGGCCTACAGCCACAAACTCAAGATCGCCTGGTGTTACACCAACTTCGGCAAAAAGCTGCTGTAAGGCCGGCTCCAAAAGCCTAGAATTTGCAAGACCAAGTAAAAGCTCCTTTTGGCTAACTACCCCATTGGCGTCGCATAAGGCTATAAGACCATGCTTAGTTGCTGTTTCAATAATAAGATGCATTGTTAAAGTACTATGGTTTGCGGAATTACAAATTTTTCTATGCAGCTTACAAAATAGCGGTCAGTCATACCTGCAATATAGTCGACAACTTTGAGAAGATCGGGGGTTTCCTCGATATAACATTCTGACTTGCTGTGTAAAAAATTCATATAAAGATGACTTTTGTTTTTATTTTTTATAAAATCATCAAGCACAAGCTCAAAAAGTATTTCATAAGCCTTCTTAATTTTTAGAGACTGAATCTTTAAGCCCGGATATGTATAGATGCGCTCAAAGTTAAATTTGCGCAGCGCCTTAAGGCTCTCAAAAACCTCATCAGTAAATCCAATAAACGGCTGGTTATAACTTACCTCTACCAAATCGTTTGCGGCTTTTTGCACTATGGTGTGATTATGGCGCCCCAGCAGGGTTTTGGGTATATCTGTACGTTTAATAATACCAAGCTGTATTGCATCTTCTAAATCTTTTGCAAGATAGCTTACGCTATCACACATCTTCACAAGACACCCTTCAAGGCTTGCTGGACTTAAGTCTTTTTCTGGTTCTTTCTTACGGCTTTGTACCTCCTCGAAGTGATCCTGAAGGGTTTTATCTTTCTTCGGTTTTGCAATAGGCTTTTTCATACCGCCATCGTGACATAAAAACCCATCATATACCAAAAAGCCAAGGTTCAATGGTTCAATAAGTCGAAACAGCCTGCAGGACTGACTTGAGTGGGAATAAGCTCCTAAATTTGCATCCTGGCAAATCTTAGAAAGGTACCCCTCACCTTCATGCCCAAAGGGTGGATGGCCAACGTCATGACCTAGCGATATAGCCTCAACAAGGTCAATATTTAACCCCAGGAGGCTTGCAACACCCCTGGCAAAGGAACTTACAAGCTGCACATGATGGCCACGATGGGTAAGATGATCATTATCCATCAAGTACACAACTTGGGTTTTATCACTGTAACGCTTAAATGCCTTAGAATGGATAATACGCTCTACATCTTCTTTATAGGGCATCCAAAAAGAAGGTTTTTCATTTTTTTCGCGAATATGATCTGTGGAAAAAGACGCGAGTTTTTGAAAATGCAGCTTTTCTTTTGCTTGAATATCTGATTGTTTCATTGTATTAAAAATGGTTTCTAGCTGCTTCTGGATTGCCTTTTTGGTAGTAATCTACCAGTGTATTTTGAATTTCTAGTGAAGTCTTAAGCGTTAACACCTTCTGCGCTAGCAGAGTTGCCTCCTGCTTATTGGTGTTGCGTACTACGTGCTTAATCAGAGGCAAAAATCTCGATGCAACAGAAAGCTCGGTAATGCCTAGACCAATTAACAGCGGCACAAAGCGTGGATCTGATGCCATCTCGCCACAAACACATACCGGCACACTTTCGTGATGAGCAGCTTGTACTATAATTTTTATAAGGCGTACAACACCTGGATGTGTAGAAGTAAATAAATCGCTCCCAACAGATTGCGTACGATCTATTGCCAGCGCATACTGTATAAGATCGTTTGTCCCTATAGAAAGAAAATCACACTCACGAGCAAGCAAATCAGCTATCATCGCCGCAGAGGGCACCTCCACCATGCAACCAAGCTTAATGGTTTTGGGTACATCATACCCCTCTTTCAGCAATGCATCATAGGCGCGGTACACTACATCCTTTGCTTCGCGAAGTTCACTTACACTTGATACCATAGGAAATAAAATGCGTACATCACCATGAACAGCCGCTCTCAAAACAGCCCTCACCTGCACGCCGAAAAGCTCTTTTTCGCGTAGCAAAAATCGAATTGCTCGTAGCCCAAGTGATGGATTTTGCTCTTTAGATTGAGGCAGCCCCATTAGCACTTTATCCATACCTAAATCAAAGGCACGAATAACGACGGGAGAGCCCGTCATATGATCGACTAAACTTTTATATACTTCATACTGTTCGTTTTCACTTGGAAAGCAACCACGTCTTAAAACAAGATATTCCGAACGAAAAAGCCCTACACCTTCGGCCCCATGCTGTTGCAGAAGGGAGAAATCATCAGCAATTTCAACGTTTGCTGAAAGGCGAATTCGCTCTCCATCTGTTGTAGAAGACAGCAGGACACACGAACTTTTTAACTCGTCAAATTTTAGCTGAATGTGATCGCGCAGCTGTCTATACTCATTAAGCGTCTTCTCAGAAGGATTTACAATAATCCTTCCCAAAAGCCCATCGACAATTACTACAGTAGATTTAGAAAGCTTTGCGATTTTTGAAAAATCAATATTAGCTACGTAAGGAATGCCTTTGGCTTTAGCCACTATTGCCATGTGCGACATAGCCCCGCCAAACTGCGTCACAAAAGCAGCTACCTGATTACGGTTAGCCTCTGCTGCACTTGATGGGGTAATGCACTGAGCAAAAACAATAGAATCTTCCGGGATTTCGGCAAGCCCGCCTTGCGTATTCTCTGTTAGATGATCCTGAACACGCTTGTAGATATCTTGCACAATCTCAAATCGCTGCTGAAAAAATGGATCCTGAAGCTTGCTAAATTTTTTAGCGAACCCCTTCATAACCCGCTTAAGTATAAATTCAGCATTTTTACAGGCTTTAATAATCTCTTCCTCTACTTGAGCATTTAGTAAAGGATCATCAGTAAGCTGTACGTGTGCATCAAGCACCTCGACGCCATCCTTTATCCCTTCTAGCTCAAGAGAGTCTTTCAGGCTTTGTAAATCAGATTTCGTAGCAGCTAGCGCCTGGCGGTAACGCTCTACTTCCTCTGCAATACGACTAGGGTCAATAGCAACTTCGTAAATTTCGATGTCAACGTTATCTAGGAAAAGTGGTGTACCAATAGCAATGCCTCGAGATAAGGCACTCCCTTCTAGGAAGATCTCGGCAGGTTCTACCTGGAGACTTTTATTCACCAAATTTTGCTTCAAAGGCATTAATTAATTTATCCATTGTTTCTTCAGCATCTTCACCATCTACTGTTATGGTAACGGCTGAATTTTTATGAACGGCCAACATCAGAATACTTAAAATACTCTTGGCATTTATAGTCTCGCGTCTATGAGTAAAGAGGACATCGGACTTTGTGCCCTGCAATAACTTCACAATGTAGGTAGCCGGACGCGTATGAATGCCAAGATCGTTTTTGACCCGAATTTTTTTCACGATCTTCTTCACTGATATTCCTCTTTCTTTTCTGTTATGCAGTTTCATTTGCACGACATCAGAGATTTAATGCAAGCGAATTGGACAAAATACACATATCCATTGTCCATTTTCCTCTGAAAAAAAACAAGATCTTATCTACTGGCAGGAATATGAGATGGCGACTATACTATTTTCTCAATGTTATAGGGATTATTATATGAAAGATGACTACAGAGACAACGAAGAGTTTCAAAACCGCCTACGCAAGCTGAAAGAACTAGAGGCTATAGGCATAAACCCCTACCCTCACAACTTTCAACCAACCTATGAAGCCCAAGCGCTTCTTGCTGAGCATGGCAGCACACCCATTGGCACAAGTGAAGAAGCTGAAAAAGGCTCAACTCCTCTTGCAGTTGTTGCAGGCAGATTAGTACTCTTTCGCGCTATGGGGAAAAATGCTTTTGCTCATATCCAAGACAAGAGCGGTCGCATCCAGGTAATGTTTAACCGCGACTCTACCTGTGTGACAAACTACACCCCCAATGCAGAAACCGGACAAGATGCATTATCTGCCCTCAAACTCATTGAAAAAAAGTTTGACCTCGGTGACATTATCGGAGTAAAAGGCCATCTTTTTCATACGCAAAAAGGCGAGCTGACAATTTACGCTCAAGAAGTCACGCTTCTTTCAAAAAGTCTTTTATCGCTCCCTGAAAAGCACAGCGGCCTTGCCGACAAAGAAACCCGCTACCGCAAACGCTGGCTAGACCTTATCTCCCACAACGACGTCCAAAAAACTTTTAGAGACCGCAGCAAAATTTTACGTCTTGTTAGAAGCTTCTTTGAAGAGCTAGGGTACCTAGAAGTAGAAACCCCTGTTTTACAAAACATCTACGGTGGTGCAGCAGCAAAGCCTTTTGTGACACATCTTAACTCACTTGATCAGTCGATGTTTTTACGTATCTCCCTTGAAATCCCACTAAAAAAGCTAATCGTTGGTGGAATGGACCGCATTTACGAAATTGGCAAGGTGTTTCGCAATGAAGGCATAGATCGCACCCACAACCCAGAATTTACAATGCTAGAGGCCTATGCCGCCTACTGGGACTATAACGACATGATGCGCGTAACCGAAACGCTCTTTGAAACTATCGCACTTGCGCTGCACAACAGCACCGTGGTAGAACTCTTTAATCCAGAAACTGAAACAACCACACAAATTGATTTCAAAGCTCCCTGGAAGCGCATGACGATGAAAGAAAGCATCCTCCACTATGCAAATATCGATATTGACAAACTCTCAGATGATGAGATAAGAATCATACTTGCGCAAGAGCATATGGATCCAAAAGAGCTTGCTAAATGCACCCGAGGGCTCTTAACGCAACATCTATTTGAGACTAAAGTAGAACAACACCTTATCCAACCACACCATATTACCGACCACCCTATCGAGACAACACCTCTTTGCAAACCTCACCGCAATCCAGAAGATCGCGCAAAAGGAATCATCGAGCGCTTCGAAAGCTTTGTGATGACAAAAGAGGTAACAAATGCCTACTCCGAGCTTAATGATCCTGTGCTTCAAAGAGAGCTTTTGGAACAGCAAGCAGCTAGAAAAGATGCCGGCGACGAAGAAGCAAACCCACTAGATGACGAGTTCATTGAGGCCATCTGCCAGGGTATGCCACCAACAGGCGGACTTGGCATAGGCATCGACCGCCTTGTGATGCTCTTTACAAACAGCCACTCCATACGTGACGTGCTTTACTTCCCGCTGATGAGACCGCTTACAACAGCAGTTGCACCAGAAGAAGTGGCCAAATAACAGGCATTTAGCACCCACTCATAAGAGGCGCTTACAACTCATAAAAGCGCCTCTAAAAAATCCCACAGAAATACTTGATAGTGATGAAGAAACCAGCTTTATCTGCCGTATAAGAGCTATAAAAACGGGCCAGACTTTGGGCCACGTTTATCGCAAGAAAACGCAGGTGACCACGTTTTTGGACAAAGATTAACGGATTAACGGGTCTGACCTGGGCTGTCAAAAACTTTAAACATTTGACATGCATTAAATTTTAATGGTGTGTCCATATATCTTCCCTTATCCTGCTTATCATGCCGCTTGCGATCCTGCCTATCTTGTTCTCTGCTAAATCTATAAAAACAGGATAAGT
>JBGSSB010000129.1:0-8727 GCA_041737255.1 Chlamydiales bacterium | reverse complement strand
AGATACGCAGGATACGCTAGCGCGGGCAGGATAAGCAGGATAATTGTAAACGTTTACTCGGCGTCAACATTACCTAAACTGGAAGAAAAACGGTCACACGTTTGAAGAAATTTTTAGTTTGAAAATCTAAAGTTTTTGACAGCCCAGGTCTGACCCCAATACTGGTGAAAAGAGGCGTGTGCCAATTCGCACCATGGTGGCACCACACGAAATAGCAATCTCAAAATCATGTGACATGCCCATGGAGAGCTCTTTGAAGTGCGGAAGCTGGTACTGCTCACGCAATGATCGACATAGTGTAGTAGTTGCTGTAAAGGTGTCGCAGATGATGCCGGAATCTTCGGTAAGGGGCGCCATAGTCATAAGCCCACACAGGCGTATGCCTGAAAGGGCAAGAAGCTTGGGGAACACCTCTTGAAGTGATAGCAAACTAAAGCCATGTTTTGACAGCTCACCTGAGGCATTTACCTGCAACAAAACATCCGTCACAAGATTGCTCTGAAGGCTTAAAGACGAAATTTTTTCAGCAAGCTTTACACTATCGACTGAATGGATAAGCCCATATCGTCCGATAACTTTGGGCACCTTTTTTACTTGGAGCGTGCCTATGAGGTGCCATACTATATCTTGGGGAAGAAAAGGCCTTTTTGCCTCAACCTCTTGTACTTTTGACTCCCCAAAAAGCCTTTGACCTCTATCATAAAGGCTCTGTATTTGCTCTACAGTTTTTCCCTTAGAGACAGCGATCAGCGTTATCTCTGCCGGCTCCCTTCCGCACGCTACAGCTGCAGCAACAAGCGCATCTTTAATAAGCGAATCTTGCATTAGCCATTCCACGGGAAGGGTGAAGGTCTTTTACTTACCGGCACATGAAATACTTCGTATGACAAAAAGAGCAATTTGTCCTGAGGCAGACTGCTTATCAGCTGTTGGATAGTAGGCCTTTGGGGCCGTTTCATTACTAACCCCTCAGTTTGCGCAAGGCGAAATGCATCACTTACTAACTCATCACCCGGACGAAGGCTTATGGTAAGCTTGCGATCGTCGATATTTGTAGTTTGCGAATAATCATCCAAATTCGCTTCAAACTCAAATTTATTGGCAATAGGTGTAACTTTAGACGGCTCTGCATAAATCGGAGAAGGAGGTATTGGAAAATTTTCCTCAATCCTTTCTTGTGTTTTTACAGCCTTTATAAAGTCTTCAAAGGTCTCTTCTTCAGACTCTTCATCATCTTCTTCGTCATCGTAATACTCATCTTGCTGTCGCCCATGTTTTGACATGGGCTTTTTTGAGCGCGCTATGGTTTTAGCCATACTCGAAAATGTATAGATGATGGCAACAATAACTATGAGAAGTGAAAAAAATTCATCAAATAATTCCATATCTATGCAGTAGGACTAGATCCCCCTCCTGATAGCTCTTTTCTCATGCGAGTGTCCGCTTGTAGGTTATCCATACGAAGGTAATCCATAAAGCCTACTTTACCAGCTCTGAGGGCCTCTGCCATAGCAATAGGCACTGAAGCTTGCGCTTCTATATATTTAGCTTCCATATCTTTAACCTTAGCGCTATTTTCCTGCTCAGCAGCAACAGCCATGGCTCGGCGCTCTTCAGCTTTAGCCTGGGCGATGCGTTTGTCAGATTCAGCCTTATCAGCTCGAAGCTTAGCTCCGATGTTTTCTCCAATAGCAATATCGGCAATATCGATGGACAAAATCTCAAACGCTGTCTGGGCATCAAGGCCTTTATCAAGCACACGCTTTGAGATAAGCTGTGGATTTTCTAGCACTAGTAGATGCGTCTCAGCAGCGCCGATGGCACCGATGATACCCTCACCTACACGGGCAATAATTGTCTCTTCAGTAGCACCACCTACGAGCTGTGCAATGTTTGTTCGCACTGTAACGCGAGCACGGCACTTAAGCTGCACACCATCTTTAGCAACGCCAGTAATATAATCGCCGCGGCTTCTATCCGGGCAATCAATAACCTTTGGGTTTACAGATGTTCGTACAGCATCCAAGATATCACGACCTGCAAGGTCAATAGCAGTAGCTCGCTTCCAATCAAGTGGAATGTTTGCTTTTTGAGCCGCAATAAGGGCAGCAACAACATCAAGGACTCTACCACCTGCAAGGTAGTGAGTTTCAAGATCAGCTACGTTAAATTCCTTAAGCCCTGCTTTGTAAGCGTTAATATGAGCATTTACAATAATACGTGGTGGGATTTTCCTTAAGCTAATACCAATGATATTCAAAAGCGAAATAGGCGTTCCAGAAACTAGAGCCTGAAACCATAGGCTTATAAAACGGCCTAAGATTATCACCAAAATAAAGGCGATGACTGCAAATACAATTAATAAAAAGGACATTTCCATTGTTACCTCAGGGGTTTGACGACATAATTTCCAAGTTCATTCGCGATAACCTCTACTTCAACACCTTTGTCAAGGTAGGGTCCGCGGCAAATAATAGGGTAGCGTTTGCCTTCAATCAAAGCAAAGCCGGATGGGCCACATTCTGTAAGGGTAGTTCCCTTTTTTCCGGTAATCTCATCTAATAGCTCTGATGATGTATAGCCTTCTTGGTCTTTTGACAAAAAAAATGTATTTTTGTCAGCTGACTTTCGTATGCGTTTTATAGCAAAGCGTATTACAGCAATAACTGCAATACAAGTTCCCGCAAAAAAGAGCGTTGAGGCAAGAATAGATTGAGATGCAGCAATATAGCTAGCTAATGCTCCCATAATAAAAATGGCCGCCGCAACAGCAAAAGCACCACCTGGCAAGTAAAATTCAAACCAGATAAAAAGTAATCCCAATCCTAAAAGAAGATATGGCATCATGTGTATAATTCCTCTGCTACAACTTTTGCGCCTTCTATGCGTACGATGCGCACTTTAGTGCCCTCTAAAATAAATCCACCAGTACTTAAGGCATCATACTCAATACCATTAACTTCAACCTTACCAGCCGGCCTTAGGGCAGCGATCACTGTAGCCGAAACACCAATTTCAGGCAGTGCAGAAAGTGGTGAAGGAGGCAGATTTCCCTCAACAGAGGCTTTTGATCGCATATCTTCGGACAAAACAAGAGCCTTTGCAATACCAAGCCTTGGCCACATGTAGCGACTCAAGAGCGCCATTACTGCTATGGCCACTAAAAAAGCCCCTGAAAGCCAGGTGATTCTGTTTAAGACATACTCCCCAGCTGCGTTAAGTCCCTCTCCATCATAGGAGATTGATCCAAGCCCGGGCAGCATCATGCCAGCTAGCCCCATTACCATAAAAAGTGCACCAATTACACCAAATATACCTAGTGTAGGAAAAAAGAAGACCTCGAGGCCCACCAAAACAAGTCCAAAGACCAATAGTATTGGCTCTAATATGTGTATAGCCTCTAAAGCAAAACTTGACAGAAGCACCAAAAAGAGCGCTATTAAAGCAACAGCCCCAGCTAGGCCAAAGCCAGCCGTTGAAAGCTCCATGTAAATCGCTATCAGCATAACCATAAAAAGTAGCGATGAAACTGCCGGCGATGCTAGAAATGCCAAAAAATTTGTCTGCCAGCTGTGCTGAAACTCGTCGATGGCAATATTTGTCACAGTCTTAAAATAAGGAATCTGAGAGAGTGCTGTTTTTGATAGCGGATAGCGTCCACTCTCCTGCTCTTGGGTTGTTAATAGTGGAAGCCTCGTGGGCATAAAGCTCATGTTTGCAACGCCATAAGTGATGAGCTGTTCAGCATTCAACGTTAGCAGCTTGCCCTTAGGACTTATAATGACATCGCGATCTGATCCCTCTTTTCGAATCTCATCTTCGGAATCAAGTTTTATAACTTTCCCATCGCGCTCTACAAGGATAATATCCTTATCCACCATAGCCTCGGCAATGTAGGGGTTGCGGTCAAAAAATTTAGCGTGATTGGCAAAGTCAGTTCTAAGGGCAGAATTTACCTTTTCTGATGCTGTTTCCATCTTGCCACCTTCACCCATCGTTATAGGCTCAGCAGCTCCCATGCTCGCATCTTTCGAAACTACGATATAACGGCAGCTATAAGCAAGCATCGCTCCGGCTGATATGGCCCAGTTATCTATATAGCAAATCACAGGAATGCCATACTGAGTATCCATCTCTTTTAAAGCATCAGCCATTCTCTCAGCAGCAAACACCTCACCTCCCGGTGAGTTCAACTCCAGTATAATTGCCGCGGGCTTTGATTCTTTATAATAATCAAGAGCCCTATTAATCCGGATCCAGGTAGATTGACTAATAGCTTCTGACTTATCTGTAAGCTTGATCATACCAAGCGTTGGGGCCTCGGAATTAAAATGGACATGCTCTTTGAGTGATGTTTCAAAGTCATCACAAAAGCCTTGCACAAACAAACAAATCGAAAGAAAAAATAGCACTACTTTTTTCATTACAGAACCGCAAAGTGACAGACATTTTTAGGTGATTCTTGCACAAGAAAATCAATAAGCAAATCGCGAGTTTTTTCTAGCTCTTCTTGAGTATGTGCAATCGAGACAAACCATGCCTCATAAGGGCTTGGAGGTATATATATGCCATTATCAAACATATGACAAAATAATCTCCTAAACACAGCAAGGTCCTGTGCTTTTGCATCGTTGTAGTTTTTAACATCGCGCACATTGCAAAAAAGGGTAAAAAGAGAGCCTTGAGCCTGCAAACAAAAGGGCATTTCTTTTTCGCGAATAAGCTGCTGAATAGGGTCTATAATCACGCGACTATTTTTTTCGAGTGTTTCGTAAAACCCAGGTTCCTCACACAACTCTAAAGCCTCAAGGCCAGCTTGCATAGCAACGGGGTTACCCGAAAGCGTCCCTGCCTGATACACAGGTCCCAATGGAGCTAGAAAGTCCATAATAGAAGCCTTGCCCCCAAACCCTGCTGCTGGATAGCCACCACCCATAATTTTGCCAAAACAGGTTAAGTCTGGCACTATGCCATAAAGCGACTGGGCACCACCTAGAGCAACGCGAAAACCAGAAATCACCTCGTCAAAAATTAACAGAGCCCCGCAGAACTTTGTTCTACTTCGAAGGAGTTCTAAAAACTCAAATGTTGCCGGAACTAACCCCATATTAGCTGCAATAGGCTCTACAATCACACAGGCTAGGTTTTGTTGAATTTTAGGATCATCTAAAAGGGCATTAAATGCCTCGCAGTCATTAAACGGCAAACAAAGTGTAGAGGCTAGCGTCTCTTGCGGAATACCACTTGATGATGACTCAGGAAGCTTTGTAACACCAGATCCTGCCTGCAATAAAAAGTGGTCGGCATGGCCGTGGTAGTTGCCAGAAAATTTAATAATAAGCGAGCGGTTAGTATAACCTCGGGCAAGCCTGCAGGCTGTCATTGTCGCCTCAGTACCAGAGCTTACCATCCTTACCTTTTCACAAGAAGGAACAAGCTTTGTAATTTTTCGGGCAAGCTTTTCTTCGATGCCGCACGTTAAGCCAAATGAAGAGCCCTTTTTTAGGCGCGCAATTGTAGCTTCGGTAATCTGCGGATGAGCATGGCCATGTATTAAAGCCCCCCAAGACATGCAGTAATCAACATAGCTGTTTCCATCAACATCTGTAACACGTGATCCAGCTCCAGATTCTGCAACAAGTGGTGTAATCCCTAGGTCATAAAAGGCACGAACAGGCGAATTGACTCCACCTGGAATTACTTCACAAAGCTTTTCAAAGCACTTTTGGCTGTTTGGTCGATTCGTAGTACGCAAAAAAATCTCCTCGATATAGTCAGTGTCCATACCATATCATCTCTTATTAGCGAAAGTGAAGAAAAAACGGATGATTCAATAGCCTTCACGTTTTAAAATATATATATATAATACTTAAGTATTGTTTGTGATATAATGTCATTAGTTTTTTTAATCAACAACAAAGGATACGATAATGATCCCACTAACTCACAAATTACCCATTCATCTGACTCCGGCTGCTGCAGGAAGAAGAGGACTGCCAGAGGTTCGCGAATCTAAGCTGCTACCGGCAAGTTTTAAAACCAGAATCGCCAATTTAGACATCCTAAAACAAGAAAATCCACAGTTTAAGGCCTTAGTAGATGGTAAAATCCACCATTTCGGCAAAAACATGCAATTTTATGCCTATACGAGTGAAGGAGTAGAAGATACAAGCTGGGGCTGCGCATGGCGGGCCATACAGACTATGCTTTCGACTCACTATAATGGCGACGTTAATCAGATACCAGGATTTAAAGATCTGTATAAAAGCTACTGCACACATGATTTCATGAAGGAGCAGTACGCTCAAGTATATCCGAAAAATGCATCAGAGAATCGACTGAGCTGGAAGGCCCCCGAAGATGATTGGCACATGTGGGCAGACCCATTTGTCGGCCAAATGATTTTGCACTCTTTAGGTATTGACTCAACATTGTTTGCCGTTAATACAGCACCAAAAGTGCTATCCCCTAATGAAAACGATGCAACCTATAGCTTTGCTGAGTTTCGAGAGCGGATGGTTTCACATTTCGAAAAAAGTGGAGCGCCACTTTTTATTGACAATGGAAAGTTTGCCATGAATATATTGGGCGTAGGCACCGGTGACGCTGAATGCACCTACCTGCTAATTGGTGATCCCCATCTGCTTTTTGAAAGAAATGAACACCCACTTAATGGACTTTATACCGTTGAGCTAGACAAAGATGGTAATAAAATAGCAGTAGACTACCCACAAAAAAGCCAACATTTTCACGACGATGAAAATGGTTATAGTTACAACAAAATTGATTTTTCGCCAAACACACAATGGCTTATCACTCAATCTTTACAGTACCACTAAGAGCTTTTTCATTGGATCATACCTTGTGATGTGCTAGCCTTTATTCATGAAACGAATTAAATGCTGGCACATCATTACCCTTTTTTCAATTCTCTGCTGCACATCACTTACTGCTGATGGCTATAAGGTTGAATTTGAGTGCAACGACAAAGCCCTTAAAAAGGCTTTTACCCTCAACTCACAAACTCTCCAACTAAAAGACAAGGCAACAACTGTAGTTCTACGGCGCCGCGCGCAAAATGATATAGAAAAGTTTGAAGAGCTAGCACACTACTACGGCTACTATAGCGCTAAAATTTCATATGCAATCCATAACGCCACCCAAATTACCTTTAGGTGTGATTTAGGTCCGAAATACCGTCTTGGATCTTGCAAACTTAAAGCATCAGAAAACATAAAAGCACTCCCTACCATAAAAGAGCTTAAACTACGCCCGGGAGATATCATAGGCACACAGCAAATCGTAGATGCCGAAAAAATGATTTTATGGATTTTAAAAAAGAAGGGCTATGCCCACGCACTCATCACCGACAAAACGTATGTTGCAAACACCGACACGCACACTCTTGCAGTAACATTTACCGTGCAAACTGGGCCACTTATGCACTTTGGCCCTACACAGATAATAGGCGCAAAAAATGTTTTGAAAGAAACGGTAAACAAATATATTGTTTGGCAAAAGGGCACTCTTTATAATCCTGTTGACATTGAAAGAACGCAAAGCCACCTGGAAAAAACAGGTCTTTTTTCCTCTGTTATTATTACTGAAGAAAACAGCGATAGCGCTAATACAATCCCTTTTACCATCAATATTCAAGAAGCCAAGCATAAGAGTATTGGAGCCGGCGTCGCTTATGCAACTGCCTATGGACCCGGTCTCAAAGCCGGCTGGGAAAACAAAAATCTTCGGGGTTCTGGAGACAGGCTTCTTTTCCGCACCGAAATTTGGCAAAAGTATCAAACGGCAATACTAAGTCTTACAAAACCCCATTTTCATGGGTGTGACCAAGACCTAATCTGGATAGCACAGTACAATAAACTAAGAAATATTGCCTTTGACTCACGCTCTTATAGCTTTGCAGGACTAATTCAAAAAAGATTAAGTGCAAACTCTGATTTAATGACAGGCCTTCGATTAGAATGGCTTCACTCTCGAAATTTTGAAGGGTCAAACTTTTATCGCCTATTTAAAATCCCGATGCAATACAAACTCAGCAACGCAAACAGTTTACTGGACCCGACCAAAGGCGCAACGCTAAACGTTAAACTTACTCCTACTACAAACTTCCTAGCACCTACATTTTTTTACGCGATCCAGTCAACGACCCTTTCTGGATATCACTCGATTTTCAATAACCACCTAACATTTGCTGCAAAGATTGTGTGCGCCAATATCATGGGCGCTGCCCGTAATACTATACCACCGCCTGACCGGTTTTATGGAGGCTCAGAAAACGTACTGCGAGGTTTTCGTGCCTACACTGTAAGCCCTCTTCACAAAAAACGTATCCCTATTGGAGGCCGATCGATGCTTGCGGCCTCATTAGAGGCACGCTTTCGCACATCAGGCGATTTAGGGTATGTGCTTTTTTACGACGTGGGCAATGTATATAAACAAAATGTCCCAGAGCTTAGGATTCATCAATATCACTCTGTGGGCGCGGGCTTGCGCTATGCCACACCTATTGGCCCATTGCGCTTTGATGTTGCGGTGCCACTAAACCGACGCCACAATATAGACCCTAAATTTCAAATTTATTTTAGCATCGGGCAATCCTTTTGAGTTTATACCGCTCAGTTGCTATATAAGGAGTATGTGAGGATCTATGCAAAAAAGCATTCGTTTCATAGTTATCTTTTTCACCCTGCTCACTGCAGGATTTTGGGC
>JBGSSB010000102.1:0-11669 GCA_041737255.1 Chlamydiales bacterium | reverse complement strand
CAAACATATGGTGAAGATCATCCAAGGGGTGCAATTTAAGAATGGTGAGGAGGTCGAAATTCAAGAAAAAACAGCTTAATTATTAACTAGAAATTAGGGTGCAATCTTTTTTGGAAACACAACATTTGACAATATCTCCCTAGGATCAAAAGAGCTCTATTTTAGCGAAAATGGAAGAAACTACGTAATAACGCCAAAAAGAAGCATTGTCTTTCGAATTGTAGCCCGAATCTTTAAATTTTTTAAAATCATCAGAAATGAATCAAAGGTTGAGTACAAAATTGTAAAATCAAAAATACCACATCTCATCTTCAGCCCAAAAATTGAATTACCTTCTACTGAAAATTCAGCACTGCAGACACCTCTCAGCTTAGATAACCAAAAACCTTACCATGATCCATTTACAAAATTAGCTACTACGCTATTTCAAGACTACGAACCCTTTCATAGCTGGAAAGATGTAGCAGTAAACACCTATCGCGACGCTTCTGAATATCAGCTAGTCATTGAAGATAACACCTTGGTTGCTAAAGCAATCTCCGACACAACAGTCAATCCAGAATCAACACAATCAACAATCAAAACATATCGTGACTACCTCTACAAGCAATTTGGCGAATCACTCATCAAGCGCATACAGACACACTACGAATTTGACTTAGATGTCATGATGCTTAACGCAACACCGCTTACACCAGAAATCATCTACAGAATAAATGTTGGTACAAGTCACATTGAGGCATGCGACATAGAACAGCTTGCCCTGGACTTAAAAAATAACAACGCTCTGCCTGAGCGAATAAAGCAAAAAATAGGTGCAGATACACATCTACAACTTAACCCAAAAAATCCATCTGATTTTGCAGAACTTGTAGAGCTATTACGTGTAAAACAAGAGGACCACGATAAAATTTTTACAGGAAGAAAATTGCATGGAAAAATCAGCTCTTGGTACACCCAAGGTGATGACACACTATTTAAACCATGGGTAGACCAACAAGAGTTTACCCAAACCTGCTTTCAGATACCAAATCGAAACTGGGACTGCTTTTATGAAGACCTTGCTATGATTCTTTGTAAAAAGCACCTCCACCAAAAAAACCCTGATGGCACTTATAGAGTAGGCGCTCTTATCCCCGCCCCAAAAGAAGAAGGAAAACCCCAAAGCTACTATAAAGTTACAAGCTGGATCCATAACTCGCGAGGTATCTTTTCCTACACTCTAGAGCCTGCCTGCCCCGGAACAGGGCTTGCTGCAATAAAACTTTACCGCAGCACCTCTGTAAGTGCCTATAACTTAGATGGTGCCTCTTCGTACAAAAATGACTTTAACCCAATTAATCCCCCAGGCTATGAGGGAGCACACCTGCTAGAGCCTTACGAGAGTGAATTTTTTAATTCAAAAACCATTCCGGCATGGGTAGGCTATCACCACCTTGCTAAAACATGCGCTGAGCCTGCTAAAGCACTAAAAGCCGCAAATGACGCACTTATAAGCGAAATTAAAGCAAAATACAAAAAGCCCTCTTTAGAGCAGTTTATTCGCAAATATGACTCAGAATTTATGGAGCTTATCCATAGCTGCCGTGAAGCTAAGCTGATAAACCCCTACAAAGCATGGTACTTACTTAACAACTCCCTACGTAACACTGTAAAGTACAAATATACCGAAGAGTCCAAAGAGGTAAAACGGCTCAAGAGCTTTCTTGAGCAGGCCTCCAAGCTCCCACAAACAGCTGCCCAGGCATCAGAACTTCTTTCCTGGTGGAGCGACGCTGAACAAATGCCCTCTGAGGCTGAACAAGCCCTCATAAAAGAGCTTAGAAACTTTGAGCTAACTCCTCACAAAACTCGCGACTGGAGCAACTATATCCTTGACTATGCCAAAGAAAAAAAAGAGGATATCGCATCAAAACAGGCTCAGGACATACGTTTTGTGGGCCATAGCCTTGGAGCTGCCTGCGCACAGCAATTTTTAGTAAACTACACCGCAGCCAAAGGAAGGATCCCACTTCCAGGACATCAGGTAGCTGCACAGATTTTTGATGATCCCGCCATTAATACCGCAGACAACAACACCTTTATAGCCTTTGGCAACAAACACGCCGATCTGCTCGTTGCACTCGACGCAAAATTTGCCATTATAAGACGTCAAGAAGCCGGAGACCCAGTTCCACAAAGTGGCGAAACCCATCTAGGCGCCGCAGAAACTCCTGAGCTACAACAAAAAATGAACCGCTGGCTACGCTTTGATGCAGCACTACAAAAGCCAAGCTCTAGGGCAAGAGATCCCCAAATAAGAGACTACACAACCGCTCACGGTCGATTGTACGCAGGAGCCTCGTCTAGACATGCCTGGCAAAGACGTTGGATACGAAAACGTCTACCAAAAATCCAAAAAACAGACCCTAAACTTGCAATAGAACTTAAAGAGATACTCAGCAACAATCCAGATGCTGATTATAAGAAAACTAACTATGACTCTCGAACTCAGTGGAACTTTGACCACCCTAGCACCAGTAGAATATGGACTGATCTCAGAAAACAGTGGAAACTCCCCTTTAGATTTACGCCCATCTATGCCGAGCGCCTAAGAACTTATCTAAGTGCAGCCTTTAGATCGGGCTATTTCTTACATGTCCTGCCGGGCATCATAGCCCAGCTAGGCAAGACAAACCCTCCTTGCGACACCGCACACGGCGACTGGAAAAAGCACTGCGATAGCAAGGGCGTATTTGTTGTACCAAGACCGCTAGGGCAATTCGAAGAATAAACTAGCAAGCGCACCAGCCGTAAAGCAAGCAAAAGATATCGCAAGTCACTAGCTGTAAAGAATTTAAACAGAGCAGACAGTTGCTATGGCGCTCATCCTGTTAGTTTCATTTGTTACAAGCACCCTTGACCATACCTTAAGACAACAACAAAGCCTTAAGACTATTGGCTAAGCTAATGGCTTTTTGCTGGGCCTTTGCTTTTACAGCATCAAGTCCTACTGCTTGGATTTCATCAGGCTTTTCTTTGCTCAAAACATAAATTTTTATTCTTGGCTCTGTACCAGACGGCCGAATAACAATTCGGCTTGAATCATCAAGCTCTAAAATAAGCACATCTGATTTAGGAAGTTTAATTACCTCGTGCTGGTCATTGGCCAAAATATGCCAGGTGGATTTGAGTAAATCTGCAATTTTTGTAACAGAAAAATCTAAAATTTTTCGTGGCTCGTTTTTTCTAAGGTGCGCCATTACTGCTACCATCTTATCTTTACCTTCTTTGGTCTCTTCGAAGTCAATAGAAGCTAAATGCTCAACAAACACGCCGTAGCGCTTGTACATATCATCCAAAAGATCAAGTAGGGTTTTGTTTTGCTGCTTAGCAAAGAGGGCAATTTCTGAAAGCAGACAGCTTGATATCACCGCATCTTTATCACGCACAACAGTCCCTAAAAGACAGCCATAAGACTCCTCCCCGCCAAACACAAAGGTATAATAATCTGTACTATTTTTGTTTTCCCACTGACGTATCTTTTCAGCAATGTACTTGAACCCTGTAAGCACATCAAAGCACGTTGCATTATGAGCCTCAACTACCTGACGAAATAGCTCACTAGTTACAATGGTTTTTATAAAGGCCGCATTTTTTGGCATTGCATTTTTTGCCTCTAACGCCTGGCACACATACTCTGCTGCAATACAAATTATCTGATTACCACTTAAGGGAACTGCCGCACCATTGTGACGCACTACTACACCTAGACGATCGCAATCAGGATCTGTCGCTATAAAAAGATCGCAGGATTCTTTTAAGAGCTTTTTGATGCCAAGCCCAAGGGCTGCTAGCTCTTCTGGATTTGGCTTTTTACATGTAGGGAAATCGCCATCTGGTATTACCTGATCATCAACAAAAGAGAGATCCGTAAAGCCAAATTTACTTAAGGCTGCAGGAACCATTGTAATGCCTGTGCCATGAAGACTTGAATATAAAATCTTTAACTCATTTCCCTTTTCTTTGGAAAGCTGAGGCCACAGCTGAAGTGGAGTGATTGCCTCAAGATAGGCGTCGTCAACCTCTTTTCCCATAAGGTGAATAAGTGGCGATGAAAGCAAAGCTAGCTCTACTTGGTCTGGATCATGCAAAACAGAGACTTCGTCAATAATACCTTTATCATGAGGTGGCAACACCTGAGCTCCATCGTTCCAGTACACTTTGTAGCCATTATACTCTGGTGGATTATGCGACGCTGTAACCATGATAGCGGCATGGCAGTGATGATATCGACAAGCAAACGAAACAAGAGGCGTCGGGCGCAACTCAGAAAACAAAAAGACGCTCATACCATTTCCGGCTAATACCCTTGCAGCCTCTTGTGCAAAGGCTTTAGAGTTATGTCTAGAGTCATAGCCAATTGCAACACGAACATCACTATTTGCTGTTTTTTTAAGATAGTTTGCAAGGCCTTGCGTTGCCCAACGTACGGCATAAACATTCATGCGGTTAGTTCCTACGCCCATCAGGCCTCGCATGCCACCCGTGCCAAACGAGAGATTTGTATAAAACGCATCGACAAGTGCATCTTGATCACTTTTAATGAGCTCGGCAATTTCCTGCTTTGATTGCTCGTCAAAGTTTTTTTCAAGCCAATGAATAACTCTTTTTTGGATTTTGGGGTCTAGCTTTTCTAGGGCAGCACTGTTCATCTTGAGACTCCTTCGTTAATTTTACAGAGTAGGAAGGAAAGACTTAATATTCAAGTGGCAAAAGATCTCTAAAAGAAGTATCTTTTTTAGCCATGAAGATTCACTATGTGACAAGCAATAAAGGCAAATTTGACGAAGCGGCTGTTATACTACAGCTTGAAAGCCTCTTAGAGGCGGGATTTCAAATTGTCCACACTCCACTTCATCTAGAAGAAATCCAAGGCACTAGCCACGAAATTGCCTCTCATAAAATAAAAGATGCCTACAAAAAACTCAACGAACCCTGCATCATCGATGATATATCACTAAATTGCCCATCTATAGGTGGCCTGCCAGGTCCTTATATCCGTTCTTTTTTAGAGGCTATAGGCGATGAGGGTATTGCAAAGCTTATTTCTCACTACAGCGATAGAAGCTGCCAAGTAGTATGCAATATTGCTTTTGCCATGCAAGAGGGCGAATCAATGATTTTTGAAGGCCAGCTTTCTGGAACCATAGTACCACCTCGCGGCAAAAGAATGACCCACGCCTATAGCTGGAATGCTATTGTGCAGCCAGATGGCCACCTACAGACTTTCGCTGAGCTTCCACTTGAGGAAGTAAGTAAAATTTCTGCTCGAGCCTTAGCCCTTACACAACTTAGAAACTACCTGATAAACATATGAGCGTTAGAGATTTAACAATATTAGGCACCTCCAGCCAACAGCCAACACGCTACCGCAACCATGGGGCCTACCTTTTTCGCTGGAACGATGAAGGTCTACTTTTTGACCCAGGCGAAGGCACACAAAGACAGTTTATTTTTGCAGAAATTGCCCCAACTGTGATTACTAGAGTCTTTGTAAGCCACTTTCATGGCGACCACTGTTTAGGCTTAGGCTCTATCCTCATGAGACTTAACCTCGACAAGGTCACCCACCCAATCCACTGCTACTACCCAGCGTCAGGCAAGAAGTACTTTGACAGGCTACGGTTTGGCACAAGCTACCACGAACTCATACAAGTTATCGAACACCCTGTCGAAAAAGCAGGCATTGTCCATGATGATGGTAAATTCTTAATTGAAGCTACCTTTTTGGAGCATGGCATAGATAACATAGGCTGGCGCATCACTGAAGCCCCTAGCCGTAAATTTGACCCAAAGAAGCTAGCAGCTCTAGGTGTACAAGGACCAAATGTAGCCTTACTACAAAAAAACAAAGAACTCATTATAAATGAAAAACGGGTAACCCTCGATGACGTAAGTGAACTACGACAAGGCGAATCCATTGCCGTTGTCATCGATACACGCGTTTGCCCTCAGGCAGTAGAAATAGCAAAAGATGCCAGGATTTTACTAGCAGAAAGCACCTACCTAGAAAGTGAGCGCGATCTTGCTCGCAAACACTTTCACCTCACAGCAAAAGATGCTGCCATTATAGCTACAAAAGCAGGGGCAGAAGAGCTTATTCTCACCCACTTTTCAGCACGCTACACGAACTCAGATGTATTTGAAGACGAAGCAAGGCCCTTCTTTGCTAACACCCACGCCGCAGAAGACCTTAGGCGCTTTCAGTTCCCGAAGAAGAAGTAGCTTTTCGCTTTCTTGATTTTGAAGGTTGTACAACATTTGGACGCCAATTAATCTTCATGGCCTCTAAGGCCTCTAAGATATTTTTTTTGCGTTCATCATCGGGTTGGCGACGAAGTTTGTTTTGTTTTACATGATCGATAATTGAATTGAGAGCCATCTGTAAACCGATAAGGGTAGCAACAGCATCTGTTGTATCGATCACCGTTTCACCATACATGGCCATACCTTGAGCTGCTCTTCTAATGTCTTGGTCTGAAGGTCCTTGCAAGGCATTAAAAAGGCTTTGAAGCTGTCCCAAATTTTGACCAAGATCATACTCTTTTTCGCGCCCTGGCAATATGACAGCAAAAAAACGCCAAAGCATTCCGCCCTTTACTTGAAAAGCTAGCTGCTTTTCTTGTGTGGTACGTATAAGCACGCGCTCAATAGCCTTGTTATTGGCCGAATCTTGAAATACTTCATCAAGACTCTTAGCTAAACTTAAAAGCTTGCCAAGTGCGTCTTGATTAACAACAGAAGATGTGGCGCTCATTTGGTGGCATCCTTGAAGAATAAGACTCTATTGTTACCACAACGGCTATTTTTTTCACAGTGCCACTGCATTTTACTGTCGATATTTTAAAATAAAAATAAATAATACGCGCAAAAAGAATGCCCTAAAGAGGCTACCAAATATGCTACGACGCGCTTCGGGCGAGCTTCATTACTTCAGACGCGGCATTTTTTGCAGTTTGAGCATATTCCGCTGTCTGACCAACTATATTTACAATTTCACGAAACTTCTTCAACTTTTCAATTTCGCTAAAGTTGATAATAGACTGACCCTCTTCACGTTCTAGAGCATTTATGAGCTCATCTGCTTGTTTGACTATATCGCGAACAAAACTCACGGCATCATCCGCAGCATTTGCACAATCTTTTGCTTTCATAGCCGAATGCTGAAGAGTATCAGCACTCTGGGATGCTTTAGCATGACTCAACAGTTCTTCAGCCTCTTCTTTTCCAGTCATAGCAACATTAAGCTGAGCCGTTGCGGCGTCAAGATAGGCCTGAATCTTCTCAATAACGTCTAAAAATTTATTTTCGGCAATAGCTTGCGCATTTTTAAGCTCATCTGCTGCACGTTGTATTTCAGCTTTACGGGCATCTGTAAGTCCCCAACTAGGCAAAAACAGAGTAGTAAAAAAAAGTTTCACATCTTCTTGATTATTCTCCAAAGAGCTCTCTAGCTTATGTTCCATAGTATGCTGCAGGAGCAAATTTACAATCCGGCAACCTGTTTTAATTTTTTTGAGTACATCTTCTGCGCTTGTTCCATCACTACACAAAGAGCTTTCAACTATAGCCTTGATGAGCGCGGCTTCATTTAGATCGGCTGTTTTTTTATGTAAGAGCTTCAGTTGCTGTGCACAAGTCGAACCTGGGGCTATCATGAAGGATTTTTTATTTACCCAACGCTTAAGCCAATGAAAAAACCGAGCAAACGAACTTCCCGCCTGATTTTTCACATGCAAAACGGTTTTATCTTTTGATGAAGTTGTACAAATGTAAACATTTTTAAGGGCTCGGGATTGACCTTTTGATGCAATTTCAGCCTCATTAGCTAGCGCCCATAACTCTAAGAGTGTTTGCTGATCAAGTGAAGTGTGGCCTGACATAAAATACCCATATGTTACTATTATCTCAGCTCTAACATTAATATTTTTTTTACTCAAACTTTTTATTTACAAGCTCAGGGGGAATATCGATAAAACTGATTATTTTGCTTGAGCAGAAAGCTCCAAAAAAGTACCATTATTGCCATTCAAACTCGTAAGGGAATTCAGTATGTCAAAGGTATGTCAAGTAACTGGTAAAAAACCATCCCGTGGCTTTAAGTACGTCACACGCGGTATTGCAAAAAAGAATAAAGGTATCGGTCTTAAAACTACCGGAAAAAACAAGCGCGTTTTCAACATCAACCTTAAGCGTAAGCGCTTTTGGCTTCCTGAAGAAAATCGCTTTATTTCATTGCGCCTCTCAGCAAATGCAATGAGAACAATCGAGAAAAATGGCCTCAGCAAGGTTGTCCGTGACATGCGCAAGCGTGGCGACAAAATCTAAGCTATGTAGGATCTAAGCTATGCAGGATCTACAAAGCTTTGTAAAAAAGCTCGACAGCGAGCAAGAAATTGTTCATATTTACGAAGAAGTAGATCCTACGCTAGAAATAGCTGAAATTCATAGGCGCGTTGTTGCAGAAGGCGGCAAGGCGCTTTTTTTTCATAATGTCAAAAACAGCACCTTCCCTCTAGTCACGAACCTCTACGGCTCTGACAAGCGCATGAACCTAGCCTTCGGCCAAGAGCCCGAAGCTTTTATAAAGACACTAGTAGCCTTAGCCCAAGGCCCTTTACCCCCAAAAGTCTCTTATTTATGGCAGCAACGAAGCCGCCTGATGCGTCTTTTTTCTATTGGGTTAAAAAATACATCCCGCGCGCCAGTTACGCAATGTGTAATGGACCCGCCCGATTTAGAAAAGATCCCCCTTTTAAAAACATGGCCCGATGATGGCGGCCACTTTATCACGCTGCCACTAGTATATACGAGCCATGAATCCTCAAACAACTTGGGGATGTATCGAATACAGCGTTATGACAAAAGAACCACAGGCCTGCATTGCCAAATTGGAAAAGGCGCCGGCTTTCACCTAGCAGCAGCAGATGAAGCTAATAAAAACCTGCCCGTAACAATTTTCATAGGTGGTCCTCCAGCTCTTACGATAGCCGCTATTTCGCCATTACCCGAAAACGTCCCGGAGCTTATTTTTGCCTCATTATTGCAGGGGAAAAAACTAGCCACTACCAAAGTTGATGGCCACCCGCACCCTCTTGTTGCAGCATGCGACTTTGCCCTTATAGGTCATGCAAACCCAAAAGAAAGACGTCTGGAAGGGCCCTTTGGCGATCACTTTGGCTACTACAGTTTGGCACATGATTTTCCCGTATTTCACTGCCAAAAAGTATACCACCGAAAAGATGCCATTTACCCGGCAACGGTAGTAGGAAAGCCTATTCAAGAAGACCTTTACATTGGAAACTACCTCCAGAAACTCTTTAGCCCCCTTTTTCCACTTGTGATGCCTCAAGTAAGGGATCTTCATACCTACGCTGAAACAGGATTTCATGCACTAGCTTCTGCTATTGTAAAAGAGCGCTACGAAAAAGAGGCACTAGCTGCTGCATTTCGCATACTCGGGGAAGGGCAACTTTCGCTGACTAAATTTTTAATCATTACAGATCAGCCGATTGACTTAAGAGACTCTAAAGCACTTTTAGAAACTGTCTTGGCAAGATTTTCACCTGAATCAAGTTTTTACATCTTTTCAAAAACAAGCAATGACACACTAGATTATACTGGCCCTAAGATAAATCATGGCTCTAAAGCTGTGCTGATAGGCACGGGTAAAGAAAAGCGTAAGCTACCCACCCATTTTTCAAAAGCACTACCTCGTCCTTTAAAGCATGCTATTCCCTACTGTGCAGGATGCCTCGTTGTTGATGGCCCTGTTGAAGATGTAGAACGACTAGCAAAAGAGGAAGCCTTTAGCGACTGGCCCTTTGTGATTTTAGTTGATGATGCAAAACAAACCACAAGCTCCTCCTTAGAGTTTTTGTGGACAGTCTTTACGCGTTTTGATCCAAGTTGCGACATATACTCTAACTTTTGCAAGGTGAAAAATAATCACCTCTCCTATAGTCTGCCGTTTGTAGTAGATGCCCGCATGAAAAGTCATTATCCACCAGAAGTAATGGCAGATGATGACACCATTAAACTAGTCGACCAAAAGTGGGATCGCTATTTTCCAAGGCGATAAAATGAAAAAACAATCCAAAGCACCGTTTACAAAGATTCGGCTCTCCCCTCCCCTTTTACTGATTCTTATTGCAGTATACAGCCTTACTATTTACTTCATGTCGGGCGAAAACAGCGTTGCTTTACCAAAACACGATATACCAATACGCCTCTACTCCAACCAAGCGGGCGACAACTTACGCAAAACATTCACCAAGGCTATAGGCGAGGCACAAGAATCTATTTACTGCCTCATCTATTCATTAACAGATGAAGAGATCATTACAGCTTTGCGTCAAAAAGCAGAAGATGGCGTCGAAGTATTTATTGTTTCTGACCCGGTAGCCTCGCAAGATGTCAGAGATAAACTTGGCTCCAAAGTAACCCTTGTTCCGAGAAGACAAAAGGGACTAATGCATAATAAGCTCCTGGCAATAGACCACAAAGTATGCTGGCTGGGATCTGCAAACTTCACAAACCACTCCCTATCACTTCATTCCAATATTGTTATGGGGATTGACTCGCCTATAATGGCGCGCGCTATTGAACAAAAAGCCCTAAGCCTTCAAGAGAAAGGCTCTAAAATTCAACCCCTTATCCTTGCAACCGGCAATCAAACCCTTGAGTTAAGCTTTTTGCCCGATGATAAAAAGGCCCTTGGCAAAGTAGTTGCACAAATAAATACCGCAAAGAAAACCGTAAAGGTAGCCATGTTTACCTTTACCCATCCTCACCTAATAGAGGCTCTGGTTGACGCCCACAAACGCGGCGTAGATGTAGAAATTGTGATCGACAGTGACTCAAGCCGCAAAACAAGCAGCATCGCCTACAAGCGCTTTAAGCGTGAAAATATGCAAGTATATGCCAGCAACAGGATAGGCCTGCTGCACCAAAAAATGGCCATCATCGATGATAACACCCTCATCATGGGGTCTGCAAACTGGACAAGAGCAGCCTTTGGCTCAAATTCAGAAAACATCTGCATCCTAAGCGATCTTACGAGTGAGCAAAAGTCAAAACTCAAATCTTTCTGGGCTACCACGATGCGCGAAACCACAAAATAGTATGGCATGGACCGGTCTAGGGGGTTGATGTAAGCCCTTTTTTAAAGAATAGCTTTTATGCAAAATTCACCCTTGAGCTTTAGCTCTTTGGAGCGCGTGCGCAGTATGCGCCGCTCTCATTTTTGACCGACACAGCGAGGGGTCAGACGAGCCAGGGGTCAAGCCAGGGGTCAGACGTGAGTTGTTGACTTATTCTTATAGTATTTATTTATGCCCGCCTAGAAATATGTCAAAGCCAGGGGTCAGACGTGAGTTGTTGACTTATTCTTATAGTATTTATTTATGCCCGCCTAGAAATATGTCAATAAGTCACGTCTGACCCCCGACTATAATAAGTCACGTCTGACCCCCGACTATAAGTCACGGAGATATGATCAGAAGTTGTGTTTGAAATAAAAAGAGTGTACCCTCAGTAAGGTTTTCGTCAAAAAACAAATAACAGAGGGTAACTCATGAAAGAGTATGTCAATTTCACAGATAAAGATCATGTACAAACTTTCGAAA
>JBGSSB010000100.1:0-12020 GCA_041737255.1 Chlamydiales bacterium | reverse complement strand
TTTTCGAAAGTTTGTACATGATCTTTATCTGTGAAATTGACATACTCTTTCATGAGTTACCCTCTGTTATTTGTTTTTTGACGAAAACCTTACTGAGGGTACACTCTTTTTATTTCAAACACAACTTCTGATCATATCTCGGGGATGTGCTTTAACTACGCAAAGCAAAACTGTAACAAACTCGCTCAGGTAGTGCTTGGTATTGCTGGTGTAAAAGTAAATACGCGGCTAACATTTAGTAAGTTACTAGGTCGCCTTTTGCCTAGCCCATCAAGGCTTCCTATAGTAGGCTTTGCTTTTAGAACAGCAAACAAAGTAGCTTCGTTTGCTCGCTCTATTTTTGCAACTATCGTAAATCGTATTCCTGAACCTGCTCTTCGCGTGTTTTCATACAGTAGAGATATCCTCCTTTTTATACCTCGAGGATTAACTACAGTGTTTCATAATACACTAGCGTTTCTACTAGGGGGTGCAAAAAAAACCGAAGGCGTGGCTCATGCATGTGATGGCGAGCCGCATATGGATGATAATCGTCTTACCATGTTTCCTCGTCTTTTCAATAACGTGGCTGATTTTTTCAAACATGAAAAATCCCACTCCTATTTTTCTCCTTTAATGGTAGAATGGCAACTCAAACAACCATCTACACGAATATATACATACGATAAGTCGCTGATGTATATTTAGAGGGAACTATTATGGTGTCGTTGCATCCAGTTTCTGCCACGGCAAAAGGTATGCATAAGGCTGCTTTTGTACAGACAAAATCTAAGGCTATAAAGCAACTTTGCCAGCAAGCAGAAGAACTTGTCCAAAGCTCTGATACAAACCTTATTGCCAAGGAGCTTCAGCTTAACAATCTTCAAGCCAAGCTCTTGGAGTTTGATGAAGAGCTAGTTGTTGAAATCCAAAAAAAACTTATCGCTGTTTATGCAGAGCTATCGGATAAGGCCTTTGAGCTTAAGGGGCAGAAAAAGTGGCTGCAGCTTGGCTTTTCAGAAGCTATGCTTTCGACTCACGCCGCTTGCGTCTCTTTTTTACTACGATCAGGAGTTGCCTTTAGTATTGCCACCTTTAAAGAAGCTACGGCAAAGGGAATTGGCATTCATGATGTTCTCGTTGAAAATGGCGAGCCAATGATACGCGTGCAAGGGGAATATATGCCATGGAGCGTGTTAAGGCAAAAATTTGAGCTTGACGCGAGGAGTGGAAAAATCATATCAAAAACAAACCCTGCTGAACTATATACCTATAGCTCACCTCAGGGTCTTGTAAAAAGCAAGAGCACTCCTTATCCGCTTTATCCCATTGAGCAGTTATCGCCCCAAGAACTTAAGAGCCTACAAGAGCATGCAAAAGTATTCCAGGATGATCCGCTTAAAAATTGTGTCCTACAGGTTGTCACGACAAGTGATTATGCTTTTAGCCCCTCCTGGCTGGTAGAAGGAATAAATGAGGCTCATCCAAAGCATACAAGCATTCGCCTAGTAGATAATGAAGGCAAGGTCTTTTCGCTGGGTCTTGAGCTTGCAAAAGCATTTGAAGAATATGTGCAGGCCGATCCAATGTCATGCATGGCTACAGGTTATGCAAAAGTAGGAACTCCAGATTATCGAGATACAAGAAGCTTTGATGAAAAGCTCATTACCAATATTCCTATAGATGAAAAAACTCTAAAAGCTATTATCGCTTTTGCAAATAGTATCAATAAAGGTGAGGGGGTCCGCTTTTCTATCGCTAAACAAAATTGTAATACTTTCGGGGTTGTAGCTCTTGGCTTGGCTGGTATTACTGTTGATGCCCGAGTAACCGTTGCGGATATGGTTGGACGTATGGCACCCAAATGTAGTGCTATTCCGGTTGTGGGAGGCGCGCTCTCTTGGTTAAAAAGTAAGGTTACATCTGTAGTCGCGCCGCTTTTTTCATATTTACAGGCCTATACACCACCTTTATTAAAAAAAACACTCACCTTTGCTTCAAATGTCGTTAGCTATATCCCTAAAAAGTTGGGCACTCTTTTTGTAAATAGCATATTTTTACTTTTTGGGGCGGCAAACGAGGCTCAAACTTTGTTGTATACTAGTCCTCAAAATGAAGCCTCCACTCCTCATGGGCTTGCTTCATTTGCAACTAGTATACCATCTTGGACAGGACTATTTGATGATGAGAACTCACTTATTTTTCATCCCTATAAGCTGCTCGATTGGCAAAAAGAGCAAAAAAGCACCATCTATTACAGCCCAAGTGCCATTCCTAAAATGCATCTGTTGCCAAAATAATAGCTATTCGTTAGTGTGACACCTACTTGAATTTTGAGGTTTTATGAAGTTCGCGCTAGCTCTTGTTCTTTCATGCTTATTACTTTTGTCTTTGCAAATACCTGGAAACAAGGGCTACGTAAACGACCTTACAAATACGATTACCGAGCAAGAATCACTGTTTCTCGACCAGCAACTACGTGCGTTTGAAGTTATGGAAGGGGTCCAGATCGTTGTTGTTGTCATTAACGAGCTAGAAGGTGAGTCAATCGCATTGACCTCTCAAAGGATAGCAGCAGAGTGGGAAGTAGGGCCTCGAGGCCGCGATAGTGGTATTCTTATGTTGATAGCAAAAAAAGAGGGGCTCTCCTATGTCGACCTTGGCTATGGTATGGAGACAAATATTAACGACCAGATGGCGCGGGCTATTAGCGCAACTATCATGGACCCCTTACTTAGTAGAGGTAAGGTTTACAAAGCTATAGAATCGGGGATTTCTAAAATATTTTCTGATTTCGGCAAAACTATAGGAACCTCAGGGCCTGTAAATGTTGGCTCATTTTGGGATATGACCGCACTTATCGTATTTTTAGCGGCTATTCCAATTCTCTACTTTATAGCGCGCTACGCTGCGTCAAGCCAGATGTGGGTATCGCCAACACTTGGGTTTTTTATGGGCCTTACACAATCTTTAGGCTTAGCAGTAGCCCTTGGTTGTATGGGCGGCCTGATGGTGCTTATATGCTACCTTATCAAAACCTACATACCACCAAGGGCGTGAGATTAGCGGTAAAGTATTTAGGCCTCGATTGTTTTTGATCTTTCTAAGCCCGTTGGTGACAGTTGTTTTGCGCCTTTTGATACCAAAATGTCAGTGATAATCTTGTTTTTTTGAGTGATAGCTATCTGTAAAGGTGTTAATCCACTTTTGTCTTTATGTTCTATGTCAGCGCCGGTCTCTATCAATACTGCTGCAATTTTTTCTAAATTGGCCTTAACGGCTAATTGCAATGCGCGATGACCACTTAAGGTCTCATCATTCGAGGTGTTACCATTTCGAATTAAAGCACGTACTAAAAGAGCTCCTCTCTCACCATTTATATAAGGGTTATAAAATTTATTCTGCAATAATTCACAGATTGTTGGATCACGTCCCCCCAGTTTTTTCATAAACTCTACTAAAGGCAGATAATCACCATTGTCAGCGCTTTTAAGTGTCTCAATGTAATTTTTTCGTATGGTGCCCTCCTTGTTCAGATGACTTGGCCAAATAGGGTAGGGACATCTACATGCAAGGAGAAAACGGTCTGAGAGTAGGCGTGAAAACCGACCATTTCCATTCTCAAATGGATGAATGAAGACCAGTCGATGGTGAATTCTCGCTGCCATTTCGATAAACGTGAGTTCGACAGGATGTTCCATCCAAGAGCGTACGTCTATGCAAAGCTCTGCTAACTGTGTTGGGATCAAGCTTGGATTAACACCTATTGAGGTGTTTGATTTTCGATAAGTGCCAGCCCACTCCCAAACATTTCCTAGCATTGATTTATGAATGGTTTTGAGCTCTGTTACATGAAACCATTTTGTCGGGTTATTTATTGAGCCTCTGAGGTATTTCGCTAAGGCGTTCATGATGTTTTCAGCTTCTACCCTGTTGAGGTCGTGTAAGGTGTGAACCCATTGTGGAATAAGGCCGCTACAATCATCTATTGGGGTAGCGCCTTCTGGAAATTTAAAATTTAGCGTCATAGAAAATTATTCCCACAATTTAGAGCTAGGCCCTTGCAAAAGCTTTTCCTCTTCTTGCCTAAGTAGTTCTTCAATAAAACGAGGGTCTGGTTCTTGATCTTCCATGTTCATGGTACCCTTAAGGTATCGCATGTGTTGTTCCGCTACTTTTCTTGCCTGTTTTTTGCGAATGGCATCAATGGATTCTTTCAACAAGGGGGCTATCAGAAGGTCGCATGAAAGTGATTCAAGAATTTTATTTAACGTAGATATGCTCATGTCTCTTTGTCCGTGTTCAATACGCGAAACTGTGGACTGAGGGACTTTGGCGCGCTTGGCTAAGGCTACCTGTGACATTCCTAGCTGTATACGAATTGATTTAATTAGGGCTCCAATTGAGAGTCCTTTAATTGCTGATCGTAACTTATAAGAAGCTAGCATAACCTCTTCAATCATAAGTTTTTCTGAAGGAGAATGCGATTTCATAATATACCTCATATCTTTATTATAGCGCAGGCGCTATAAAAGTCGATCATTTTTATGCCCTTGTGGCATAAAAAAGAGAGTGTTGTATAGCTTTGGTTATATAGAATTGGATGCTAAGTAAGCGTTATATGTGTCTATTTTAAGAAGATGCTGCCGAATTTAGGGTAAATATAGACTTTTATGAATAGCAGTAGCCCTTGGCTGTATGGGCGGCCTGATAGTGCTTATATACTACCTTATCAAAACCTACATACGACCAAGGGCGTGAGATTAGCGAGATCGATGGTGCATAAAGTACTTATGCGTTGATCGTTTTTGATCTTTGTGGACATGTTTTTTTTCGTGACCATTGACCATCACAGGAACGGTTCTGGCTGAAATAAAAAAGGCCTCTTCTATGCGCTTGAGCGCTCGCATAACATCAATTGCACTGCAAGTGATCATATGCACCATATTACCTGTTTTGTCGTAGAGCATACAGGTGATTGTAGGTATGCGTATTGATAGCCCCTGTAGGGTTTCCCAATTCGAGCTATCCCAAAATTGTTCGAATATTTTTTTTGTGCAGCCCTGTACAAAAGATTGAAAAACTTGGTCTTTCGCTCGTCTATTGTGGGCGGTTGAATCGGAGGTAATAATGTTGAAAAATTTCTCAGCCAGGCCAACATCTTCTGTTGCTGACTGAATGATTGGAGTTACTTCTAAAACGGTTTCGTGATTTGCATCCGCCCAGTTTCCGTTAGCCTGTGATTTGGCTTTGGCTGGGTAGGTAAGGGTAGCAATAAACGCTGATGTTGAAAGTAGGATATCGGTCATCTTTACAAAACTCATATTTCCTCCGTAAAAAGGTATAAATTATTGATTACAAGCGACTTATATAAAAAATATCTCCTTTGTTTATCTGTTTACTAATGCTCCTACTTCCATTTTGCTCCCCTGGTAAATTATTTGCAACTTTAGGTGAAAATAAATGAATATCTCACCTCAGATAGTCCTTTGAGGGGGGATATTCTAATTTGTAGCTGAGGATGTGTAGGCTGGATAATCTGTGTACCCTGCAGCTGTTGGCGCAGACCAAACAGTAACTGGGGCCTCTGGGGCTAGCGGCCAGCTGTTAGCTATTCTAAGAGCAAGGTCTGGGTTTGTAATGTAGGGCCTGCCAAATGCAACAAGGTCAGCATGGCCTGCTTCAATTGCAGCTTCTGCTGACTCTGGTGTGTAGCCGCAGTTGGCGATTAGGGGGCCCTTGTAGACGTTGCGAAACTCTGAGAGGGTCACATAGGCTCGCCAAGGTTGTGAAAGCCAAATCTCAAGCCATCAAGTAGGTGTAAGTAGGAGAGGTTGTAGCTGTCTAACTCTTTTGCCGCGTATAAAAACTGCTCGCGGAATTCTTTTGAGCCCATATCATTATAGATGCCATTTGGAGAGAGCCGAACGCCAATTTTATTGGCAGGCAGCACCTCAAGGCAGGCTTCGATAATTTCACGTAGAAAGCGAAAACGGTTTTCAATCGAGCCCCCATACATGTCTGTACGTTGGTTTGTTTTTGATTGAAGAAACTGATCAATCAGATAGCCGTTGGCAGCATGAATTTCGATACCATCAAAGCCGGCTTGTATGGCGTTACTGGCTGCTTGTTTATAGTCGGCGACGACATCTCGTACTTCATGTGTTGCTAAAGCACGTGGAGTTTCGTAAGGTAGTTTACCCTTTGGGGTATGGACATATTCTCCATTTAGCTTTATTGCCGACGCTGATACGGGAAGTGACTGGTCGGCGCGAAAGGTTGAATGAGAAGCCCTGCCGCAGTGCCAAAGCTGCAAGTAGATGGGGGTGTTTTGTGCGTGCACGCTGCTCGTTATAAGCTTCCAGCCTTCAATGTGTGCCTCTTTGTAGATACCGGGGGAGTCAACCCAGCCAAGAGATTGCTCGGATATGGCAGTAGCTTCTGTAATGAGCAAGCCTGCGTTAGATCGTTGCGTGTAGTATTCGGCCATTAAGGCATTTGGTGTGCGTGCGGCTCCGGCGCGAGCGCGAGTCATGGGGGCAAGCACTACACGATTTTTAAGTAGAAGTGAGCCGAGAGTACAAGGTGTCATTAGTTTTTGTTTCATAGCTATCTTTATCTACAAAAATGTTGTATAGCGCAAGAGGTATTTTTTTGTCCGTTTGCACAGTAATGCTTTACAGGGTATAATCTATGAAAAAAATATTATTGGTGGTTGCTTTGGATTCTATTAATGTTGGGTATTATTTCAATTGTATTGGTAAGGATTTAGATTACCTTATAAGCGGTAAAGCTAAAAATTATGATGATGTTGGTGTAAGAGTCACGTCACTTGCAACGAGAATTTTTGGGGGGCTGCTGCTTGTTTCTGCAGCGGTATCATTGGTTTCAAGTATTGCATTGGCTCCTATATCGCCAGCTGCCAGTTTTATTGGCATTATAGGTGCTATCTTTACCGTAGTTTTTGCGCATGATCTTATTAGGATGGGTGATAATTCACGAAAAATCACAGAGGCAAATGATCTGCCTAATAAAGGGTTCATGGGTTCGTTATTTGCACTGCCCGGTGCAGTCCATGATGTAGGCAATGCTGCGGCATTTGAAGCGGATCATGGTATCCCATATGTCTTTCGCGAGACGATTATTGCAGGGCCTTTTGCAAAGTTTTTGAATTCATTGTAAAGTAGCGTGAAACTGACTACCCATCACAGATAAAAAAGTACTTGTTGTATTTTAGTTTTTTCAGTGATGGGGGCTTTTTTAAGTGTTTAACTAAAATCAACAGAACGCACACTTTTTGTATATCGATCAACGTATATGATTTTTTTATCATGAACCGCGAATGATACGCATCCCTTGCAATGATCAATTGTTTTTATAAATTTTGTTGTTAAAATGTCATATACTTGAATTCTAGATTCGCTTGTTTGTGCAAAAAGCAAACCATTGGACACGAGAATTTGGCTCGTGTTTTCGTTTTGAACAGGATAAATAGCTAGCATTTTTCCTGTTTGCATGCAGTAAGCAACAATATTTCCTATAGAGCTTATAATAAAAAGTGTGGTTGAGGCGGCATACATGTTGCATGTTTGTGCAGTGATGTCTGCAATAGTTATAGGTTTTTTTGTTAGGTCTTCAAGGTTTTGTATGCAAAGGGTGTTTCCAGCAGATTTATAGAGGTAATGACCCGAGAGTATTGTTCGGGCCCCGTGCACGTAGTCTTGGGCAACTTCTTTATCAGCTATTTCACTACTACCTGTCTTCATATCATAAATGACTGCAGAGTGATTATGCAAGATACAGTAGAGTTTTGAGTTGGAAACATTTGATAACGCTACGTTTGCTCCAGGGTTTTTCCACACAAGAGTTGTTTCCCCATGCGTTGTGTCTACTTGGTGTGCAGAGATGGCATGTGTGTTTGCAGAAAGTAGGTAGAGCTTTTCACCATCGAATACTTCACTGGAGTTAGCCGGTTTTTGGTACTTTACTACACACTTTTCGTAGAGTATGTACGATCCGTCGCGATGTTTTAACACACATAAAAAATCATTAGATCTAACAGAGTATTCGGCTGCACTTAGATAATACTGGTTGCTTTTTGTAATTGAATGCAAAGTATTGATGGTGGTGTGATTTGGCTTATTTGTTCGAATAGAACGTTCGAGTGCTCTAGAGTTCTGAAATGCAGTAAAAGGATTTTGTGTTGACTTTAGTGCGGAAAAAATCAATGAGTGTTCCGGATTGTTTTTTGCATTAATCCAGGTCAGTTTGTCCGATGCAAATATGCTCCAATTGTGGCTAACTCCTCGTAGCTGTGTAAGGTCTACCGGTCCAAGACAGCTAAAAATTTTCCGGGCTACGTCGCGTGAAAGAGAATCCCAGGAAACCGAGGGGAGTTGCTTTAGTTGTTGCAGTGTAGCAGGAACTTTATTTTTGGGATCAAAGGGCTTTGCTGTTTTGTAGCTGTTAAGGAGTTTGGCTTCAAATTTTCGATATTTGCTTTTGTTATCGATTTGCGCATGTTCAATAAGGTGGCTTAACTCATTGATTTTTGAAAGGATGGTAAGGCTACTATCTTTTTTTTGCTGGATTATTTTTAATATGTCTACAACGAAAGCGGCTTTTTCTTTTGTTGAGGTGTCAATATCTTCAAGGCGACGAGAGAGTGTTTCAATTTTTATAATTACTGAAGATATGTTAGGTGTTGACGGGCAAAAGAAGCATATTTTGCCAAAAATTCGTTGAAAAACCCGTAGGATCCAGGTTGGTTTTTCTTGAAGGGTTAGATCTTCAGTAACAAGTAAATTGGCTGTTTTTCCATTGATACCAACAGATGTAAAGTAATTGTAAAGAGTATCTGTCGATTTAGTAAATACTGCACTATTTATAGGGCTTGTCATTGTATGCTCCTGAATGAAAAGAGTATTTAGTAAATTAGTGATTTCTGCAACTTTAAAATAAATTTCATAAAAAGAATATTCACTAGGAAAAATAGAGTTTCCTCTATACTGTTACGATACAAATAGAGGTCTCAAAAAATGACTACAGCAAGTGTTGAAACGCAATCGCCAAGCCGCTGGGGCTCAATTAAAACCGCATTACTTAATTTTTTGCTCGTAAAGAAGGGAGAGGAGGGTTTTAGAACCTTTCACGGCGTCTTCTTGCCGAGTATGCTCTCGATTCTCGGGGTTATTCTTTACTTGCGATTAAGCTGGATCATTGGTGAGATGGGCTTAATTTCAACGATATCAATTATCTGCCTTGCTACATCCATTACACTTATTACCTCATTTTCTATATCGGCCTCTTCAACAAATATGCATGTAGGCAATGGCGGGGTCTATTTTATTATTTCCAGGTCGCTTGGTGCTACCATTGGAAGTGCTATTGGTATTCCGCTTTATTGTGCCCAGGCGATTGGAATTGCATTTTTTATTATGGGTTTTGCTGAAACAATGCACTATATGTTTCCGGCGCTTGATCTTAACCTTATTGAGTTTTCTAGCCTTGCTGCGCTTGGTTTAATAAGTTTAATTTCAACAAGTTTTATACTCCGCGCGCAGTTTTTTATTTTTATTATTATCGTACTATCACTTGCTTCATTTTTCTTTGGTGTCGAGATAACAGATTTTACCCCCTCCGACACACCTATAACTCGATCGCTGGGCTACTGGGCGGCCTTTGCTATTTTTTTTCCTGCGGTGACAGGGTTAGAGGCTGGAGTCTCTATGTCAGGAGAGCTCAAAAACCCAAGACGCTCTTTACCCCTTGGCACAATTACAGCTGTTGTCATAGGGTTTGTTATCTACTTAACTGTAGCATATGTTTTGTGGGCCAGAGTGCCCGATGATCTTTTAGTTTCAAATCCTATGATCATGCAAACGGTAGCTTGGAGTGGCTCTTTGATTTTAATGGGAATTATAGGTGCTACTGTTTCTAGTGCTCTTGGGGCAATCTTGGCAGCGCCTCGAACATTGCAGGCTATTTCAAATGATGGAATTGTGCCAAAATTTATAGGAAAAGAGTTTGGAAAAGGTGCTGAGCCTCGTGTTGCTAGTTTTATCACCTTAGCTATCGTTGCCTTATGTTTGTACTTAGGGGACCTAAACTACATTGCGCCTATAATGACGATGTTTTTTCTTATCTCATACGGTATGCTAAACCTTGCAGCCGGACTTGAGGGGTTAATGAATAACCCAAGCTGGAGGCCGACAATAGCAGTGCCAGCTTCTGTATCATTAATTGGGGCCTTTATTTGCATAGCAACGATGCTTTTGATTGATGCAAGCTACACCTTTATGGCCATCTTTTTGGTTATGGCAATCTATATGATAATGAAGCGTCGTTTAATAGGTGAATATGATGACATCCGCCAAGGTGTGATGCTCTACTTTTTGCGAAAAGCTGTTTATGCGCTTGCTGATAGTGCTGTATCTGTTCGCTCATGGAGGCCTAATGTACTGGCCTTCACACAAAACCTTACTCCCTGCGCTTCAATCCTAGACTTTACCTCTGGCATTACAGGTAGAAAAGGGTTTTTGACACTAGTTCACTGCTTTAGCGGTGATGAAGAAAACTTTAACCTCGATAAATTAACATCGATGATAAAGCAGACACTTTTAGGTAAAAAAATAGAAGCATTGGTGGAGGTTATTTCTGCCGCTGATTTCTTACATAGTTTTAAAAATATGTTGGCCTCCTATGGCTTGAATCCTCTGCGTCCAAATACAATTATCATAAAAATTGATGATAACAACCTCGATGCAAACGAAATTGCCGAAATTACAAAAGCCACATACGCTGCTAACAAAAACCTTGTATTTCTTGCGAGTAACAATAACCAAGTCCGTGAGGATGCTAAGACTATTCATATTGACATATGGTGGGATGAAGAACTGCGAGACAGTAACGATTTAATGACCGTACTGGCACATATGTATGCAAATTCAAATTTAAATAAAAATGCTAAAATTAACCTAAACAGCATTGTTAAAGATGAAATTTCAAGAGAACGACGCCTTAGCCACATTACAACGCTGCTTGCAAAAAACAGGCTTGATATTGCCCCTCATGTCTATGTTTCGTCAAAACCAGATGACTACAACTTAATATCCCAGTTTTCAAATGACAATGGCATGGTATTTATTGGTATGCGACCTATTGAGCCAGAAGAGTCGGCCGAAAGCTATAGCGACTACCTAAAGGCTATCTTGCATAAACTTAAACGCCACAAGGTTGTAGGCCTCTTTCTCGCCAGCGAAAAAATTGAGTTAGGCATTGATTAAAACGGCTTGAATTTTTTTTTGGAGCTGTGCTACCTTGCATCTGAACAGGATTATTTTTGAACCATTAGAGGTATTATGACATTCGGAATCGGTTCACAATCTGGCTCTGATTATTCATCAGCCACATATCAAGGTGCGCTTGAGGCATTGCAAAGAAAGGTTGTTTTGCCATCTGAGGCGTCGACAGCTACTGAGCATACTGCATCTAGAGATGACAAAGGTAAAGAAGAATTGAGTACTATTGCTGATAAAAAATAAACTGCTCACTTAGCTCTCAACGATCAAAATGATAGAACGATAATAACGATGAAAAATGAAAAAGATTAGCCGTCCTAGGTAATAGATTTCTGTTTTATTTTTTATATTTTTATCGTTTTGATCGTTTCATCCTTCTAATCTTTGAGTTTTTTAGTTTTAATGAACGGTATTGAGCTCATGCGTGTGCTGTTAAATATGGCCCAAACTAAAAATCTCCAGGGGATCCAATAATTATTCTGCATCCTGTAAATCCTGGCGCTTGCGATCCTGCGCATCTTGTTCTTGATAAGATAATTGTGAATGATTTGACTGTACTCAATACTCGTTAATTTTATATTCGACAGCAAGCTCTGGGCCTGATTCACTCTTTTATCCTGTCTCACTGGTATCAGTCATTTTGCGATAAGGTGTTAGCCGCTCGGCAATAAACTCAATAAAGTGAATTGCTTCGACATCTACTCCATCTTGGATTTGCGCACGACATGAGTTGCCACTGGC
>JBGSSB010000099.1:0-24068 GCA_041737255.1 Chlamydiales bacterium | reverse complement strand
AAAAGCACCTAAAAGAAACTCTAGATCTTACAAAAGCGCGAGACATTGTCTGGACCTATACGGGACGCGATCTTTACCGCATGCTTGTTATAGAGAGAGGCTGGTAGCCAGATGCGTATGAAACTTGGGTCGCAGAGGCTTTTGTGCATGAACTACTTGGATCATAGGTTTAAGTCTTCTATTCTCTAATTCGCCTATGGCGTTTACATATAATGAATTATATCGTGGATAACTGCGATCTCTTGCGAGCTGTTGCGATAGCCGTGGGGCTTACTTGCGTCAAAGCGAAGGCCTTGCTTTGGTCAACAGTAAGAAACATCGATTCATTCTTGATGAGATGGGCTCAAAGGAAATATGAGCAGTTGAAGCGATCATGGAAAAAGAAAGCAGTTTGGCTATCCAGAAACATGGAAAGACAGCCCAATCTGTTCGTTCATTGGAGATGCAAGCTAACACACGATTTGAGCAGACGAGCCGTATGAAGGGAGAGTTTCACCTACGGTTCTGTGAGGGCTTTGAGGTGAAACCCCTTTTAGCTACTCGGCGCTTAGGGAGCTGTGGGAAGATTGAAAAACAAATGAGGCCGGCTGAGGACGATTCAAATCACGTATGTTTATTTCAATTAGGCCATGGAATGTGCGCATGAAGATATAGTTTGAAATAAATACGAGCAGATCTACCCTAGCTCCTGAACAAACAATGACTCGATAAGCTTTTCGTCAATCCGAATTGAGGACTTAACTTGCTGGGCCATTAGCTTGGATTTGATGTGAGGAAGCATGTAATAGTTCCAGAAAAGAAACGTAGTCTTATCCTTTGCAGAGGCTGTTTTGTGCGCAGTTAGGGCTGATTGAAACATAAAGGAAATCTGGGTTTTTTCAAACAGGATCAACTTTGTTTGTTCTTGGTTTTTTTGTTCCATTGCCTTTTTTTCAGTATCGATTCTTTCGATTTTCTTCTTCAGACTAACAATTTTTTCAAGAGTCTCTTGCTCAAAAAGTGCTTCTGGGTTTGCGTGCACACGTGAGGTGAGGTTTGCGAGCTTCTGTTGGTTTTTTTGGATTTGAGGTGTGCTGTAGCGCTTTAGACGGCCAAGAGCCTTTGCTAAAACATGTATCGAGCTTGAAGGTTGGTACATATTTGGTAGCTTTTGGGATGCCATCTCAAAAATCTTCTCCAGCATAGTTTCGTCGACGCTAACATCAGGAGCCTCGCGCTTGAGCATCTCGCGCATGATCAACACTGTTTGCTCTTTGCCGGTTGGTTCAACCTCTATTTTTTCAAAGCGACGAGCAAAGGCTAAATCGGGCTCAATATGCTTTGTATATTCAAGCTGTGTTGTTGCTCCAATGCAGTAGCGAAGCGAATTTGGATTTGTGTCTAAAATAGTTTTCATGCGCTCGCCGAGTGTTTTTTTCATCATGGCGTTATGAACTTCATCAAAGAAGATAATATATTCATCTTTGTTTTTGCCCATTCTATTAAGAAGGTGTTGTAGGGTGTTATCTCCAGCGCTTCGATTGGCTCTCTCTAAAAGTTCGGCTGTGTTAATGGCTAATAGTTTTTTTCCTTTTAAGTTTTCTGGTACATTGCCCAAGGCAAGCCTTTGGGCAATACCTCTAACAATCTCTGTTTTGCCAACGCCTGTAGGGCCACAAAGAAGTGGGTGGGCGCGATGTCCATCACTTGAGTTTGCCAAACAGTTTAAGATTTCATCAATTTTTGCTTCGCGAGCAAGTACAGGCTGCAAGGTTCCCATTTTTGCTTCTTCAACCATATTTATAGTAGATTCAAGAGTGTTTGGGGCAGCTTGAAACCATGTAACATAACTGTAAATGGCAATAGCAGCAGTAGCTACAACGGCACCCGTTACAATAAGTGCTACAAGTGGCGCGCAAAAAGTTGTGAGGGCGGTGAATATAAGTACGGGATAACTCAAAATCTTTGCGTAGGAATAAAGCTGCTCAGTGGCTTCCCAAGAAGATGTCGTTTCACGTCCAATGTCAGTAAGGTGTAAAGAGAGTAGGGCACTATCGATGAAATTGCAAAACATTCGTATGAAGGTGCTACCTTGTCGCTTAAAGAATGATTCTTTCGTTGTTGTGAGTAATTTTGAATATTCCTCCTGTGCTATAGCAAAAGCTTCAAGTGTTTCTTCTGGATTTTTTTTGCTCTCTACAATCGCTTTTTGCAGCAGGTTTTCTACCTCCTCGGAGGTAAGTAAAGAAAGAGCATTTTGCAAGCCTACTAATCCCTTGCCTTCTATACCTTTGTTAATAAGTCGATCAAAGAGTTGGCCATACTCTTTTGGTGTTAGCTTGGTCAAAATATTTCTGAGAGGCTTTCGTAGTAGATGATATTCTGTAGAAGAGCAGGTCTCTACCAAGGTGTTGAGTGCCTCATCCCATTTCTCTTTTGCAATAGGATTTAAGCAGAGTGACTCGACTGTTTTTCGCAAAGGAGATTGTTGAGTAAACTTTTCCTTAAGTTTGTGCCAGGCTAAATTGATGCTATCGTAAGGATTTGGTATGTAGAACATGTCTTGAACATTTTTTAGCTTTGAGTGTAGTTGAGCTACAGGCTGCCAATTGAGTGGCGAAGAAAAAAAGGTCGACGATACGTTCATGTAACAATCCTAATTACTAATCTTATTGAAATGGTTTTGCTTTTTATTAAATGAAATGATTTATTATTTTACATACATTAATAATTACATACAATTTAAATGAATTTTTTTAGTTACGATTTTTAATATTTTGTGGTGAATTTTCTAGAAGACAAGTATGCTCTATGATTACAAAACATATAAATTACATTGTTAATTAAGGATACTAAACGATGCACCCCTATTCAAAAGTTGATCAGGCAAAATATAGGCTAGATTTTAAGGCGCTTGAGATTGCGGCTGTTGAGCATGATGTCTCTATAATTGTAGATCAGCAATTTAGAGCAATATTTAGTGATATGACCCATGATGCTGCAGTTTGCGAGATTAATAGATTAGCCATCAAGGGGGTGTTTTTGCCTTTGTCTCTTACTTCTATAGCAGTAACAAAATTTTGTAGCGAACGGCTTGGTAGGATAGAGGATGCCGAGCGGTTTTTCGAGCTGACGCTACGAAAGTATTCCATAGAACCTCATTGTGCAGGCCAAAACCAGCATGTACATAAACTTTTTTCAGAGGTTATGTGGATGTATATAAAACGTCATGAATACAATAAAAAGCGAGTTGTAGAGTTAGTAAATGATTGCCCTTGTACTGAAACGTACAATGCCCTTATGTCGTTTTATAACAGAACAAGTAACTGTGCAAAAACCATTCAGATACATGAAAGCTGGCCTGTTGATATGCGAAAAGATGGCTCTTCTTATAGGTATTATGCCTATGCTTTGCAAAAGGAGGGAAGGTTAATAAATGAGATACAGGAAATGTTTGAAAGAGCAAGATTTGATCATCCGGGTCTAATGGATGATGACTATTTTGTCGTTGATTATATAAAGCTTGGCTTAAGAAGTAGCAAAACAGAAATAACCCAAGATGAACTTGACTGCATAGAGGCACTTTTTGTTCAATTTCCGCATTATAAAAGTGAAGATAAACTCCTGCGCGAACTTTTGCAGGCCTATTTTGATGCCAAACAGTACGATAAGGCCAGAGATGTTTTTATGCCGTGTCTTGCTGAAAAATGGCTAACACAAAAAACTTGCGAGTCTATTGTTAAAAATATAGCGGAAGTAGACCTTAAAGAGGCATTGGCCCTTTATGCGCGCCTGTTTCCGAATGATATAGTTGTAGATTTTGAAAATTGCACCATTCAATTGGATCTACATAAAAGACTGGTTTCGAGTCATGGAGCTCAAGAATATGGTGCTCAGCCATTACTGCTTATTAAAGTAAAGCTGTGGTATCTTTATGGTGTTCTGCTTTTTGATGAGAAGTTTACAGATAAACAAAGACACGCATTACGTATATCTATTATCACAGGCAAAGGCCGTGACCAAAAATTAAAAACATTTACAGCTGATTTTATCAAAGCACAGTTTGGCTGGGATTGCTTTAAGTATGGAATTGGGGATAAATCAAGCGGCGCCATTACACTTTCCTTTGAATTAATGAAATTTGCATTGGCAAAGAAAGCTATAACGCCTGCTCATCTTACAGATGAATTTAATAAAAAATAAAATTTTTTATTTTAGTAAGCGTTTGAACTGTAAAGTTTTTTCTGCATAATAATATTAATAAAAAATTGATATAGAAATAAGGGCAACGATGCATTGCAACAACGATCGAATTATATATGGTAGAGCCGATGGGTATAACCCGCAGTTGGTTTTTTCTCTCTCTCAAGAGGATCGCCAAAAGGCCTCACAACAAGACTCATATCAATCTGCAATTTTTCGGGCGCTGTTTAATAAGACCCTACCAACAAATGTAAAAATATCTTCATTTTTGCCCCCTGTACAAGAAAATACGGGACTTAAGCAAGCTACTTCGATAACACAAACTCGAATGCCAGACCAAAAAATCCCTAATGCCCCCGGCGTTATATTGGATATGCCTGGCATAGCTGATGATTACTACACAAACTCTGTAGCACTTTGTGCAAGAGACGCTGTAGTTGTATTAGGTGGCAGCTGTTACCATGTTAAAGGCCTTGGATCAACTGTGGCAAGTAAACGTAGCGTGCGTGTGTTGCATAACTTCCCTAACAGATACAGGTTGTCCTGTGTTGAGTGGCTCAATAAAACGATGGTTGCTGTAGGGTGTTATCAATCATCTGATCTAATGATAATTGATCTAGCTAACCCGCAACAGCTAAGGCATCAACGTCAGCTTGGTTATATAGGGCTCGCTCAGCTCACAAAGATTGCACGTCTTAGCGATACTGTTTTTTTAACGGGATATAAAAATGGCGTGGTTGCTTATAACGATGTAACGACAGGGGAATCGCGAGCACTTATAGATTGGAGGCGATTTCCTGAAACTATTTGTTCTATTGTTCCATCAATAGATCCTAGTATAATCGCAATTGGGTATAATAATGGAACAATAGATGTCCATAGACTAACTGAAGAAAAAAGGTTTCCTCGTATATGTTCTTATACTAGCGAGCTTTCGGCCGGGAAACGTGCTCTTGCCTGGATTCCTGGGAGTATTACTCGGTTTGTCAGCGGTGGCGGAAATGCCGATCCTGTCTTGCGCCTGCATGACCTTAACTCTAGTGAGCCGATTGTCAGCCATACATTGCCTTTTGCTATTTCTAACATTATTTTTGTGGCTAAAAATCAGTTCATAGCTACCTATAAAAATCACATAGGCCATTTTCTTTTAACGGAAAAAAAGATTAGCTGCATCAAACAGGTTAGTTCTACAGCTGAGCTGCGTATACTAGATGCTGTATATAATACAGAAGTAGGCCTTGTGACAACATCAGCCGGAGAGCGACTAGAAGTGTGGTCACCAATTCCAGTAGATTTAGGCAAGCCTCAGCATGTCACAAAAATGGTCGATGGCCTGTGTATTAGATAGTCCTAGTTTTTGTTCTTGTTCAGTACGAGTGTCGCTATGAAAGATATTCCTCCTGACGCTAACAGTATAAAAATGTTGTAAGGTGTTGTGTTCGTAATGTGCCAAAGTAGGGTAAGTAGTGCAATGCTAGATATCAGCGCCCCTACTAGCGAAAGAGCAAAAAAACTGTGTGTCGATCTATAAAGGCGGCAGTTAGCAATGTTTACCGTAGTAAATACTAATAAAAAGCCACAGCTACCTGCCATTGCAATACTTGAGAGGTCAAGGAGGTTTGCAAGCAATAAGGTAATTGATGATATCAACAGCAATCCCTCAATTGGCTGGCGATTCAATCACAAGCTCTGGCAAAATTGAAATGAATGTATGTGATTTGAATCGCCCTCAGATGGGCTCTGAAGTCTATTTTCTAACCACCCACAGCTCTCTGAGCGATCGCAATGGGCTTTAATAAGTCGCCCTGAAGGGCTCTAAAACAACTATTGAAGGAAAAATCTTACAGATAAGTTGTTGCACGAATATGTGCTTAAATCAACAGCCTAGGCCGTGCGTGCATTGTGCATATCTCGGAATGAAAAGCATAATGCACAGTGCACGCACGGCCCCAAACACGGCCCCAATAAACCAAAGTATCGCTCATGATTTTAACCTATTTGGATTGGTAAATGTTGTGCTTTTGTTTTGTATTGATTTCTCTACAGAAAGAGACTAGACTAAGGTAAGATTTTATTTTGCATTAAAGAGATTACCATGACGGGTGAGTTTGACAAAGAAGCGGCAAAAAATTGGCTTGAGAAACAGGCTGAAAAAGAAGTTTCAGAAATGGAAGATGCTCGTCTTAAACTTTTAGAAAAAGTAACATCTAACTTAAAAAATGCCTTTAAAGGCACTCCTGTCGAAATTTATTTGGTTGGTTCAATCATCCGGCCCTATCAATTTACGGCATATTCAGATGTAGATATAGTCGTCAAAAACTTTACTGGCGACAGATTTGATTTATGGACAGCTCTTGAAAGGGAAATAGGCAGAGAAATTGAAGTTATACTTTTTGAAAAATGCCATTTTCAAGAATTTATTCTTACACAAGGCATGAGGGTAATGTAATATCATGGATAAATATGCAATTTTGTTGGGATATTTTGATAAACAGCTTAAGGTAATCGATCGCCTGTATGCTGAAATAACATCAAGTGATATCTCTATTTTTGAAATGCGTTATGTTTTTGCTTTGAAAACACAGCAGTTTTATACGGCTATAGAAGATCTTTTAAAACAAATCGCTAAGGCTTTTGAAAATCATATAGACAAAATGGAATCTTTTCATAAAGAATTGTTGGCTCGCATGAATACAGAGATACCCAACATTCGCCCAGCTTTACTTAGCAATAAAAGTTTACTTTTATTAGACAAAGTCAGAGCCTTTAGACACTTTGTTAGACATGCATATGATTGTGAGCTAGACACTCAAGAACTCCGAATCATTCAAAATAAATTAAAAGATGAATTTTCATTTGTTCAAAATGATCTTGGAATTTTTCGTGAATTTATTGTTACTCTTTCTCAATCGTGAAATTTTCAAGCCCTAGTGCATTTCAGAAATCTCTCTAAAACAACATTCGTTGAATTTCCAGCTCAGATCGGTTTCTTAGAACTAAAAAGAATGCAAAAGTTGTGAATCCATATCAAAATCGCAAAAACATGTTTAGAATAAGACCTTGCAAGACGGACCTCTTACGCATCACCTAACGCTACGCGCCCAAAAGGGGTGATCATAAAGCAAGGCTTGTTTTTGAATGTACCCGTGGTTGTTATGCCTACATCGTGCAAGAGATCGAAGACTACACCTTCGATAAAGGCTTTTTCTTCTGAGTTATAGGAGGGGAGGCTGTAGCGCCATTTTTTGCCAATACGTTGCAGGGTAACTTGTGGCTGATAGCCAATTGGGGTGATAAAGCCGGCCAAAAAGTCTTCTAACAAGACCCAGGAGTTGTTAGGGACACTGCGTAGTGTGCGTTCAATTTCGAACACGCTTTTTTCTATTAAGCCAATGGAGTCATTCCACCTTGTATGCCATGCATCAATCGTGCGTCGAAATCGCTTCATGGCATCTTCTTGCTCTTCTCTGCTTGTCACTTTAATGGCTGGTTTTGTAACTGTAACTTCGGTTTCGGCAAGTGGTTTGAGTTGATGTCTTTTTTGAAACTTAACGTATTCCTGCCATTCGGCAAAGGCACAAAGTACCTCTATGCCATCTTGAAAGCCTGAGACTAAGACGAAGTTAAATTCAAGAATCAAAAGATATTCCTGTAGCTTCTCACGAGTGAGTTTATAGCGTTGTCGTAGGATGTTAGCTTCTACTTTGAGATCAGGGGATTCAAAGACATCTTCCACTATTTTATTTAAAATAGGGTCGTCGAATGTGAGCTCCTGTAAGTAGCTTTCATATACTTTGGGAGTGTGTAAATACTTTTCTACGATCGACTCGAAAATATTATCAGACGTTCGAGGGATGCTATACCAAACTGGTAATACAGAAATGGGTACCTTATTAAAAAGGCCTTGAAGAGACTCAAATGATGGCTCAAAGTTGTCAGCAAATTTTACAATGTGGACTTCAAAGTATTTTCTCAGATCTTTATTAATAAAGAGCGTGTCCTGCTGCTGCATCGTTAGACCAATGCGACCAAATGTATCGAGTGCAGCTAAAAGTGATGCGGTGTCATGATCGATGCAGTCTTGAAGGTCGCCTATTCTACACTTGCTTGGTTGAAAAAGTAGCTCTTGAAGTACATCTACCTCAATAGGGGAAAGTTCGGTCAAAAATAGTCGGTTAGCAATGTCTTTTTTGTAGGGGTAGTCACCCAGGTTGATTTTATTTTTCCGATTTGTCGTAGTTAGCATCTTTGTTCCTATTCTAGGGAACCATTTTTATTCAAATTACATTAATAATCAATGATTTACGTATTCTATATGATTTTAAATTTAAAATTGTATATAATTAAGGTGTACAGGGGGTACTAATGAGGAAGCATAAAAGGCCGAAATTAGCACACAAACAGGCATCCGGACACAAGCATCCACGTGCCAAAAAGAGCCCTTTTCAGGGAATAGACAATACTCGCGACCTAGATGCACTTTTGCGCCGTACCAAGATATTTCAAGATGTCTTAGGAATATCAAGCGAAGAGCTTTCTGTGCTGTATGAACAGGCGTTAAGCTTTTTAGATGTTGGCGCCTACGATGAAGCTCAAAGATCCTTTGCTTTTCTTACAAAAATCAATCCCTTTGCCTCAGATTTTTGGCTAGGGCTTGGGGCGTCGCATCTGCAACAAGAAGAATTTATCCCCGCATATGATGCCTTTATCATGGCACTTACAATGGAAGCTGACCGCTATGAATGCTATGCCTATGCAATAGAGTGCTGTAAACAAATGAAAAACCTAAGTCAAGCAGAGGCTTTACTTAAGCAGGCAGTATCCTACGCAAGGCGTCATCCATCTCACGAGGAATCATCTTTAATTCTTGAAGAGGCGCCTCGAATTCTCAGAGAGATAATAAGCGAAATGCCAGAGAAGTAGTTGTTGCTGTTGAGGCTTTTGGGCAAAACCAGTATAGTCTTGGTTCAACTTGTATGAACCAGGATTTTCAGTGTATTTACGCTCTGTCATTTTAGCATGTACTCTTCTCGCAACTTCCAGGCTTACTGCTGAGCTTCCATCTTCGTCTGATTTGCTCTCTAAGAGCCTTAACATCAAACTTGAAGCGCCGGTGTATAAAGATGGGGTAACTACCACGGAAGATGGTGGGGTCGTTACAGGTAAGGATTTGTATCTTCAGGCTAAGAAAATGAAGTATGTGCAGCGCGCGGTTGCAGGTCATATGGTTCGACGCATCGAAGCTGAGGATGAGCTGTTTTTTCGTTTTAAAAACCGAATCTACACTGGCGATAGGCTTGAATATGATTTAGATAAGCAGACGGCCGTTATTTACAATGTACGTACCGATGCTGGTCTTTGGTTTTTAGGCGGCAGCAAGATTTTTTTAAATCCTGATGGTTCTGGCATTATTGATGACTGCAAGATGAGCCCTGATGACAACCAAAGCGATGACTGGACTATTCAGGCAAAAGAGGTTCACTTAAGTAAAAACAACACATTGAAAGCCAAAAGTGTGCGCTTTATGATGTTTAAAAAGCCTGTGTTCTGGATTCCAACACTTTCCAAAGATTTGAATAAAGACGCATCATTGCCAATCAAGTATCGCGTTGGCTACTACGGCAGAAGAAACTTGCGTTTAGGCTTAAGCTATAATTTTGAGAGTGGTGAAAATTGGAATAACAAGGTTTTATTTGATATCAGCACCCTCAGAGGGCTTGCTGGAGGCTTTGCGACTGAATATAAAAACCCTAACAACAAAGAAACCTTTGGCCTTTTTAATTACTACGCTCATGATATAGCTACCAATGACTCAGATAGAACCGATCGCTATAGGTTTCAAGGTAAGTACACAAATTCACTGTTTGACGATAAGGTATCCTTTCGTGCCGGTTACGATAAAATATCAGATCCTGAGTTTCCTGGTGATTTTACAAGCCGTGGGCTAGATTCGGCACGTGCTGCCCCCACTGAGGCACAATTTACAAGAAAAGATCCTAACTGGGTATCAAGCCTTAACGCTAAACTGCGTATAAATAGCTTCCAAACAGTAAAGCAGCAGCTGCCGCTTTTTACCTTTAACATGCGCCCTGTAGAGCTTGGCCAGTCGCAGATTGTCTTAGATAATAGATTTACTGCAGGCTACCTCAACTATCAGTATGCCCACAAAACACCTGATGTTCATAATTTTCATTCATCGAGAATGGACCTCGGACAAAAACTTTATAGGCCATCTCCCATTAGTATTTTTAGCTTTACCCCACATGCAGGGTATCGTGTTATAGGGTATGGCAACAGCCCACAGCATGAATCTAAATTGCTGGCGCAAGGCATTGCTGGGTTTGATCTGCATACTAGGTTCAAGCGTTCATCTGATGGCATTTCACAGGCAGTTGAGCCTTATTTGCAGTATGACTACTACTCAAAACCTACGGTGAATCCAGATAAACATTACTTGTTTGACTTGCAAGATGGCCTCTATAGGCAGGATGTGGCCCGTTTTGGTGCGAGAAACTTTGTTTCATTCAGAAATGGCTCTTTACTGAATTTTGACGTATATGCAAGATCGTTTTTTAACTCGCCCAATGTCGGCTCGCACATTCCAAAAGTTCATTTGGACAGTGTTTGGAGGCCAACAGATTACACAGAGTACACCCTTAACAGTGCCTGGGATACAAAACATAACAACATAAGCCATTTAAACCTTCGTACTGACATCACTTTTAGTGAAGACTTAGCTGTGGCTTTAGAATATCGCCATAGGAATGCCTACTCTTGGCGAAAAACGGATCATGATAATTTCATGATTGATACTTTCCGCTCACAGCGTGCTCTCAGGCACTCATTAATGTCTGATAAGCGAGATACCTTTTTAACACAGGTCTACCTTCGCCTAATGCCGCAGCTTGCTTTGGACTTTCGTACCAGACACGGCTGGGGAAGAAAACATGCACGCAGCTACAACGAGTATGAAGTAAACTGCATCACACTGTTTCGCAACGTAGTTAAGGTTACACTTACCTTCCGTCATCGCGCTACAGGAAATGATTACTCAATAGACTTCTCATTAGGTGGTGGATCACATTCTATCGACACAAGCTTTAAAAGAATTGGTCAAGGCAACTACAACTTGCCTTAAATAGCACAAACCTCTTATATCTTCTCCGAGTGAAAATTCTCATATAGGAGTGTTAAAAATGGCAGTTTCATCTAGTAAATCAGTAAAATCAGTTTCCCATCACATTGTAAAAGAAGTAAAAAGTAAAAAGAACAAGGGCTCGGTAGAAAAAGACGCTACAGGCTATGCTCAAAGTGGATCACCTACACTTTCACGTGCAGCTGTTACAAAACCACAAGTCTATACTACTGTTGATGGTGGTAGAATACATTTTGGCGTAGACGAAAACTACGCAGGCTCAATTGACAGCTATAATAATTTTGTCACAAAATTTTTCGCCAACCTCTTTGGCTGGTCTGCCAATGTTGAAATCAATGGAAAAACGCGTTCAGTAAATAAGTCTGACTACGTTAAGTGGTTAAACAGCAATACAGCGTATAACAATGTCACATCAAGCAATGTTAAAGCTTACTTGGATTTTCACACGCTTGAAATTAAAGCACTTGGTGGTCAGGGCCGTATGCGCGATCATTTAAGCGCAGATAAGACACGAAAGCTTTTTGAAAAAATGACAATCGCACTTGCTGTAAATAAGGATTATGATGCTGCAAAGAAGTATGCAGGCAAAGGCGCAAATGTTGATAATTTCTTCTGGATACGCGAAGGTCTGCCTCTTTCGTTAACTACGTTAACTGAAGATTTACCAGATGATAAAGCGATAGAATTTAGAGCGGGTCGTTATACGCCATTGCTTTTTGCTGCAGAAAAAAATAACAAAGCATTTACTGATTTTTTACTTACACTTGATGCAAGTCCATTTGCGCAAGGTGAATATGTACTATTCACTAAAAAAATACTTGATGTAAATCCTGTTACAACAATGGTCAAAAGTGAAGAGTTTAAGTCAAACGATGGCCGTTTGCTTACACGTGTTACGCTGAAAACAGCAACCGAGCTTAACATTGAAGACCAAATAACCCCTAAAGTAGAATTTACTTTCCATCCTGAAACGGGTTCGCTTAAAAAAGCTGAAAGTAAATCTCCTGTGGTTCTAGAAAGGTATACAAAGAATTTAGAACGTTTCACAACACGTTATCTTTAATTATACATAGTACCAAAGAGCCTCTATTCTTTAGGCTCTTTGGTAATTTATTTTTTTCTTTATATAGTATTTTAATCGCTCTCTTTACAAAATTGCTTTTTGTCGGCATGCTTATTCCTTATTTTTGGATATGAGGGGACATGCACAATATTTTACTCGTTGGCGTAGGCTATGTAGGGCTGGTAACTGGAACATGCTTTGCCGAAATGGGCAACCACGTTATCTGTCTTGATAAGAATGGTGAGAAAATAGAATCACTTAAGCAAGGGCATATACCTATATATGAGCCGGGGCTAGAAGAGATGGTACGTCGCAATAGCCGGGCAGGGCGCCTTGTATTTACCTGTGATTTCAAACAAGCTGTAGAGCAAACAGATATCTGTATGTTAGCGGTTGATACGCCCGTTGGCCCTGATGGTGCCTGTGATCTCACTTCTATAAAAGCTGCAACAAGGCAAATAGCAGAGGCAATGAATGGGTATAAAGTTATTGTTACCAAATCTACCGTTCCTGTAGGCACCACACGCTTGGTTCGCTCTATTATTACCGATGTTTTAGAACATCGTGGCTGTTCATTTACCTTTGATGTAGTCTCAAATCCCGAATTTTTAAAAGAGGGCTCAGCTGTTGCTGACTTCATGAAGCCCGATCGCGTAGTACTTGGCGTGGAATCTGAACAAGCTGCTAAAATTATGCGCGAGCTTTATCGACCCTTTATGCTAGGAAGTGACCGCGTTATAGTTATGGATCCGGCATCATCTGAGCTTACAAAATATGCGGCAAACTCAATGCTTGCTTTGCGTGTTTCATTTATGAACTGGCTATCAAACTTGGCAGATGCAACAGGGGCAAATATACTACAAATCCGTAAGGGCATAGGCTCTGACAAGCGTATTGGCAATGCCTTTTTGTGGGCAGGTGTTGGGTTTGGTGGCTCATGCTTTCCTAAAGATATAAAAGCTTTACGCCAGATGGCTGTAGAAAATGGCATCGACAGCATGCTTATAGATAGCATTGAGCAAATAAATGGCTATCAAAAAAGCCTGCTGGCCACAAAGATTGCCAACTACTTTGAGCCTTTAGGTGGCCTTAGAGGTAAAACAATAGGTATTTTGGGTCTTGCCTTTAAGCCTGATACTGATGATATGAGAGAGGCAGCTTCTCTTGTAGTGATACGCCAGCTACTTGAGTTAGGTGCCAATGTTCGACTTTTTGATCCTGTGGCTATGGAAAATGCACAAAATATCTTGGGTACATCGCCGCAGATTACCTGGTGTTCTGATGAAATAGAAACGGCAACAGGGGCGCATGCTCTTGCCCTCATTACAGAATGGAAGCAGTTTCGGTTGCTTGACTTTGCAGCCCTACTGAATCGCATGCAGGATAAAGCCTTTTTTGATGGACGCAACCAGTATAATCCTAAAGAAATGACAGCGTATGGCTTTGATTACATAAGTATAGGCCAGCCCCCAGCGATGCACCTTTTAGCTCATGATTTCTTAGAAAGATATCAAAACGAAGTCTTTGCAGGTTTTGACCTAGAGGCATATGGCGACTAGCTTTCGTGGATGTATCGTAGCACTCCTCTTTGCTTTATTGATGTCTATACTGTTTCCCACTGTAGCAGGCCAACCGGTTACCTATGTAGCAGGGGCTCTAGTGATGCTGTTTTATAATGGGTCGCGGGCAGGCTGCCTTTGGGCAGCGCTCTTAGGTGGCATTGCAATGGATGCTATTGACCTTACGCCAAGGCTTGGGTTTTTGGGGTTAGCCTACCTCTTAAGCTGCTGGATGCTCTATCCTATGCGGCTCTATTTTTTTAAGGATTCAGCCATTACCTTGCCTGTAATGACCTTTTTATTTTCGTTGATTGCAGGATGTGCAGAACTTTTAATAGCCCTATTTTTTGACATACGGATACCTAAAACATACTGGGAGCATCTATTTGTACTTCCTGTAGTAGATGCTATGGCAGCGTTAGCTATTTTTATGCTTCCAACCTTTTTGTGGCATCAGTATCGTGTAAAGCTACGCAGGAGAAGATATAGTGATGATACTTGATGGTAAACAAGCAGCCAAGGCCGTGCACGACAAACTGAAAGCAGAAATAGATGGGTTAACTGGGCGAGCTCCTTGTCTTGCAGCTATTTTGACAACAGATGACGTAGCATCACATACCTACGTACGACGAAAAGTTGCTGCCTGCAAAGATGTGGGCATCACATCACAAGTTATGCAGATAGCACCTAAGACAACAGAGGATTTGTTAAAGCTTATTGATTCACTCAATGGTGATGATGCTGTCGATGGTATTCTCATACAGCTTCCGTTGCCTGCAGGAATTGATGCTATGCAGGTTTTACAGAGAGTTGATCCTAAAAAAGATGTCGATGGCTTTCATCCAATAAATGTAGGAAAGCTTTTGTTGGGTGATACAAGTGGCTTTTATTCTTGCACACCTCTTGGCATTAAAGTGCTTTTGCAGCATTACCAAATTGAAGTAGCAAAAAAGCACGTAGTTATTGTGGGCAGAAGCAATATAGTAGGTAAACCCCTTGCTGCACTGCTCGTGCAAAATGCTGAAGGTGCCAATGCCACGGTGACAGTTGCCCATAGTCGTACCGCTAACCTGGATGACATCACCCGATCTGCTGATATACTTGTAGCCGCAGTAGGCTCTGCTGGCTTTATCCGCGGTAGCATGGTCAAGTCGGGGGTGGTGGTGGTAGATGTTGGCATTAACCGCGTGGATGCCCCAGAGACTGCTTTGGGCTTTCGCTTAACAGGGGATGTTACCTTTGATGAAGTTGCGCCTATTGCAAAAGCTATAACTCCCGTGCCTGGGGGCGTTGGCCCAATGACCATTGCTATGCTTTTGTCAAATACACTAAAAGCTTATATTAGCCTTCGCCAATAACGTTCATTGTTCACTAGATGCCTTGAGGATGATCGAGGAGTATGGGCCCATTTTGAGCTCGTTTGTATTGATGAGCGCTCTTGCATCGGCCTCGTTGATATCTTGCGGGGGAAGCTGCGATGTGTTGGCAACAAGTGACCAGCACATGGTATCTGGCGGTGAGGGGAGTATCACGGTATGTGATGCACTGCCGGCGTTAAAGGCAACATAGATGTCACCACCTAAAGCATGATCTTTGATGGTACATGCTACAAAATGTGAGCTATCACTCCAGTCGGGGTTGTGAGGTGTTAGTCCATGCCAATGGATGTCATCGGGTCCAAAAAATGTTGTTCTTGTAAGAATTGGGTTTTCTTTTCGGAAGTGAATCATCTGTTTGAAAAAGTGAAAAAGGGAACTTGATTCTTCAAGTTTGTGCCATTGAAACCAGTTGCGTTCGTTATCTTGGCACCAGGTGTTGTTATTGCCATCTTTGGTGTGGCCATACTCATCGCCCTGGCAGATCATAGGAACGCCGCAGGATACCATAAGCGCTATGCAAAAGTTTTTCATTTGGCGCTGCCTTAGTAGCTCTATGTAAGCATCACAGCTAGGGCCTTCGTGGCCGCAGTTCCAGCTGTCGTAGTGTCCTCCACCATCGCGGTTGCCTTCACCATTTTCTTCGTTATATTTGTGTTGGTAGCTAACGAGGTCTCTTAAGGTAAATCCGTCATGACATGTTATGTAGTTTAGGCTGTTTAAAGGGCTGCCCTCTTTGCCATACAGATCTTGCGAGCCACAAAGCTTCGTTGCAAATTTTCCGGTAAAGCCATTGGTCCCTTTTATAAATTGACGCACCGTGGTGCGGTAATCATCATTCCACTCCATCCATTGATCAGGGCCTTTCCAGGAAGTCTGAAAAAAATGGCCTACCTGGTGTAGCCCCGCTGCATCCCAAGGCTCAGCAATGAGTTTTGTTTTGGATAAGATGCCATCTTGGGTGATGCGGTCTAAAAGGGGGGATGAATCTAATACTCTGCCATCTTGGCCGCGCATGAGTATAGAGGCAAGATCAAATCTAAATCCGTCTACATGCAGCTCTGTTACCCAGTGTCTCAGCGATTTAATGAGCATTTCAGATACAACAGGGTGGTTGCAGTTTAAGGTGTTGCCGCAGCCTGAGTAGTTTAGGTAGTCTCTGTTGTTATCTTTTATGTAGTACTCATCCTCAGAAAATCCTTTCCAGCTGATTGTTCTGCCAAGTTCGTTGCCTTCACCTGTGTGGTTAAAGACAATATCAAGTATTACTTCAATATTGGCTGCATGCAGGGCTCTAATCATCTCTTTACATTCGTTGAGACCATCGAGTGGATCATCGCTTGTTGCATAGCGTTGCATTGGGGCAAAAAAACTTAAAGGCTGATAGCCCCAGTAGTTGCATAATTTTTTTTGTGTTTTTGGGTTGCGGTTTATACAATCTGATTCATCAAACTCAAAAATAGGTAAAAATTCGATCGCGTTAACACCAAGTTGTTTGAAATAGGGGATTTTTTCTATGACACCTAGGTAGGTTCCTGGATTGTGGGCATGGCTTGATCGGTCTTGTGTAAGACCACGAAGGTGCATTTCGTAGATAATTAAATCTTCTAACTTGTGATTAGGGGATTTGTCATTTTTCCAATCAAAATGGCTTGATGCAAAGGCTACCCCTAGAGGGTTTGTTTTGTAACTATTGTTAGTATAGCTATTCATTTCCCATTTGTTGCCACTGGCAATAAGTTTGGCGTAGGGGTCTATGAGTATGTCGTCTTGAACCTTATAGCCATATAAAAGCTCGGTTTCAGCACTTGGCACAAAGATATGCCATATAAAGCCTGTCTGGTTTTTTTGGGGGTCAAGCTGTATGACACTTGAGTCATTAGGATTTTGCAATGGAGCTACGATTATCGCCTCAACTTGGCTGGTTGAGTAGACAGCAAAGTTCCAGCCAGAGGGAACTTTGGTTGCGCCAAGCGGAAAAGGTGTGCCGTAATTAGTGGTGCTCATAATATCACCTTGAGGGACGGAGTCATTTTTTTCAATTGCAATAATCGATCGTATTGCGTAACGTTTAGTATTCAAATTATGGGAGGAAGCGTGTCTCTAGAGAATGCAAAAGAAAATTTAAAAGAATTCGGTAAGGAACTTAATTTAGAACTTGCCTTTGACGAAAACAATACCTGTATTTTAGGTATTGATGATGACTATTCGTTGCATGTAACGTATGAGCCAAATTCACTTAAACTCTATCTTTACTCGCCGCTATTAGATGGCTTGCCAAAAGATGACAAAATACGCCTTAAGCTGTATGAGCGCCTACTTGAAGGCTCAATGCTTGGCGGCCAGATGTCAGGTGGTGGCGTTGGCGTTGCAACTAAAGAAGAGCTTATCTTGTTGCACTCAACAATTACAATGGAACATGCTGTATCATCAGCACTAAGAGCCTATGCTCCGATTTTCTTGGAAACAGTAGAGCGCTGGAGAAAAATCTGTAAGGATCTATCTGAAGGCCGACAAGAAGAAGGCAGCGACAAAAAAGCTCAAACTCCACAAGCTATGATGCCACGTCAAGGTGGACATGGCACTCAAGGGTTCATTAAAATTTAAGGAAAGAGACTATGATATTTATACAAATAGCAGGTCATCTTGGCCAAGATCCTGAGGTGCGCTATACACCAAGTGGACAAAAAGTTACATCGCTTCGCGTTGCAACAAACATCCGCCGTGGCAGCAAAGAAAAAACTGTTTGGTGGCGTGTTACCCTTTGGGGTGAGCGCTTCGATAAGAAGCTTTCTTACTTCAAAAAGGGAAGTGCGGTGATTGTATGGGGCGAAATGGGTATTCCTGATATCTACCAAGATAAAGAGGGTAACCCACAAACTTCATTTGAGATCATTGCTGAGCACATTACATTTAGTCCTTTTGGTGGTAAAGACCGTCAAAACCAGGAACAAGATGGCTCGCAAGATGATCAACAAGAAGATCAAGCCCTATCAAACCGTTTTGCAGGCAAGGCGCCAACGCAAGGTGCAAGACCAGCACCAGTTGCTACCTTCGCTCAAGACGACGACGTACCATTCTAGTTTAGTAGTATGGGACCAGATTTAGTTGCAAAAACTATTGTGGTCCCTAATTAGCTCCAATTCAAGCAGATATGATTCAAGTAGATCTAATTCAACTACACTATTCTCATGCCATGTGTGACAATAGATTCCTGAAAGTGACATTTTTCAAAAAGTATAACTTCAAGTTCTCTGCCTACTTCATTTTCAATACTCTTCCATAAATCAAAGCTGTCACTAGTAGAGTTTTTTACGACAATATCTACATCTGAATATTCCGTAAATTGATAGGGCCTGATGATTGAACCGACCAGGTAAATTTCCACAGGAGTGCCTTTAAAGGCTTTTTTTATGGTACAGCTTACTTTTTCTAGGAGTTTAAGACGCGTATCTTCCATCTCTGAAACTTCTTTTTCAGCTTGTTTTGCAAGGTACTTATTTGCTGCTTCTGTGTTTACTGCTTCTGTATTTGCTTCTGTCTCAAACGCACTCGTCATAGTAATCTCTCTGGATTAAAATAAAATCTTAATTGAGTCTACCCTCTTTTTAGCAGAAAATCAATGCAAACAATAGGGTGGCTTTAGCAAATTCAAGCTGTTCTAGATGGTGATAAACCCCTAGAAGCACTTCTGAGGGTGAATTAATCAGATTTTTTACTGTTTATCCTAGATGCATTTTTTTCGTTTGTTTTATATTTTTACTATATCTATAAATGAGCCATCTGTCCAAAAAATAAATGAGCAAATGAATTTTTCTGGCAGCAGTTGATTTTATATTTTTTAAACTTTGGAGTGACATATGAACATTCGAAAACAAGCCTACAGCCTGTTACTTGGCTGTGGAGTGCTTATGGGGATGCCGGATCCAGTTTTGGCAGCTAAAAATTGCCCTGTTGACCTATCCTACGCGCCGATTTATGACTCTTACTGGGCTACAGAAGCTGAAGCCATTCAACACCAGTTTATCTGGCAAGATTTTTTGGGGGGTGCCGGTAGAAAAGAGTTGGAATTTACCCAAGACTTTACCCTTTCTTTAAAGCCCAAGTTTGAAGAATCAAAGGCTGATCCACGATCACCGGTATATGGATACCATCAAGATGGCTCTTTGGACCTAGATGGTGGTCGCAAAAAATCATACAACAAAAACTTTAAAAAGTTTTATTTGCGCTATCATGGTGCTGCAGAAAGCAAATACCCAAGTTTTGATCCGCAAGATCCTATCGCTACACAGCCGCTTACATTTCTTTTTCCAGAGACTGTCAAAAATATCTACGAGCATAATGTGCCCTACTTTGTAGAGCGCGGTTTTGATATTCAGGGTAGTGATACTTTTAAGAAATTCAAGGATCAGTTTATCTGGACATGGCCCTCTGGACAGCTGCAGGAATATGGTTTACCTGGGTATATAGCCATAAAGTTAATTTGGGATGATGAAAACTCATCAGGCAGCAAAAAGAGTGATGTCCCAGCATATGTTGACCTACATGCAACTGCCAATAATACATTTTCAGAGTATTTTGTTTTAGAGACATATCAGGACAATGAGAGCAAGCACAAAAATGGATATGGCTATCCAACGCGCGTGCCTGTAACTACAAATTTCTGTCGTTTCCAAAAAAATCAGGGCAAAAAGGCGATAGCCTTTTATGATAAAAAGCAGCATGTGTTGACAGTGCATGTGCCAGAAACTGTTTGCACCAAGAATTTTCTTACAAGCCGTGTAGTAGATGTTGGCAATCCTGATCTTAATGTTGAGTACACAGAGCACTTAGCAGGTTTTGACGGTAGCTTTAAGGTGTTTGGTCGCAACGAGTGCGATAAACTTGCACCAACTAGCCTGAAAAAAGCTGAACTCTTGGCTCAGGTGTCTGATGTAGTTTCAATACGTAGCCGCGTTCTTGAAAATGGCCAAATCAACATTTTTGAGAGTGCGTGGCCTATTCGGCTGCCTATTTTAGATAATGCCTTGTTAAACTATTCGGGTGCTGTTATTGGCAAGATGAATGGTGGCTCAAAAGCCTATGACTGCTACATAGAGCCCATTCCAGATCTTAACGCCTATGTTGTTAATAGCGATCCATCAGACCTTTCTAACCAAAAAGTGCGTGGACATCACTATCATACTGGAGATAATCCCGTGACACGAGTTGTGGAGCGCTATAGTAACTTGAGCTCAACTACGCTTTGGGATAACGAGGCATGGAACTTTGCGGCAGTCAGACTGCCGCTTGATGTATTAAAAGGCACTGTATCATACCCAGAAAATGTTGCTACAACGGCAGTTGCTACAGATGTGTCTGCTGCTGATGCTATTATATCTGTAAATGCCCATGAATTTACCCACCAGGCGCAATTTGCTAGTGGGGCACTTGCATTTTTGCCAAGTGAGGCCATGGCAGTTGGTATTGAGCTAGATACGCATGCATCAGGAGATACATTTGCCCCATTTCGTGCAGGGGCTTTTACGCAGCGACTTGTACGCACAATGCGCGGAAACTTTAATGCGATGAGGCCTGACGCATTTGGTCTTTCGACATATGGAATGGGCTTGTGGTGGAAGTATATTCAAGATCAGTTTGATCATAATAACCAAGTAATGCGTCGCACTATGGACGTTCTTACTAGTAAGACGTTAGGGCCATTGCTTGAAAAAAACAACATTCCTGATTCTTTTGCAGCTGATCCTGTTAACAGAGCAGGGGGTAGTGCTGCCCTTAACCGTGCGCTTGGTGATCTGTTTGATAAGAATATAAAAGATGTATGGAACGATTACAGTGTTTCTATAACACTGCTACGTAACAATACAAGTATTCCAGAACAGTGGCGCAACTACTTCCCATACTGGATCTACAACACCCAGTATGCAGGTTTTAACAAGATTGTTGATTCCACAGCTGCTTTTGGAGCTGCGCAGTTTGCAGACTGGTGGGAAAAGATGGATGATAATGCTGTTATTCCCGCAAGCTATAACACTCCTTATACAGGTGAAACCTTTATACCAACCCTGCCTGAACATTTTGAAGCAGATGCGTTTGCACTATCAACGTACGCATTTAATGTGACAAAGCCAAGCGAAGGCGGCCCTGAAACTATTACAGTTACAGTGCCAGAGGGCGAGTGGAGAGTGACTCTTGTGCAGTTTACATCTGACGGTACAAGTGTTGGTTCGTTTATTGCAGACGGATCCCACACACTTGTTGCCGGTAGCAATGACACTATAACATTTGATGTAGCCAACCACAGTCCAGCGTTTTCTGATTCAGGAAACATACGCTTGATTTGTGTTAACACTACATTTGATTCAAACGGTAAACATTTAGAGGACTACTTCACAGAAGAGGCTCCAAATGGAAGCATTGTTATCGACGCTCCACTTGTCTAGAGAGTGCTATAAGCACAATCCAGATAGTATGTAGCTAGAAAAAAGGATGGCTGTTTTCTTTTGAAAAGAAGGCAGCCATCTTTGTGTTTTGTGTTTTTTTAATTTTGGAGTTGTGTGTGAATATTCGAAATAGAATATGCAGTCTTTTACTAGGCTGTGGGTTGGTTATTGGTATGCAGGATGCTCTTTTGGCATCTAAAAGTTGTCCTGTGGATCTATCTTATCAATCAATATATGACGACTACTGGAACACAGAAGCAGAGGCTATTCAACACCAGTTTACCTGGCAAGAAACAGTTAATTATGTCGGTAGAAAAGAGTTAGAGGTTGTTGAAGACTTTACTATTTCATTAAAGCCTAAATTTGCAGAAACGAAAGCTGATCCCAGATCGCCAGTATATGGATACCATCTTGATGGCTCTTTAGATTTAGATGGGGGACCAAAGAAATCGTATAACAAAAGATTTAAAAAATTTTATCTACGCTATCATGGTGCTTTAGAAAGCAAGTATCCTAATTCAAATGCCCCAGCTACAGTTGTTACACAGCCGCTTTCATTTCTTTTTCCAGATACCGTTAAAACTATCTATGAGCACAACGTACCCTATTTTACTGAACGCGGCTTTGCTATTCAAGGTAGTGACACATTTAAGAAATTTACTGATCAGTATATCTGGACGTGGCCGGCAGGACAGCTGCAAGAAGCTGGTTTACCTGGTTTTGTCGCACTACGGTTAATTTGGAAGGATAAAAATGGATCGAAGAGCAAAAAAAATGACGTCCCAGCTTATATAGACCTGCATGCAACAAGTAATTCTACACGTTTTGAGTATTTTGTTTTAGATACATATAAGAGCTGTAACAGTAAGCGACAAAATGGATATGGCTACCCAACGCGGATTGCAGTAACTACTAATTTCTGCCGCTTCAAAAAGTACCGCGATGTGAAGTCGATAGCATACTACGATAAAAAGAAGCACGTCTTAACGCTTCATGTGCCAAATACTGTTTGCACTAAAAATTTCCTTACTGGTCGCATCGTCGATGTTGGCAATCCTGAGCTTGGCGTAAATTATACAGAACACTTGGCGGGTTTTAACGGTAGCTTTAAGGTGTTTGGTCGCGATGGGTGTGGCAAGCTTGTACCAACGAGCATTAAAAAAGCAGAACTGTTTGCCCAAGTATCGGATGTTGTTTCAATTCGTAGTCGCGTCGAGAGTGATGGAGGACTTGAACTTGTTACAACAGAGATCCCTATTCGACTTCCTTTTCTAGATGAGGCCTTGGTAAACTATACAGGCGTAGTTGCTGGCCTTATGAATGGCGGTTCAAAAGCTTATGATTGCTACATAGAACCCAGACCCATTAAAGATGCCTATGTGATTTCAAATGATCCATCAGATCTTCCTAATCAAAATGTGCATGGACATCATTTTAGTCATGGAGATGACCCCGTTACACGACTAGTTGAGCGATATAGTGCTGTAAGTGAAACGACATTATGGGATAACCCAGAATGGAATTTAGCTGGACTTAGACTTCCGCTCGACGTTTTAAAGGGCAAGGTGTCATACCCGGAAAATGTCTCTACAACTCCAATTGCTACTGACGTGTCCGGTGCTGATTCATTTATTGTGTTAAATGCTCACGAATTTACCCACCAGGCGCAAATGGCTAGTGGCACTTTTGCTTTTTTACCTTTTGAGGCTATGGCAGTAGGACTTGAGTTAGATACCCATGCATCAGATGATGTCTTTATTCCTTTTCGCGTATCAGTTTTTACGCAGCGGCTTATCCGTACGATGCGAGGCGAGTTTACAGCTATGACACCTGATGCGTTTGGCCTTCCAACCTATGGGATGGGCATGTGGTGGAAGTATATTCAAGATCAGTTTGACTATAACAATCAAGTGATGCGTCGGACTATGGATGTTCTTTCTAGTAAAACACTAGGGCCTTTACTAGATAAGCAAAAGATACCAGATTCTTTTGCAGTTAATCCGGTAAATGATGTTGGGGGAACTGCGGCTCTTAACCAAGCGCTAGATGAGTTATTTGGCAAAAATATACAAGCTGTATGGAATGATTACAGCGTCTCTATTGCAATGCTGCGTAACAATACAAGTATTCCAGAAAAGTGGCGCAACTAGAGATATGATCAGAAGTTGTGTTTGAAATAAAAAGAGTGTACCCTCAGTAAGGTTTTCGTCAAAAAACAAATAACAGAGGGTAACTCATGAAAGAGTATGTCAATTTCACAGATAAAGATCATGTACAAACTTTCGAAAA
>JBGSSB010000098.1:0-24578 GCA_041737255.1 Chlamydiales bacterium | reverse complement strand
ACAAACATATGGTGAAGATCATCCAAGGGGTGCAATTTAAGAATGGTGAGGAGGTCGAAATTCAAGAAAAAACAGCTTAATTATTAACTAGAAATTAGGGTGCAATCTTTTTTGGAAACACAACATTTGACAATATCTCCTCTGATGGGCAGAATACTGGCATTGTGTTGCCTGAGTTAAAATAATAAGTGGAAGAGCTATTAAGGTTTCCTTTGGATCCGTTAGCTAATGAAAGGGCATAACTTGCGAAGGCGCTGCTTGGCATAAAACCAAGGATTAGTAACCATAAAGCTAGTAAATATTGTGATTTTTTCTTCATAAGAGTTCCTTTTGTGGTTTTGAGAGCCCCATTGCCGTTTGGCTATTTTTTTACGGAAATGGGGCTTTATTTATAATTCATTAATTTAGGGATAAAGAGACAGTTATTTGATTTATATCATATAGATACCTATTGACACCGTCTTCAATTTGTGATGGAAATTCTATTCCTACAGAAATGCGATCTCCGGTAACAAGATTTAGCGGTCCATTAATAGGTGTAAACGTAACTGTATCGGCAGACGGGGCTGAACACACGCTCGCTCTAATTTGAGGTACCCCGTTAACAAGTATAATAAATTGTAGAGGGCCACTTCCATCAATACAGTTTTGAAGGGAATCATTACTCGATGAAAGAAAAGTTGGAGTCCAGCTCCACAATACTCCACCTGTTACCTGAGTAGTGTTAATAATTGCTGGATACTCCACGGGTGGTTCGTCATTGATGTTTGTAATATATTGGGTGCAGTAGCTATCTATGACACCGGTTCCTGGGCAAAGAGTTGGGTCGTTGCCAATTGTGAAACATACGTTACGGAATGTGGAGGTAAAGCCTACATAATCAGCCAAGTACCCATAGTACCTCTGGGGAAGAGACTGAGGGTTAAAGGCATTATTGATAGAAATCCCCGATGATGCAAATTGTAGAGAAAATCCAGGTCCATTTGGCCCCTGAATGCCCTGGGGGCCTGTAGGTCCAGTTGGTCCGACTGGGCCTATGGCTCCAGTTTCGCCTGCACCAGTTGCGCCTGTTGGGCCTACTGGTCCTACAGGCCCTGTAGCGCCAGTAGCGCCGGTCGCTCCTGCGCCAGTTGCACCTGTTGGGCCAACTGGCCCCGCTGGACCAGTAGCGCCAGTAGCACCTGCACCTGTAGGTCCAGTTGGACCGGTTGGGCCTCCGGAAGGTCCCGTGTTGCCTTGTGGGCCTGTTGGTCCAGTAGCACCGTCAACTCCAGTAGCACCGTCAGCTCCAGTTGGTCCTGGCATGCCTGCTGGGCCTGAATCGCCCTTAGGGCCGACTTTTCCCTCGGGTCCCGGATAGCCTTGTGGGCCTATTCTTCCGGTTGGACCTTGTTTTCCTTCTGGGCATTTTATGCAAGGGTCGTGACTGCTAGATGAATCACTGTCATGTTCGGCTTGTAAAATGCCGGCGGATGCTATTGCATTTTTTACATATTCTTCAATTTCTGTAGTCCAGTGCGGATTTTGTGATTCGCTTTTTGAATCAAATGATTTTTTGTAAGTTGTTTTGGTAGATGTCGCAGGAACATTTTGGTTTGCAGGTGCTTTGTCTGCACATAACAGCTGTGTTGATAACAGCAATGCTACGATTTTTGGGAAAAGTGATATTCTCATTAGGTGATTCCTATTTGGTTTTTCATGAAATTTTTTTAGGGTGTGTTTTAACTGTTTTTTAGTGAGCTTAAATATCTCGTCATTAGACACGCTTAAAAGTGATCTTTGAAACGGCGATTGCTTTTTAAGCTATCGCCGTTTCAAAGGTTAGAGATTAGTGAAGTACAAAATTAACTTGTACGGTAGGTCCGCTATTAGTTGATGCAGAAGTTTGAACTACATCTACTGCTATCAACGATCCTGCAGGTATTGGTCCTGCTAGAGGTATACTAAATGGATATGTTCCAGCACTGTTTAAGTTAGCGTACTGTGGATCAGTAAGATTCGTAACACTACCCGGTATTAGGTCATAAAAAGGAGCCGTGTTATCGAGAGTATATGGGCAAAGTAGAACATATTCGATTGTGCTTAGTCCAATAGAACCTCCTGAACCACTCGCATTTTCCACTACAATCGTACCAGTTATTTGGGTTGCATCAAGTACAACGGGTTGCACATATCCTGGCATGCTCGGAACTGGAAATCCAGCTGCAAAGGCATTACCTGTGATTGCTGGTAAATTATATGAATCTGATAAAAGGTTTGTGCTGTTTAAATCAGTAGGGAAACCAGATGCATTAATAACCTGTCCGCCAAAATGGTAGCTAGCACTTGTTGCACCTGTTGGACCCGTTGCACCTGTTGCACCGGTAGCTCCGGTAGCGCCAGTTGCTCCGGTGAGGCCAGTAGCACCAGTTGCGCCAGTTGCACCAGTCAACCCTGTAGCCCCGGTTAGGCCTGTTGCTCCTGTTTCACCGGCACCAGTAGCACCTGTTGCGCCCGTTGCACCAGTTAATCCAGTAGCGCCAGTAGTACCTACAGCTCCTGTTTCGCCAGTAGCCCCCGTTGCACCGATGGCTCCGGTTTCTCCTGTCGCCCCTGTTTCTCCTGTCGCCCCGGTTGGGCCTGTTTCTCCTGTTTCGCCGGTTGCCCCCGTTTCGCCAGTAGCGCCAGTCTCACCTACACCCGTAGCGCCAGTGGCACCTGTTGGTCCAGTTGATCCTGTAGCACCAGTTTCACCGGTCGCGCCAGTTTCACCGGCGCCCGTAGCGCCAGTTAGACCCATCGGTCCAGTTGGCCCTGTAGCACCAGTTTCTCCTGCACCTGTTGCGCCCGCAGCTCCTGTTGGTCCTTGTGGGCCTGCTGAACCAGTATTTCCAATCGGGCCTTGTTTTCCTTCAGGTCCTGGATAGCCTTGTGGGCCTATTCTTCCGGTTGGGCCTTGTTTTCCTTCTGGACATTTTATGCATGGATCATGGCTGTCAGATGAATCGCTCTCATGTTCAGCCTGTAAAATACCAGCTGAGGCTATTGCATTTTTTACGTATTCTTCAATTTCTGCAGTCCAATGTGCGTTAGGTGATTCATTCTTTGAGTCGAATGTGTTTTTGTTTGATGGTTTGGAACTAGCTGTTTGAATGGTTTGTTTTGCAGGCGCTTTGTCTGCACATAGCAGCTGTGTAGATAGCAGTAATGCTACGATTTTTGGGAAAAGCGATAGCCTCATATGTAACTCCTATTTGGTTACAAATAAAAAAACATATTGGGTCATATTGTTCAACAGATTTTTTTTAGTTGATGGCTCTTGCTGTCTGATTTATCGCCAATACGTAGATGTAAGCGATAATGTAGTTTATTTTTCTTTTTGCGAACTCGGCGTTTTCTACGATTGATTTTTTGCACGTTTGGGTTTTTGCGACTTTGCGTTGAGTCCTACTTTTCATACACTTATCAGTAGCATCAGATGCTTTTACATAAACCATGATTCAACGCAAAATCGCAAAAACCCAAAGACGCAAAAAAAACAGAGATTGATGTTTTTACTTTTTAATGATCGCGCACAAAACTTACATAAACGGCTAATTGAACGGTATTGCGCTATGACCAAATTGAACTAAACACATCTGATTTGAATCGTCCTCAGCCGGACTCCCATAAATTTTCACTTCTGCCCAAAGCTCCTTAAAGGTCGCTCTACGGAGCTCTAAAACAAACAAAAGATAATCGCGCGATAAAAATTGTATTTAGCGTTTCTGTAATTATCTCTGGTAGGGATCTGATACAAATTTCCTTAAGTTGACACCATCGGTAGTGGAGGTTGAGATTCGTTGATGAAAGTTGGAAGGGGCTTTTTCATCTCATGATATGAGGGGCCAGCTTTTTCGATGATAGCACCTCCAAGGCATACATCATCTTTGTAAAAGACGACTGACTGCTGCGGCGTTATAGCGCGCTGGGGCACTGTAAAGCGTATAAAGAGACGTCCATTTTCTATTTTTTCGATGATGCAGGGCTGATCTGATTGGCGGTAGCGCACTTTTGCATGGCATGCATAAGGCAAGGGGCCTGGTGGTTTGTCGGCAACCCATGAGGCGGTATGGGCTACTAACTCATCAGCATATAGGGCAGGGTGCATGGTGCCTTGTACTACCCAGACAATATTTTCAGGGACATCTTTTCCTACTACAAACCAAGCATCGCCAGCTCCGCCAATAGCAAGGCCTCGTCTTTGGCCTATTGTATAGTAGGCAACTCCCTGGTGTTTACCTACAAGTTTGCCGTCGAGTGTTCTGAAGGTGCCTGGTTTATAGGCTAAGTGCTTTGATAAAAACTCCCGAAAATTACGCTCACCAATAAAGCAGATGCCAGTGGAGTCTTTTTTCTCTGCAACAGCAAGGTTATGCTTTTTTGCAATGGTTCGTATAGTGCTTTTGGGAAGTGCGCCAATAGGGAATAGCACTTTTGAAAGTATTGATTGGTTGAGTGTGTAGATAAAGTAGGTTTGGTCTTTTGTTGTATCTACGCTTTTTACTAAAGAAAACTGGTTATCTTTGTAGCAATTTTGGGCGTAATGACCTGTTGCAAGGCCGTGGGCGCCCAGTTTTTGCGCTGTTTCAAGCAGTAGCTTAAATTTAATTTCGCGGTTACAAAGGATGTCGGGATTTGGTGTATTGCCTTTTTCGAGTTCCGTTAAAAAATCAGCAAATACTTGTTCTTTATATTCTTTGGAAAAATTAATGGGGTAATAGGGGATTCCAAGCTGGTGAGCAACTTTTATAACGTCTTCGTAATCTTGTGTTGCAGGGCAGACGCCATCTATCTCTTCTTCCCAATTTTTCATGAACATGCCAATTACATTGTAGCCATGTTCTTTAAGAAGTAGTGCTGTGACAGAGGAGTCGACGCCACCTGACATGCCAACAACAACTGTTTTATTAGGGCCCGAAAGAAGGGGGTGAGAAAGAGGTGTATCTGCTACTGTGTTATCCATTTATCGCCAATGTTAGAGTGACATTTTAATTGAACGAGCTTAAAATGTACACCGATACATGAGGTGATTTGTGTTGTTAAAAAAAATAGCAGTATTGTGGTTGCTTTTGGCTGTGGTTTCACTAGGTGCCATAGAAAATTCTATAGTTCCCTTAGTGGAAAAATTTGAAGTGCTTGAAAATCTTGATAGAGACAAATATTCTGATGCTCAACACGAAGAAATTGTAGCGGCTATGGCTCATAAGGATGATAAAATCCGTATTGTAAGCTATAATATGCTTTTTGATTTATATGATGATGCTCTTGAAGAGGCCTACAAATGGCCTCAGCGCTTACCGCGTATTGTCGCCTTAATAGAGGAGATGCAGCCTGACATTATGGGCATACAAGAGCTCTACTCTGATCAGTTTGATGACCTAAGGCAACGTATTGAAGATACCTATTCCTACTTTGCTAGACCTAGTAATAATGGCGAATTAAATGTTATTATATATAGAAAAGATCGCTTTTGCCAAGTCGATAGGCAGGTATGGTCAATGACTACAACACCTCATGAGCAATCTAATCATATACTCAGCATGGTTCATTTAAAAGATTTACAAACTCGAAAGACATTTGCCGTATTTAATGCCCATTTAGCCTTTTCAAATGTTAACAAGAGGGACTATCAAGTTCGTTTTATTGCAGACTATGTCGAAGATGTAGCAGAGGTGATGCCGGTGGTAGTAACTGGTGACTTCAATGCATTTCCTCACTTTTTAGAGCAAGAAAAGCTCCCTTTTTATGATGGCGAATATATTCATCGCATTATGACGCAGTGGAGTCTTAGGGACAGTAAAGATCTAGCCCTGCTTGGGCATGTGGGGCCTCTTTCTACTTTTACCAACAAGCCGGATGATGTGGCGCCTTTTCAAGGTACTGGAACTCCGGGCGTGTTTTTAGATCATATTTATGTGACGCGCGGGATTCAAGTATGGATGCATGCTGTGCAGCCTGCAAAAGTTGATGGATACTTTCCATCTGATCATATGCCAGTACTTGTTGATTTTCATGTGAAGTAGAAGCTTTTTTTCTAATACACTGAGTAGAATGGTTGTTGCTCAGTGGGTTTGCAACTGCCTATCCTGTTGTTTTCTTATGTTGTTATTTTATTATCTTGTAAATACACATGAAACCTGTCTATTAAGGATGTATTCCATAGCGATTTTGATTTTAGGCTTATATCAGGTGTTTTGAGTCCTAATTTGTTTATTTTTTGGTTAGAAAAAAATGAAAGAGTGGGCAGTTGGGTCACAATTACTGTTTTATATAAAATCCTTTACATTTAGTGGTAAATAGGGTACGATACTCTTTTTTATTCATCATCATATCCCCTTTTAGGAGAAAAACAGTAACATGACATTTAACGATTTTGGACTTCTGTCTCAATTAATTACAGCTACTAAGGAACAAGGCTATAGCACACCTACCCCTATTCAAGCGCAAGCTATCCCACTTATTCTTGAGGGATCCGATCTTATGGCCTGCTCGCAAACAGGTACCGGCAAAACAGCAGGCTTTACACTTCCACTTTTACAAAACCTGCAAAAAAACACAAAAGAAGCTCGTCGCATTGTTCGTGCACTTATCCTTACCCCAACACGCGAGCTTTGTCTTCAAGTACAAGAAAGTGTTAACGTGCTAGGTAAGCACTTGCCATTCAAATCTACCCCAATTTTTGGTGGTATAAATATCAATAAACAAATTGATAGAATGCGACAAGGGGTTGATATTATTGTGGCGACGCCTGGGCGCTTGCTTGATTTAATCAACCAAAGAGTTGTTGATCTTTCAGCTGTTGAGATTTTAGTGCTAGATGAAGCTGATAGAATGCTAGATATGGGCTTTATTCACGATATACGCAAGATTCTTGCTTTTGTGCCAAAGAAGCGCCAGAACCTTCTTTTTTCAGCGACATTTTCTGATGATATTAAAAAACTTGCCAGCGGTTTAATGAATGCACCAAAAATGATTCATGCAACAAAGGTAAATTCTACAGCGGAAGGTGTTACACAGATAGTTCACCCAGTAGATAGCAAAAATAAACGAGTCTTGCTCTCTCACCTTATAAACACAAAGCAATGGAAGCAAGTGCTAGTGTTTACCCGAACAAAACATGGGGCAAACCGTCTTACAGAACAGCTTATAACAGATGGGATTACCTCTGCAGCTATCCATGGAAACAAAAGCCAGTCAGCACGTACAAAAGCATTAGATGACTTTAAAAAGGGCAACGTACGTGTGCTTGTTGCAACAGACATCGCAGCTCGTGGCTTAGATATTGACCAGCTTCCCCATGTTGTAAACTTTGATCTGCCAAATGTGCCAGAAGACTATGTTCACCGCATTGGCCGTACGGGCCGCGCTGGAAATAATGGAGAGGCAGTTTCACTAGTATGTATTGATGAGCACAAGCTTCTTTTGGATATTGAAAAGCTCTTAAACCGCAAGATAGCACAAGTTGTGGTGCCAAGCTTCGAGCCTGATCCAAAAATCAAAGCGCAGCCTATTGTTAATGGCCGTCCTATGCCAAAGAAGGGCTTTAGCAGTCCGCGTCCTGCCAACAAACCTAAAGTTGCCTATGCATTCAGTGGTAGAAAAAGAAGTGGTTAATTTCTAAGTTTATCTTGTTCTGAATAGGCGTTGATGAGTGCAGCACCTACTACGGCGGCAGTTTCTGCGCGTAGGGTGTTTGCATGAAGCAGCACACCTTTGGCTCCGCCATCTATTAGCAGCTTTCGCTCTTGCTCAGTTATGCCTGCCTCTGGGCCGATTACAAGGGTAACAACGGGGGCAAGAGGCTGCTTTGTGATGTGTGTTGAGCTTTCGAGGTCGCCAAATAGTACAAGCCCCTCAAGGCATTGACTAAGTTTATCTTTGATCAGTAGCTCCGGTAAGAAAAAGCGGCCACACTGCTTGGTTGCTGAAAGAATGATTGTTTGCAGGCGCTTTAAATACTGATCGCTAATAGATTTTTTTTCTGATCGGGAACCAGCAAATAGCATAAAGTTACTCACGCCTACCTCGCAGCCTTTTTCGATAGCATACTCAAGATGTGCTGGTTTTAAAAAGGCAAGAGCAAGGTTTAGAGTAAGTGAGGGGCGATCCTGCGTTTGCACGTCGGTGATTTCTAGGTGCGCAAGTTTATCGAGCATCTTTGTTACTCTACACTGAGCAAGTGCGCCTTTTCCATTAACTACTTCCACAGTTTCGTCAACGCGAGCGCGCATAACGTTGCGAAGGTAGTGAAACTCATCATCCTTTAAAATGATGTCATGCCCTTTATAGAGCTCTGCTGGGTAATAGTAACGGTTTTGCGGCATTAACGAATAACTTCCACGCGAATAGTATTTGTAGTTCCGCTTACCCAAAATGGGGTGCCACTAGTCATAACCACTACATCGCCAAAGGATACTTTGTGGTGCTGTAGAGCATAGGAGCTTACCTCTTTGAAGGCCTGTTCAACATCGTTGCACTCTGTGCAAAGCACAGGGATAACTCCCCAATTGAGCGCTAGCTGCTGGTAGGTTTTTTCAACAGTAGTAAGAGCTATGATTGGCATTTTTGGCCGAAGTCGTGAAATGAGGCGTGCGGTTGATCCGCCTCTTGTAAAAGCAAAAATTGCCTTGGCCCCAAGGGTATAGGCAGTTTTCACAGAGGCCAGAGTAACAGCAGAGGGCACATCGGTGTACTGTATTTTGGTGTGTTTTTCGAAGAATGTTGCATAATCAAAGTCTTGTTCAGCTTCTAAGATAATGCTCTTCATAATTTTCACAGTTTCAATAGGGTATTTGCCGACAGCAGTCTCTCCTGATAACATCACAGCTGTAGTGCCATCATATATGGCATTGGCAACATCAGATGCTTCGGCTCTTGTTGGACGAGGATTTGTGATCATAGATTCTAGCATCTGGGTGGCAGTAACCGAGGGTTTACCAGAAAGGTAGCATTTACGAATCATCATTTTTTGTAGGCGAGGAACCTGGCTTAGGGGTACTTCAACACCAAGATCACCCCTTGCAATCATAATGCCATCAGCTTCTTGTAAGATGTTGTCAAAGTTGTGTACGCCTTCATTGTTTTCGATTTTGGCGATTACGAGAATTTCTGGTTTGTTTGCTTCAATTATAAGGTTTCGTATTGCAGTAACATGGGATGCACAGCGAACAAAGCTTGCAGCGATAGCGTCTATGTCATTATCACAGCCAAAGCGGATGTCTTCTTCGTCTTTTTTTGTAAGAGCAGGTAAATTTAGCTCGACATTCGGAATATTTACTCCCTTGGAAGATAAGATGACTCCATGATTTGTAAATTCAATTTGGACACCATCCGGAGATGTATCAACGATAGTTGCCATAATGTAGCCGTTGTCAATGAGTAGCGGCGTGCCAACCTCTAGCTTATCAATAACAAATGAGGGTAGTACGGCAATGCGCTCTTTTGTGCCAACAGCCTGATCTTTCACAAGCCATAGCTTGTGGCCTGGTTCTACTTCGATTCCAGCCTTTGGTACTTTGCCAAGGCGGATTTCGGGACCTTTTGTATCAAGGAGGATCGCTATCGGTTTTTTTGCTATGGCTCGAGCTTCTTTAATAAGCTGAATGCTTTTAAGGTGCTCTTCGTGAGTGCCATGGCTAAAGTTAAGTCTGGCCACATCCATGCCGGCTTCGATGAGTTTTAAAATTTTTTCAAGGGTGTTGACAGCAGGTCCGATAGTGCATATAATCTTTGTTCGAGTCATCCTATGTCTCCAGTGACAGCATGTTTCGTGAGTCTATCATTTTGTTATTTATCTTGCCATTTAATATAATCATAATTAAAATTTCCGACCCAACCCAATGTGCTATGTACTATGACTAAAACGTTAGATATGCCTCCGCAAAAGTTTCGAGAGCTTGTGTTTTTATTGCTTTTTAGCCAAGATACGCATGAGAGTGATCCTGATTCGCTTTTTGAAACTGTAAGTCACGAACTTAAAGTAAGTTCTAGACAGGTTAAAACTGCATGGGATAAGGTAGAGGCTGTTTTAAAGCATCTTCCAGATATAGATGCTGAGATATCAGTAGTTTCTACTTCCTATGACTTTGATAGAATTCAAAAAGTTGAGCTTGCTATTTTGCGACTTTCGTATTATGAGCTGCTTTTCGAAAAAAAGCTTGCCGTGTCGATTGTGATTGCAGAAGCAAAAAGGATAGCAAAAAAATTTGCAACACCAGATGCTGCCGCATTTTGTCAGGCTTTAATTGATGCTATGGTGAAATCTAAAAATTTGAGTTAATAATGCAAGGCCGGTTCGTCGAGAATAAGCTTCTTTCGGAAGTATCAACCTTGGGTATAGGTGGCCCGGCTCAGTATTATGTCGAAGTAAAATCCATTCAAGAAATGCAAGAGGTGATGCGATACTGTTTTCAGGAGGGGTTGGGTACCTTTATACTTGGAAAGGGTTCAAATTGTCTTTTCGATAGTAAAGGCCTAAAACGGGTCTGTATTCACAATAAAATTGATTTTCATAACGAACCCGAAGTTGGCCATTTTCATGTAGGAGCTGGCTATAGCTTTTCGCTTCTTGGTATGCAAACAGCTAAAAAAGGGTTTTCAGGACTTGAGTTTGCATCTGGTATTCCTGCTAGCTGCGGTGGTGCTGTATTTATGAATGCTGGGGCTCAAGGTATGCAAACCTGGACAACCCTGCAGTTTGTAGACTACATTATGCCAACAGGTGAGCTTAAGCGGTTTAGTAAAGATGAGTTATCGTATGGCTACCGAGTATCTTCCTTTCAACAGATGAAAGGGGCTATTGTTGGTGCCTACTTTGTGTTGAGTGCTGCTCCAGATGCCAGAGCAAAGCAGCTTGAGCTATTAGATGCACGTATTCAGACACAGCCCTATAGTGATAAATCAGCTGGCTGTATCTTTAAAAACCCGCAAAATAGTGCCGCAGGGCTTTTAATAGATAAAAGTGGTTTAAAGGGGCATCAGATTGGAGGGGCGAAGGTATCTGAGCTTCATGGTAACTTTTTGGTGAATATAAATGGTGCGACCTCGGATGACTTTTTAGCCTTAATTCATCATGTGCAGCAGGTTGTAAAGGAAAAAACAGGGCACGATTTACATAGAGAAGTTTTTTGGGTTTCAGATGACAGCACGATTTGACCTACATAGCCATTCGGTCTATTCCGATGGCAGCCTTACACCGCAAGAACTTATAGCCTTGGCAAAGCAAAAAGAGCTAACAGGCATAAGCCTGACCGATCATGATACTTTTCAGGGATTTTTTGATGCGCAAAACCAGGGTATTCCTGTACTTCCCGGTGTAGAGATTTCAGCTGAATTTGAAAAGAAAAGCATACACGTTCTTGGGTATGCCTTTAATCCTCATGACAATGCTTTTGCCGAATTTTGCCTTAAGATTCGCCAATGGCGTCGAGACCGTCTCAGAGATATGTGTTTGTTGCTTACCAAAAATGGTATGCCAATAGATGAGGCGGATGTTATTACAACGCAAGATCCTAACTATACCTATGGACGTGTGCACATCGCCTTGGCGCTTATGCAAAAGGGATATATAAAAACCGTTCGTGATGCCTTTAAGCGTCATATAGGGGATAATTCAGCAAGCTATGTGCCAGGAAAAAAATGTAGTGTACAAGAGGCAATAGATGCCATCCATGCAGCAAGAGGCTTTGCTGTTCTTGCGCATCCACATCTTATCAGTTCTAAGTCACTTGCAAGACGGCTTGTTGCTCTTAATTTTGATGGTCTGGAAGCTCACTATGCCCGCTATGATGCGCAGGTAAATGACCATTGGGTACAAAAGGCCCGCGCTCGGGGAATGTTTGTGACTGGTGGATCTGACTTTCATGGGCTTCCAAAGCCAGAAAGCTATTTAGGTTCAGCATCCTGTCCGCAGGATGTTTTTGAAATGCTCATGGCTCATTATAATGGATTATCATGAGTGTCTAGAGAGACTCTATGCAATGCAAAGGCAAGCCACCCCTCGTGGCCTTGATACTATGCAGGCAATGCTCAAGCTGTTAGATAACCCTCAAAAAAACTATAAAACAGTGCATGTTGCCGGAACAAATGGCAAGGGTTCTTGCGTCCATAAAATAGCCGCAGGATTGCAACACGATGGCTATAAAGTTGGCATGTTTACATCGCCTCACATTGCCTCGTTTTGCGAACGTATTGTTGTGAACTCCGAGATGATTCTAGAAGAGAGCGTCCTCTTTTGGATGAAAAAGCTTTTTACTTTGGCTGCCTTACATGGGTTAACACTTACCTTTTTTGAATATGCCACTTTGCTTGGATTTTGTTACTTCAGTGAGCAAAAGGTTGATTATGCCGTTATCGAAACGGGCCTTGGTGGCAGGCTTGATGCTACAAATACTATAGAGCCCGTTTGCTCTATCATTACAACAGTTAGCCTTGATCATACAGAAATTTTAGGAAGTAGCGAAACCGAAATAGCCTTTGAAAAAGCAGGTATTTTAAAGCCTGGTGTGCCCTGTGTCATCGGACCTCAAGCAAAGCTGGAGGTCATTATAGCAAGAGCAAAAACGCTTTGTTGCCCTGTTATACAGGTGCCAGCAGCAGGTTCAGATTATGAAGTTGAAAATCGAGCCATAGCGAACCTCGCAATGCAGCAGCTGCAGCTTTCAGATGGATCTATTGCAGAGGGGCTTGAAGCCAAAGCTCCTTGTAGGTTTCAGAAGGTGATGTATAAAAATTCATGTGAAGTCATTTTAGATGTTGCCCACAATCCTGCGGGAATAAGAAAGCTTTTTGACAAAATCCCTGAGCCAGTTTGTGTAGTTGCCGGATTTTCAGCGGATAAAGATGTTGGGGAGTGCCTAGAGATTCTAAAAAAGCGTAGTGAAAATCTTTTTTTCGTTCGTGGGCAAAACCCTAAGGCAGTAGACCCAAAAAGCCTTTGCAATAGGGCAGGGGTAGGCCAGGGCTTTGATCTGTTTGATGAGGCAATGAGGCAGGCACTTAATACGGCTAGCCAAAAAGGGCAGAGATTAGTTATTTGTGGTACTTTCTACATTATGAGCCAGGCTTGTCGTTTTTTAGGCTGCGGCTAAAGCTCAAGGTTTGTGTTATGGGGAGTGCAGATGTTTGAAAATGATCATTATCTTTTTTTTCCGGTCATCGTGTTGGTGGCGCTCATTTTGATTGCCCTAAATATCCGCGTGCTTTTTCGTTTTTTACTCATATTTTTAGTGATTATAGCTGTTTGGTATGGGTTGTATTATTTAGGATATAGTTCGTGCCCTGTAGAAAAATCAAGAAAAGTCAACTGTACTCATCCTCACCATATACCTCCTAAAAAAAGACAACCTATTGCCCATGTATGATATTTCGCTTGAAACCTTTTATGAGGCAGCAAAGGTAATTCAAGGTAAAGCCTTGCGCACGCCGCTTATAGCCCTTGGCGAAGAGCAGATATATCTTAAAGCAGAGAGTCTGCAGCCTGGGGGATCATTTAAAATCCGAGGGGCTACTTTTTGTCTAAGCCGTATAGCGCCTGAAGTAAGGGCGAAGGGTATTATTGCCTACTCTACTGGCAATCACGCCCAAGCTGTTGCCTTAGTGGCAAAGCGGCTGCAAATTCCCGCTACTATTGTGATGTCACCAGAAGCTCCTGCATTCAAAGTAGCACGCACAAAAGAGTATGGGGCTGAGGTTGTTATTGCAGAACCAGGTTCTGAGGCACGCATGAAGCTTGCAAACCTGCTTGCCAAAGAGCAGGGGCTTACCTTAATCCCATCGTATGACAACCTAGACGTTATTGCAGGGCAGGGGACAATAGGGTTAGAAATTTTAGAAGATATTGAGCCTGAATTTGTGTTTGTCCCTGTTGGTGGCGGCGGCCTTATCGCAGGTATTGCCATGGCAATAAAAAAGAAAAATCCTAAAGTTCGGTTAATTGGTGTTGAGCCAGAGCTTGAAAATGATGGCTGTCTAAGCTTTAAAAAGGGCTATAAGGTTCGTATGGATTCAGTCAGCAACAGTATTGCTGATGCTATAAAAATTCAGGAGCTAGGCACTATTTGCTATCCTCTTATGCAAACGTGGGTTGATGAAATGATTTCAGTGAGTGAAGAGGAGATTGTAGAGGCGATGAAGCTGTCCTTTGATCGCGCCCATCTTTTTGTTGAGCCATCAGGTGCCTTGGCTCTTGCTGGAGCCTTACGCTATAAGGCGCGAACATCAAAGCCTATTGTCTGTGTTGCAAGCGGGGGTAATACGCTTTTAGAGAATCTTTGCCCACTTGTTTGCTGAATATTGACTGAACTTGCTATCCTTGATGCCTTTTGAAGAGGGTGTGGTATGAATGTGGATCAGACTCGGTGGAAAGATTCAGGGCGCATGACGCTTTTGTGGAAAAGGCAGCAGGTGATTCAGGCTGTACGAGATGATCTTTACTCCCAAGGGTTTTTGGAGGTGGAAACGCCTTTGCTTGTAAAAGGCACGTGTCCAGATGTTCATATCGATTCAGTTCAGACAGCCGATGGCTATTTAGTGACGTCAACTGAGTATCAGATTAAACGGATGATCGTTGGGGGATTTGACAAGCTTTTTACTTTAACCAAGAACTTTCGAGCTAACGACCGTGGGCGCTACCATAGCTCTGAATTTACTATGCTTGAATGGGCTCGTGCACATGATAGCCTAGAGAGTATTGAAGAGGATGTCATCCGCTTTACACGCTCAGCCTTTAGCAAACTCTACCCTCAGCAGCATAGCTTGGCCTTTAATGGTGTAGAAATAGACATTATGAATTCACCATGGGAGCGCATAACGGTACGAGAGGCTTTCACTGCCCACCTTGGATTAAAAAATTTAGGCGACTTTTCGCTAGAGGCACTTTTATTAGCAGCCAGTGATGCAAAACTTTCGTTGCCACCTACGTTTTGTCATGATAAATATTTGGTGTTATCTTACTTGTTCGAAGAGTTGCAAGGCTTTCTTGGCCGCAAAGTCCCTACATTTTTGCATGAGTGGCCGGCCTATTTAACGACCTCTGCTCCTATAAATTCCCACGACCCTCACGTGGCTGAACGTAGCGAGCTGTACATAGCTGGGATTGAAATTTCCGATGGATTTCCATTTTTGACAGATGCGGTGCTGCAAAGAAAGCTCTTTGAAGAAGAGCTTGAAAAACGCGAAGCCATGGGTAAGCCATCTGTTGCTGTTGATAAAAAATTCCTTGAGTCGCTTGCGTGTGGCCTGCCTGCAGGGGCTGGAATGGCTCTGGGGATAGATCGTTTAGTCATGGTTCTTTTGGGGGCATCAAAATTGTCAGATGTCCAACCCTTTGATTGGGGTGAGGTGTAAAAATGATTGAAACACAAAGACACAAAGACACAGAGTTAGGTAACAGCATTTCATATAAAATTATTGGAGCGGCCATTTTAATCTAGGCTCTGCTTTTTGCAAAAAGAGCCTATGTGTAAAATTAACTATGCAGGATTTTGATTTTAGTTGCTTTGCCCGCCTCCGAGTTTGTTATAAATCCATGCCAAAATAAACAGGCCGATAAAAGCGTCTAAGAATCCGTAGAGGATTCCAAAGGTAGCTCCTAGCCATGAAATTGAATAACCTGGATACACACTTGCTAGTATGGTTAAAAACTCTGTAGCATAGCCGGTGTAGAATGAAACGATTGTGCAGATAAATAGGGACACAGCCCAGAGGATACCTCCAGCAAGACCTAATCTTGTAGGGTTTAACATAATCTCCCCCTTTGTGTTGCAAATAGTTAGTTACATCCATCCTTGATAGGTCAAAAATAGGCCCAGCAAGGCAAGTAAAAAACCTAGCGCTCTAAATAGGTGGCTTGATTGGCGAAATAGGGGGCTGAAGTATCGAGCAAATCCAGGGTAGACCATTAGTCCAAACCCTTTAGCAAGGCTTAGCCAGCCTATAATTGTGATAATGAGTGGCCAGCCCATAATCCAAATGTTATGGATGCTAATAACAAAGGCCCCTAGAAGAAGGGCGATTACCCCTCCAACATAGAGCAATCCATCATTGTCTATCATTCTATCATAGACGCTATAAATTCTTTTTGGGTTTATCAAGAAGACTAATCCAATTGCTAGGAAATATAGCCCAAAAAATTTTGCTAAAAGTAGTGTTTCCATTACGACCTCCAGTTCTCTCTGAATTTATTATAGCAAACTTTTATTTTAATAATAGGGGAATTGGGGCTGATTTTAGCTTGTTATTTGGCTGATCCAAACGTCTTCTTTAGATCCGTTTGTTTGTATTGAGCCGGTGTAGAACATGCCAAGACGCTTTGCAGCTCTAATGCCATCTTCTGACACCGTAATGCAGGCAAGTCCTTGTGGGTTTTGCTGGCGGATATTGTCGACATAGGCTGTCATGAGGGCTTTTGTAAGAGGGAGCTTTTTAGCCTGAGGGGCTACGCTAAAATTAAAAAGGTAGAGAAAGGGGCTTTGAGTTGCGGGCAGAACCATTCGGTTTGTGAGCCTTTCAGGGGTGGCTTTGAATGTAGTAAATGCCGTTTCAACCATAGGGTACCAGCCTGTGTAGCCAATAGGTAGCCAAGGGCTGTTTTGTGGCTTTACCCACCAGGTTCTAAAGCCTTGGGGAAAGTTGTACATGATAAAGAGTAGTCGGTCAAAATTTACCTGATCAGTGGGGGTTGGGTAGGAGGCAGTGTCGGCTAAAAAGGTGGCTAAAACAAATTTTCTCCAGCTTTCAGAGGTGTGCAGGCCAAAGGGTGATGTAGGCTCTTGGGCTATGTCGAGCCATTCTAAAGAGGTAAATTCAGCTGCCATAAGCTGTTTGTGCGTAAGTTGTTGGATTGCAACAAGGGTTGCTTCTAACCAGCTTTCGGCTTTGTCCCAAGAAGAAGGAATGGATTCAAGGAGCTTTTTTGACAAGGGCGTCATGGATTTCCTCGATATAGTTTTTCATGCCGTAGGTGTAGGGCTCTATTTCGGCTTGGGCTTGGGGCTGTGTTAGGGGGGTTACAAGAGCGTTTATGCATTCCATAACGTTTGCAGCAAGGTATGGGGGGTTATATCCGCCCTCTAAAAACAAAACAAGACGGCCGTTGCAAAGCTCGTGGGCAAGAGTTTTTGTTTTTGCACATAAAGCGCCGAAGCCAGCTGTTGTTAGGCTCATGGAGCCTAGTGGGTCACTTTCGTGTGCATCAAAGCCGGCAGATACTAAAATGAGCTCAGGTTGATATTTGCGTGCCAGGGGTTTTACAATTTGTTCAAAAATGTAGAGGTAGTCGTCGTCGCGGCAGGAATCTGGCAGGGGGATGTTAGCTGTGTAGCCAAGACCTTTTGCTATGCCTCTTTCACTTAGTAGCCCTGAGGCCACAGGGAAAAGGTTATCTTGGTGTAGGTCGATAAATAATACCCGGTCATCGTTGTAAAATATTTTTTGGGTACCATTTCCGTGGTGGACATCCCAGTCTAAAATTAAAATGCGCTTTAAGCCCTGGCTGAGGGCTTTTTTTGCAGCAATGGCAATAGAATTAAACACACAAAAACCCATTGCGGCATCAGGTAGGCAGTGATGTCCGGGAGGTCGTACCAGTGCAAAACCGTTTTCAATTTTATTGCTAAGGACTTGTTCTACAAGTTCTAGCCCTAAGCCTGCAGCCACTAGTGCGGCGGTAACAGAACCTGGCGTTACAGGGGTTTCCTGATCGAGATTTTCTCTTTTCCCATCAAGTGATAGTACGTACTTTACATAAGAGGCTTCGTGGACTTGCGTAAGTTCCTCTACTGTTGCTTTGCGGCTCATTGTAGTGTCAAGAAATTGACTGTGGGGACTTGCCTTTAGTGCGGCTAAAATAGCCGTAAGGCGTGAGCTATGTTCTGGGTGCGAGGTTAGGCCATGGTCGAGCATGCAGGGATGTGATAAAAAAAGGTGCTTTTTCATAGTGTGGCTACATCCTTTGAGCTAAGAGTAAGTGGGGGCATTTATTTCTGTTTATAAATTTGTGCGAAGTTATGCTCCATTGCCTGGGGTCAAGCTGCGTCAATAGGTCAATAATTGCCGCTTCTTCTATAGATCCTTCAACATGGCCTGGGTAGCACATAATGCTTATAAGGCCGCCTCGAGCTATAAGATCAATACTTGCTTTAATGGCTGTGATTGTGGTGGTAAGGTTGGTAGTAATTGATTTATCACCACCTGGAAGGTAGCCCAAGTTAAAGACAATGAGCTTTATATTTTTAGAATCGGTGATCTCAGCTATTTTTGAATGGCACGAATTTATGAGAGTAATTTGATTTTCAGGGAATTCTTTAAGGAGGTGCCTGGTATTGTCTAAGGCGGGCTGCTGCACATCGATGGCAATAAGCCTGCCTTGCGGGTTTTTCAGAGCGCGGGAGGCAAGAAATAGGCTGTCATGGCCATTGCCTGCTGTTGCATCAACAACCGTGTCGCCTGGTTGTATGATCATTTGCCAAAGGGTGTGAGCAATTTCTTTTTGTGAAATGGGGCGCATAAATCTCATTGTTTCGTTGTAAAAGTGTACGTGTCTTTCTTTTTTATTGCTAGATATGTGGTGAGCTGACTATCATGTTATGGGTCAGATCGGGGATATTAGCTCAGTTGGTTAGAGCGCCACGTTGACATCGTGGAGGTCAGCTGTTCGAGTCAGCTATATCCCATATTGAGCCTCTTGCAAAACTCGTGACTTGCACGGTTTTTAAAAACAATTGTCGCGGGTTTTGCAAAAGGCTCTATTATGGATTATTCTTCAAAACTTATTCTTCATGCTTCATGCGAAAAACTTCTCGCAGTTACGGCACAATCAGTACTCCCTACGCTTATTCCTGTAAAGGGTCGTACATTTGACTGGGGCTTCGAGTATGATTTCTTAGCAAAATTTCCCTGTGAAGCGGGGATTTTGCCACTAATCAACGAACAAATGCGTCGATTGGCTCACCAAGACATTGCTTTTGAGCCTCTAAGCATGGTGCCGCAAAATGCTTGTGCTTTTTTACAAAAAAAACAGCCAATTCAAGCTGAGCTATGTCTTGAGTATCCAAGCAATGTTGTGCCAATGTGCAAAGTTGGTGATTTTTATGACATCTGCCCTAATGAGCTATTGGAGTCAACCAAGCAAATTCGAAATTTTGCGCTTTATGAAATATTCTTTTTGCCTGATTCCTATGTTCGCATTCGCGGTGTAGCCTTTGACGAGAAAAAAGAGCTTAAAAATTATTTAAAGCAGGTTGAGAGAGCAAAACAAAACGACCCTGTTGATTTATCACGTGAACTTGATCTTCTTTCGCTAGTTGAAAATGAAGTTGTGTGGCACCCAAAAGGTGCTGCGTGCAAGAAGTTGCTTGAAAAGCAGATTAAAGCCCTCCTGTGTAAAACAGAATTCAAGGAAATGCTTTGTGAAAACCCACTAAAGGGTGTTAAGCGACTCTACGAAGTCAGCAAAGCTCAAAAAAAATCGCTACCGTATCGTTTTTGCCAAGAGAGTATTCGCAAATATGAGGACTCTGATGGGCTATTTCAGGTGCAACATGCAACATCATTTGCTCAATATACTCACTGCCAACCATTAAAAGTTCAAGATGAGCTTATTTCATCATTGCAATTCATGAAGCAAGTAGCTAGCATTTTGAATATGCAGAGTTATTTTCTGCTGTTGCAACGAGGTAAAGAGGAAGAGTCAACGCTTGTCTCTGCCCTTACATCGGCGGGATACCCCTTCGAGGTAAGACGCTCAGATGCCACGCAGATTGAACTTCATGTGTTAGATCAGAGGGGAAGGTCTTGGCCACTGTCTAAGCTTTCCTTTGTGTATGAGACAGTGCCTCTTATTGAGTGCGTGCCAGTTCTTTCGTATGAAAGAATTATGGCGTTGATGTTAGAAAAGGAAGAGGGCTTTTTGCCATTTTGGCTAGCCCCTTTGCAAATTAGGCTGTTGCCCGTTGATCAGGAATCTGTTAAATGGACGGAGCAATTTGCCAAAAATCTTACTCAGGAAGGCTTTAGAGTTGACATGGATATGCGCTCTACACCTTTGAGTGAACGTATGTATAAAGCAAGCCTTCAAAAGGCTGCCTGCGTTATTGTTATTGGTAAGCTGGAGATTAGCAAGCAAGAGCTGCAAGTGAGGTTTTTGCCGAAATGTGCAGAATCTTTCGTAATGACTGTGGCGCAGTTTATGGAAAAAATTAGAACGGAGGAAAATCCAACACTTGAGAGTGAATCACGAGATTCGAGTTCCTAAAGTTCGTGTTGTAACACAAACGGGAGAACAATTAGGGGTTTTAACCCTACATGAAGCACTAGTGCTTGCTGAGCAGCAAGGGCTGGATTTAGTGGAAATTGTGGCTACAGCAGTTCCCCCCGTATGCAAAATTATTGACTACGGTAAATTTCGCTATGATCAAACAAAGCGAGAAAAAGAGAGCAAAAAGTCGCAGCACCAGGTGAAAGTTAAGGAACTAAAGTTTGGTCCTAACATTTCAGAGCATGACCTAGATGTCAAGCTGCGCCAAGCAAAGAAATTTTTGGAAGAGGGCAACAAAATTAAAGTAAGTTGTGTGTTCCGAGGCCGAGAGATGATGCACCCAGAGTTTGGAACGCGTCTCCTCAGTAAATTGGTCCAGGACCTTGACGAACTGGCTGTATGTGAAGCCCCAGCTAAGATGTTTGGACGTATGATGACTACGGTGTTAGCACCGGCGACTAAAAAGAAGAAATAAGACATTGTACTTTAGTCTCAAACTTGGTATCGTGTATCTGCATATGACACTCATAAGGAGTATGTAAAAGTGACGAAAATGAAAACAGTTAAGGCAATTAGTGCCAAATTCAAGGTGACCGGTACAGGTAAGCTGAAGCGCCGACGTCCTGGCAAGCGCCACCTTTTAACGAAAAAATCTTCGAATAAAAAACGCCATTTATCAAGACCCGCGTTAGTGAGCGAAACAAAAACCGCCACTTACAAGCGTCTCATGGGCGTATAAGCAATATGGAGCAATGAGATGGTAAGAGCAACCTATTCAGTTGCAAGACATCGTCGCAAAAAGAGGCTATTTAAATTAGCCAAAGGCTTTTGGGGAGACCGTAAAAACCACTTACGCTTGACGACTGATGCAGTGACAACAGCGCTGTCAAATAACTACAAGCACCGTAAAAAGAAAAAGCGAGATTTTCGCGGTCTTTGGATTACACGCTTGGGTGTTGCAGCAAAGATTCACGGAATATCCTATAGCAAACTAATCAATGGCCTTAAAAAGGCAGGATGCGAGCTTAACCGCAAAGTCTTGTCAGAAATGGCTATTGCTGATCCTACAGGATTTGCTGCTGTTGTTACAGAAGCAAAGAAAGCGTTAGCGGCTTAAACTAAGTCGTTTCTCTTTTTAGAATGTGTTTTGCCCGAGCATATAATGTGCTCGGGCTTTTTTTTTGAGTATGAGGGTTTTACTGTGAAAGAAGTTATTAATTCAATTCGCCATGCCTTTGATCAAGAACTTAAAATATGCATGCATGCTGTTGACCTAGAAGCCTTAAAAGTACGCTATCTTGGAAAAAAGGGGCTTGTGCAAGAGCAGCTTAAGTCACTTCGAGATGTATCAGTGGCTGATAAGCCTTTAATGGGAAAGCTTGTAAACGAGTTAAAACAAGAAATCGAAGCAAGCCTTGAAGAGGCACTTAAAACGTGTAATCATCTAGTTTTACAAGATAAAATTTCAAAAGAGACAATCGATCCTACCTTGCCAGGTAGAAGAACAAATACAGGATCCAAGCACCCTATTACCCAGATGCTTGATGAAATTACCGATATCTTTGTGTCGATGGGCTTTTCAGTGGCTCTTGGGCCTGAAATCGAAACAGAATACTACAACTTTGATGTGTTAAACATCAGTCCTGATCATCCCGCTCGCGATATGCAAGATACCTTTTATGTTGCTCCAGGAATGGTTTTGCGCACCCACACTAGCAATGTGCAGGGACGCGTTATGGAAAACACAAATCCACCAATTCGTACCATTAGTCCTGGTCGTGTGTTTCGCAACGAATCAATTGATGCAAGTCATCATGTGTTTTTTCACCAGGTAGAGGGGCTTTATGTAGATGAGGGTGTCTCTATGCAAGATTTGCTCTCAACACTCTCAGAGTTTGTTCGTCGTCTTTTTAAAAAGGAAGTTGAAGTTCGTTTGCGGCCTAGCTACTTTCCTTTTGTTGAGCCTGGCGTAGAACTTGATATGTCCTGCCTTCTTTGCTCAGGCAAGGGCTGTGCAACATGTAAGCACACCGGCTGGATTGAAGTACTGGGCGCTGGGATGGTCCATCCGCAGGTGCTTCGCAATGTAGGGATAGACCCCGAAAAATATACAGGGTATGCCTGGGGCTTAGGCGTTGAGCGTATGGTAGCTTTGCGATCTGGCATTCATGACATACGCCTCTTCTCAGAAAATGATATGCGTTTTTTAAGCCAATTTTATGCAGTATGAGTGGATAGTCTCTACCCGAGAAGCCCATGTAACCCTTTTGCAGTTTTTGCAGGGACGCCTTAAAGATAAGGCCCTGTCGATGCGAAAAATTAAGGGGTGGATAGATGCGGGCTATTGCACGATAAAAGGCCGTCCACAACGCTATAGGGCCCTAGTTATCTCAGGTCTAAAGGTGCATCTACAGGTTCCTGAACAGGCTTCCAGAGATATTCAGTTTATTTACGAAGATGATGCAATTGTGGTGATTAATAAACCTCCTGGCATTACTTGCGACGATAGATTGGTAAAAGATTTAGCAAAAAAAAATAGGCAAGTAGAGCTTATTCACAGGCTTGATAAGGAGACTACAGGGATATTGCTATGCGCTAAAACTTCAGATGTAAAAAAATACTTTATCGAGCAGTTTCGCAGCCTATTGGTAGAAAAAACCTATGTCGCTGTAGTTGATGGTATAGTAGGCGATAGTAGCGGCAGTATCGAAAATTACCTAGGGCCTATACAGCGCAGTGAGGGGCACGTAAAGTGGGGCGTGGTAAGCCGTGATGGCCATTTAGCTGCCACGGAATGGCTTTTGATAAAGCGCGCAAAAAATGCAAGTTTGCTAAGTCTTATGCCAAAAACAGGCAAAACACACCAGCTGCGTGTTCATACAAGTGGTATGGGCCATCCAATACTTGGTGATCATACCTATGGAAAAACCTTTCGTTGCCCATATAAAGCTCCTAGAGTGCTACTTCATGCTCAAAAAATTGCTTTTGTTCATCCTCTAACCTCAAAAAAAGTAGAGCTTGCATGTGAGCTCCCACAAGATTTTGAATCCTGCATACGGGATGTTTTTTAATGCGATACCTTATTGTAAAGACATCAGCTTTTGGGGATATCATCCACGCCTATGGCGTGATTGAGTTTTTAAAACAGCAAGATCCCTCATGCGAGGTTGACTGGGTTGTAGAAAAGCGCATGTCTAGCCTAGTAAAAAGTCATCCCTTCGTATCGCGCTGTATAGAGGTAGATACGAAAAAATGGCGTAAATCACTAATTAGCAAGGCGACATGGGAAGATTTAGCTTCTGTTGCTCGGGAACTTAGGCAGCAAAAATATGATGCAGTATTTGATTTGCAGGGTAATGTTAAGTCGGCCATCATTACTTTTCTTGCAAAGGCGTGCGACAAGGTTGGTTTTGGTTTTAAAACGGCCCCTGAGGCAATAAGTAGCTTTAGCTATTCTCACAGGTATAACCCGCCACCAAAGCAGAATATCCGATGCGACTATCTATTTTTGCTAGAAAGCTACTTCAAATCCACCCAAGTAGATGTGGCCCCCCAACTACTAGTACTTCAAGAGCCATTACCTGCTATTACAGGGCGATGGCTTATAGCGCCTGGATCTAACTGGAAAAACAAGCAGACGACACCTGAGACTCTTGTAGCTTTTCTTGCATGCTGCAAAGAGGCGTATAACCCAAAGTTTGTTTTTTTGTGTGGTACCGAGCAAGAGCTAGCCCAAGCGAAGGAGTTTGTACAAAAGTTTCCGGAGTCTGAACTACTATATAAGCCAAGCCTGCCGGTTTTACAGCATATAATGAGTGCTATGGAGCTTACCATTAGCATGGATTCACTGCCTCTTCATCTGGCAGCTACTGCAAGTTGTCCTACCTTTAGCTTTTTTGGGCCGTCAAGTAGTCATAAATACAATCCCCCGGGCAAGCTGCACGGGTCATTTCAGGGATCTTGCCCATATGGGATCACCTTTGAGCGGCGATGTCCAAAACTTCGCACCTGCCCTACAGGAGCCTGCCTTCGAGAAGTTTCAGCTGATACATTTTTTTCTGCGTTTCAAGCGTGGTATGCAAAAGAAAAATAAAATGAAAGTGATTTGGGTCGACCTCAATCGTGTCAACTTAAGTAAATTTGTAATAATATTGGCCTGTACCGAGATATGATCGAAAGTTGTGTTTGAAATAAAAAGAGTGCACCCTCAGTAAAGTTTTCGACAAAAAACAAATAACAGAGGGTAACTCATGAAAGAGTATGTCAATTTCACAGATAAAGATCATGTACAAACTTTCGAAAA
>JBGSSB010000055.1:0-11894 GCA_041737255.1 Chlamydiales bacterium | reverse complement strand
TCGAAAGTTTGTACATGATCTTTATCTGTGAAATTGACATACTCTTTCATGAGTTACCCTCTGTTATTTGTTTTTTGACGAAAACCTTACTGAGGGTACACTCTTTTTATTTCAAACACAACTTCTGATCATATCTCTTTTAGAAGTTGCCAATAGAGTTATTGTTGAAGATGAAAGGTGTAAAGGAGATTTTGGGTTTTCTGAGCGCGAATCAATCTTAAAAGATATCCAAAGACATTGTAAAGATGGTCTTCTTCAGTATCCCGCGATTTCTTTAAAGCCCATTTTTTTACTGTTTTACACCGATGAAACAAGCCCAGCCCCAATACCGTTCACTTAAGCTCTCAACGATTAAAACGATAGAACGATAGGAACGATGAAAAGAAGAAAAAATTCGAAGTTTCTGAGTAAATCGAGATGATTTTATTTTTTATTTTTTATCGTTTTTATCGTTTCATCGTTCTAATCACTTAAGTTTTTTGTTTAAGTGAACGGTATTGAGCCCAGCCTTGACATCGCGTGCCTCGCCTAGAATGCATGCCATTTCTCTAGTAAACTATATTATTTGACCTCAAATCGTTGAGTTTGTTAGACTGACGCAAGATCAAGAGTTGTATATGATTTTCCCCTTGAAACTTACATTTCGAGTGCATGCAATCTAAAGAATGTTTGAAAGTGATATTTCTTTGCAAGACGTAAAAAATGTCTTGCTTGATTCAAAAATCTTAAAAGAGTACCTTGATGATAGACCATACCCGAGCTATCTCTTGTTAGGCTGGATCGAAAATCGTCCAATCCACTTAGTTATAGCAGTAAATAATGAAATCAATGAAACAATGATTATTACTGCATACGAGCCATCTCCGGTGGAATGGAACAAGCAATTTGATGCAAGAAAGGAAAGAGAATGAACTGTGTAATCTGTAAAGATGGAACTACAAATAAGGGATTCACTAGTGTAACACTTGAACGTTACGGCATGTTGTTTGTCGTAAAACAAGTTCCTGCACAAATTTGCACAAATTGTGGCGAAGAATACCTCGATGAGCACACCACTCAGGTCATTTTAGAAATGGCTCAAAAAGCATTCCACGACGGAATTCAACTAGAAATTTGTTCATTCAAAGCTGCCTAAAAGAACATCCTGGGCCGGGCCTAGGGGGTTGATTTACGCTCATTTTCATGCAAAGATTAAGGTGCAACAATTGTCCACGGACATATTATCAGGCCAAAGGGCTGGGCCTTTAAAACCCGCCCTTTAGGCTGTTAAAAATGTAGTCTTTAAAGGTCGGATTTTGCAGAAACATCAACCTTTAGAAATAACAAAATTTGGATCTTACTGTAAATGAATACTCTTGAGTTAAACCAGCTAGTAGCACAAAAGCAGTGGCCTATACTTATTCAACAATACTCCCATGAACAGCTCTGTGCGATTCTTTCGTTTGAAGAGTCTTTGCGCCTTTCATATGAGTTGTTTCATAAAAACATGTTTGATGATGCTGCGCAACAGTATGCAGTAGAGTTAGCAAAAACAATCAGAAAAAATTTTCCGCATGAGTGGAATGCAGACTGGAAGCTTGATGTTTTTTAGGGGATATGTGTGGGCTTGTAAGTGAATATGCCGAGCAGTATAGTTGTTACAAAAAAGCCTACGATGCACTTCAAGACCCACCTGATACGCTTTTGCTATTGCTGGCAGGATGTATTAACGCCCCTGATGTTTTTTTGATGACCGAAGAAGAGTCGGCAGAATATCTACAACGGGCACTGGCAAAAAAGTATACGTATGAAGCCGCGGTAATGATGCGCCAGTATTATCAACTCAAATGCAATAAGCTAGAAACTGAATACTGGGGTGTGCTTTGTGATGAGCTAGAAAAAAATAACGTATACGTAGAAGCTATTGTCCCTGAAGTTTTTTGTCAGTAAACTACAAGGGCCGGTTGGGGTCAAACAAATCGACATTTTTAAAAAATAGCATTTGTAAATTATTCCCCCTAAATTCTGTTTTGTTTTTCCCGCGGTAGCGGGAGCAGTAGATAGCCCCGCGTGTAATAAAAGGCCAGTCGGCCTGAAATGGAACCTGGGGTTGGAGCCTATTATAACGACAAGAGCTGCGGTAGCAGCGATACTTTAGATTGTCGCTGCTACCGCAGCTCTTGTATTTTTTATCCTATAACACCACGTTCCATTATAGGCCTACCGGCCTTCCATTATACGCGCGGCTACCCACTACTCCCGCTCCCGCGGGAAAAACAGTATTTTTCTTCAAAAAGTATCCTTTGTTTCATCCCTGGCTCGGATCCCTATTCTAGAAATGAAATTACCACAAATTCACTACTCAAGGTATTGGTACGCACCAAGGGTGAGGAACTCATCAAAGTGTTTGTTTGTGACAAGTTCTTCGATAATTTTATTTGCTTGGTCAAACTTGCTTGTTGCATAAGCATCCTTACCAATGGTTGTGCGGATTTTTTTGAGCTCATCTGCGGCCAGCGTGTTAAAAAGGTTGGTGTCGATTAGGCGTCCATCATCTAGTTTTGCTGTTGGCTCATGGATCCATTGCCAGATTTGGGCTCGTGCAATTTCGGCTGTAGCCGTATCTTCCATCAAATTAAACAGGCAAACGGCTCCCTGACCTCGTAGCCATGCCTCTAGGTACTGCAAGCAGACGCTTATGGTTTGTCGTAGCGCAGGTTCGGTAATAGTGCCACCTGGTATTGTAAAATCTACCATAGTCTGGTTTGCGTTTTTGACATCTTCTCGTAGAACTTCTTTTTGATGGGGGCGATTTTGTAGATGTTTGGTAAAGACATCCATGGCAATAGGTACAAGGTCTGGGTGTGCTACCCAGGTGCCGTCAAAGCCATCTTTAGATTCACGAACTTTGTCTTCGGTCACTTTTTGTAAGGCAGTATCATTGACTTGGGCATCTTTTCTGCTAGGGACAAAAGCCGCCATTCCTCCCATAGCATGGGCGCCTCGCTTGTGACATGTTTGGATGAGTAGGTCGGTGTAGGCTCGCATAAAGGGGACTGCCATGGTGATTTGTGCGCGATCGGGCAGAGCAAAACCTTGTTTAGCCTGAAATGTTTTGATGATGCTAAAAATATAGTCCCAGCGCCCGGCATTAAGGCCTAAGATATGCTCTTTTAGCTCGTAGAGTATCTCTTCCATCTGAAAAGCGGCGGCTATTGTTTCAATAAGTACAGTAGCACGTATTGTGCCCTTAGGTATGCCATGTGCTTCTTGTGCAGAAATAAAAATATCGTTCCAAAGTTTAGCTTCTAAGTGGCTTTCAAGTTTTGGCAAATAAAAGTAGGGGCCTGTATTGCTGTGGAGTAGCTGATGTGCATTATGAAAAAAATAGAGGCCAAAGTCGAATATCGATGCGGAAATAGGTGTGCCATCGATGAGTAGGTGCTTTTCATCTAGGTGCCAACCTCGAGGGCGCACCATAAGAACGGCAGTTTTTTCGTTTAAGGTATAGTGCTTTTTATCGCGGCTTATAAATGAAAGCGAGCGCCTAGTAGCTTCAGTTAAATTGATCTGTCCCTCGATGACATTTGTCCAGGTAGGAGATGTAGCATCTTCAAAGTCGGCCATGAAGGCGTTAGCTCCTGAGTTAAGCGCGTTGATCACCATTTTTTTGTCGATCGGTCCTGTTATTTCTACGTAGCGCTTTTGGAGGTCTTTAGGTGGCGGAGCTGTTTTCCAGCTGGGGTCATTTCTGATGTTTGAGGTTTCTGCAAGAAAGTCCAAAGCCGCGCCTGAATCAACAGCTGCTTGGCGCTCTTTTCTTTTACTGAGCAAGCTAAGGCGTGCGTCGTTATATTTTCGGTGGAGCTTTGCTAAAAAGGTAAGAGCCTCAGGTGTTAAAATTGCTTCGTAACCAGCTTTTATCTCGCCTGTAGTTTCTATGCCCGCTAGGTCATGTGTCATAGGTCTCCTCGTTTTTTTACTGATATCATGTTGCTGAATATTTTACTAGGCAGGTAAATTGAAAAAAAATGTTGTAATTAGCGGGGAATATTGGTAAGTAGAATGTAATTACCTAAAATTAAATTATAGTGTAAAGAGGCTCATGCTTATGACATCCAGTTTTGATGATTTCATATTTCATAAAAATAAGCAGATAACACCTGTATCTGAATTTACTGCCGCAGTTGCCACTCTTTTAGCTGATTGCAGTACAAGTGATGAGAGTAAAGAGCCTAATGCCATTTATGTTGTTCCAAAACCCCAAGGCTCTGTCGAGTGCCAAAGTAGTAGCGGTCACTATTTTATGGGAGGCCTGCCCGCCCTCATGCAGGCAGTGAGGCTTTTACAAGAAGACCCTTCAGCAAAAGTTACCTATGTTAACGATGGACAGCTTAAAAAATCGACACATTCGGCCCATCAAGGCCATGTTCACCCGACTGAGTGGACAACGCCAGAGCTAAGTTCGCTTCAGCTAACCAAAATTTTATTGGGAAGCTTTCATGTTATTAAGCCAGCACCTCCTGAGGATGTTTTCAACTATTCCTATATTCATTTTCCGGCCTCCAAGCTTAAAGTGTCTCTGCTCATTCGCAATATGGCCTTTAAGGTAGTTCATATGCTGCTCTCTAAAAACGGCGTATCAGAAGATGACCTCTGGCAATGTGAGGCAGTTCGCTCATCGATTGCCTTTCATAAAGCGCTAAGTGATGAGATTGAAGCCACTGGCAATGAGCCTACGTTTGCTTTAAGCTGGCGTCTTATTTGGTCACCAGACAAAGAAGGTATCGATAAAAAGCGCAAACTTTGGAGTGAGCTTGGCATTCAAACAGAGTATTTGAGCCCAGATGAGCTAAGAGTAAATACACTGCTTAGAGATGACGTGCCCTTATATGGCCTTAAGGTGCTAGGTGACGGAAAGTTTTTCCCCAATACCGATCAAAAGATTACAGCCCATCTAAGTAAAAAATATCCAAACACCTTTAATGTGCGTACTGCAGCAGTATCTGAGCTTTATGTAGATGAGGCTACAAATGCTCCATTTGCTGTAAAAGAGACTTTGCCCGATGGCACATGCCAGACGGTGGCTGTAGATTCCTTTTATGGATCGACAGGCCATAACCAGGTATTTAAGAAACCACAAAAAAAACCTCTGTGGGATGAAGTGGCTGTAACTGGGGTAAGCTCGCTTTGGGTGTGCAGTGTAGCAAGATCAGAGATTGTATCCAGATTTGCTGAGCCTCAAATGTCAGATGAGAATATTAAAGAGCGCCTAAAGCAGTTTGTAGGTGGTGCCAACCTCACAAACATGCACACAACTATTTGGGATGTCGCTATAGAGAATAACACGGTGCACATGATTGTTCGAATCACGCAAGGGGCAAATTTCAACTCCGAGCTTGCCGACCCTAATGATCTACATAATATCACAGCTAACATCAGTCGTTTTTTAATAGGGTCCTGGAAGCTAGTTTCTGCTGGCTCCTGCACAAGAAAAACTGCCACCTCAAATGTGCCACTGCTTAAAGAGCATTTTGTACATGGACTCTCTGGGATAGGCTATAGTTTTTCAGCTGCACCTAAAGAGATGCTTAATCGTCCATTACTGACAGATAACTTGACTAAAAAGCTTTTTGAGCGCTTTGTGGCATTGTTTAGGTCATCTAAAGACTAATCTTGTTTTGGTATATAGTAGTGGTATGATAGAGTAAGTGTATGGATAGTATTTTATTTCAACAAATTGTCGCCTGTGTCAAAAAATACCCTAAGATCCGGTTTCTTTTGCTATTTGGCTCAAGAGCGCGAACGGATGCTACGGAGCAATCTGACTGGGATTTTGGTTATATTGCGCAAGATGGTTTTGATAGTACAGCTTTTCATACAGATTTGGTAATCCTTCTTGGTACTGACGATGTCGATTTAGTAGATCTTTCAAGGGCAAATGGATTGTTGCGATTTCGAGCTACTCAAGATGGCTCAAAGATATATGAAAAAACTGAGGGTGAATACGAAAAATTTTGGCTTGAGGCAGTGCATTTCTGGTGTGACGCCGGCCCTATTATTCGTAAAGAATACGAAGCGTTGTTGAAGATTTAGATATGCAGAAAATCTATAAAATTGCCCAAACAGGTCCGCACGATCTAAAATCCTTTTTAAAATCTTGTGCAAGCTGGCTTGAAAAAGAGCCTGCCAAATAAATTGCGATTTGTCCTTTACAAAACAGCTGTAAACAGAGTATCAATAGGCTTTTGATGTTAAGGTTGTATTATGCTTATTCATACTGTAGGTCATCTTGATAAACGCGAGCCGAGTGATGCGTTAGTTGTTGCTTTTTTTAAGGATGAATATAAAAGAGATGATTTGGGTCGTCTGCAAGATGTCTGCCTTGCACCAATACATGCGCATGATTTTACCGCAAATCTTGGACAAATTGTATGTGTCTGGGCTAATGAGCCCCAAGAAAAGCGTATATTTTTGCTGGGCCTTGGCCCAAAAGATAGCTGCAGCCCTGAGAGTTTGAGACAAAGCTACGCAGCTGTCGCTAAAGCCTGCATGAAGCATACGTGCAAATCATTGAACATTCTTGTGCCAGAGTTTGAAGCGATCCCTCACGAGGTTGCTTTAAAGGCAATGCTCGAAGGGCTTTTTTTGGCAGCATATCACTTTACTCACTATAAATCTGATAAATCAGATGATGCTATTTTGGATGAAATTACCCTCATTGGCTCCGAAGTTCACCTCATGGCAAAGGTTGCCGACCGTACACAAAAAGTGATAACAGCAGTACACCGCGCCCGTGATCTTATAAATGGCAATGCCGACGATGTTACCCCGCAGTACCTTGCACAGTTTGCAAAAGAGATAAGCCAAGAGTTTCCTCGTATTACAACAGACATCAAAGACAAGGCATGGATTCAACAAGAAAACATGGGCCTTTTACTTGCCGTGTCAAGAGGAGCAGCCATTGACCCTGCTTTTATCATCTGCTCGTATCAGGGAGATCCAGTCTCGGCTGATCTTACCGTGTTAGTAGGAAAGGGTATAACGTATGATACAGGCGGCCTAAAGTTAAAGACCTCCGATGGTATGCTCAGCATGCGAAGTGATATGAGTGGAGCTGCAGTATCTTTAGCTACTATTGAGGCAATAGCAGCACTTGGCTTGCCCATAAATGTAACGGCTGTTATCCCATGTTGTGAAAATGCTATAAGTGCCCAGGCCTACAAACTAGGCGATGTCTATAAATCTCGCAGCGGCATAACTGTTGAGGTTAACAACACCGATGCCGAAGGCAGGCTTGTTTTAGCAGATGCCTTAAGCTATGCTGTAGATGCCTTGCAGCCAAAGCGTGTTATTGACATCGGCACTCTTACAGGGTCGATTGGGGCAGCTTTGGGAGGTGAGCTTATGGGGCTTTTTTCTAATAGTGATATTTTGGCCCAACAGCTTTTTTCTGCAGGGCAAAGAACTCATGAGCGTGCCTGGAGAATGCCTCTTTATGAAGAATACAAAGATCAGCTAAAATCGGATATTGCCGACGTTAAAAACTCTGCAACGCCAAAGGCTGGTTCAATACTTTGCGCCAAGTTTCTTGAGCTGTTTGTTAAAAATGTGCCTTGGGCTCATTTTGATATAGCCTCGGTAGCTTTTGCTAAAGAAGCAAGAGGGTACTGGCCAAAAAATGCAACGGGCATTGGTGTGCGGCTGCTTGTTGATTACTTAGAACATAAGGATAACTATGACGCTTAATGACGATATGAACGACCAAGACTCACGAGATAAGTTTATCCAAGACCTTACAAACCAAGAGCTACATCAAAGGCGCCGCGTACCTGTTGGCGTGCTTGGTGCAACAGGAAGCGTTGGGCAAAAGTTATTAACCCTCATCGACAAACACCAGTGGTTTGATGTGACAGCAGTTGCTGCATCCGAAAAGTCGCAAGGCAAAACCTACCGCGAAGCTGTGCAGTGGCGCATGGCTACCCAGCTGTCCGATGAAATCCAAAATTTAAAAGTTATGGCTCCAGAGCCTGATCTGCCTTGCAAGATCGTCTTTTCATGTTTGGATGGAGCTATTGCAGGTGAAATAGAGCAAAAGTTTGCTCAAAAAGGCTATGTTGTGATTTCGTGTGCCCGAAGCCACCGTATGGACCCAACGGTGCCACTTTTTATTCCTGAGGTAAATATTCAGCATCTTGAGCTTCTTAAAGAGCAAAAATTTCCAAATAAGGGAATGATTATCGCAAAGCCAAACTGTGCCGTTATAGGACTTATGCTAGCCCTTAGACCCTTACAGCTTGAATTTGGCATTGAAGCAATAAATGTAGTGACGATGCAGTCGATATCAGGTGCTGGCTTTCCTGGCGTTCCTAGCATGGCAATCTCTGATAACGTTATTCCCTTTATTTCAAACGAAGAAGAAAGACTTGTTGAAGAGCCTGCCAAAATACTTGGAACAATAAATAATGGCAAGATAGAGCCCTACCCAATGAAGATATCAGCTACCTGCACGCGTGTTCCTGTTACCGATGGTCACCTTGAGGTTGTGTCGGTAAAGCTTAAAGAAAAAGCAACGATTGAGCAGGTGAAAAATGCCTTTAAAGACTTTGTCTCGCCAATAGATGATTTACGGCTACCCTCATCACCTAAAAAAGCCCTCTATTATTTCGAAGAAGATGACCTACCCCAGCCAAAGCTCCAGCGCGACCTTGATCGTGGCATGGCAGTCTCCGTTGGCAGGCTACGCCCCGATGAAATCCTAGACTACAAGTTTGTTTGCCTCTCTCACAACACCGTGCGAGGCGCCGCAGGGGGAGCCATCCTCATCGCCGAGCTTTTAGTTAAAAACGGCCTTGTGTTTTGGTAGTGGTGGTGTTTGATGATCTTCTGGAATAGTTGTTTCAAGGGTCTTTACAACAGAAAGGAACATGATACGCAGGATTCGCTAGCGCGGGCAGGATATGCATGATACAAAAGAAACCGCAAACTATTATTTGTACTAGACACTACTTGATCTGACACATACTACTTATCCTTCATCAACTGAAGCTGTAAGATATAAGCTATCTAGCATTTTAGCTTGTGCAATTTTTTTTGCATCCAAAAAAGTTTGCAAAGGGGTCTTGCCATAGCAATACTTCCCTGTATGAGTACGTTCCTCATTGTACTGCTTAATCCATGTATTCAGATCATTTTGCAGTCCCTCCAGGCTGTTGTAGACCTTCTTCCTGAAGGCTGTACAGTAGAACTCATTCTGTATAGTTCTATGAAATCTTTCACAGATTCCATTCGTCTGAGGATGATAGGCTTTCGTACGGCTATGCTCTATTTCTTCTATTGTAAGATATAGAGTGTACTCATGATAATCCCTGTTACCGCAGTATTCGGTTCCTCTATCAGTAAGAACTCGTAAAACTTTTACTTCTTGCTCATCAAACCATGGAACAACTACATCATTGAGCATGTCTGCGGCTGTCAAAGCAGTTTTCCGGTCATAAAGCTTGACAAACGCTACCTTTGAATAGGTATCAATAACTGTTTGTTGATAGATTCTGCCTACACCTTTGATTGTTCCTACATAGTATGTATCTTGCGAGATTAGATACCCTGGGTGTTCCGTTTCAATCTCACCATGAGCCTCTTTTTCATCTTTAGATCTCTCTAGTGCTACTAGCTGACTCTCGGTTAAGATAACGCCTTCCTGGGCTACTTTTGTTTCAAGAGCCTTTAATCTTTTAGAGAATGTCTCAAGATTGTAACGTTGCCAAACTGAGCGAACCCCTCCTGGCGAGACGAACATCCCTTGCTTTTTCAACTCATTAGATACTCTATGCTGTCCAAATGCAGGTTGTTCAAGAGCTATCTCAACAATTGCATCCTCGATATGTTTGTCGATACGGTTTTTGAAGCAAGGCTTTTGGCGACTAATTTCTTGAAGCCCCTGCTCTCCTGCTGCATCGAACAACTCCTTAAAACGGTAAAAACTATCTCTAGAATAACCGAAAATCTTACATGCTTGAGAAACATTCCCTAATGTTTCCGCAAGCTTAAGAAGACCAAGTTTAGTTTTAATAACTTTTTGCTGTGCGTTCATATTTGTGACACCTCGTGTTTTGATGGCTGCTGAACTTGCAGCCAGTTTACATAAAGTGTCAGATTAAGTCATGACTATTACATATTATTTTTATCCTGGCGCCTTTGTGATCCTGCATATCCTATTTAAATCCAGTCACTTGAAGCCAGACCGTTTTAGCGAACGACCTCTTTCATCCGAGAGTGATGAGGGCCATGTGTAAATCTTGATTAATTACATATCGATTGGTATTCTCACAAATATGGAAATCAAGGATAAATCATGAATGTCACACAATTATCCGGGGCAGGAAAAGAGCTATTTGATTGCCCTTCAAATACCTGGGCTCTCAAATTAAAAGAGTTCTCATCTAAAACAATTGTGTCTATCATGAAAACTTCAATAACCTTTCCAAGTAATGCTGAAGATAGATTGTGGAAGTTTGCTGGTAGAGCATTGAATGAACTTTCTATAAGAAGTTGGACCAAAAAACATCCACAAGAACTTGAAGGGTATAGGGATCGGTTGTGTCTTATATCTGGGATGTGTTTTGCTTGCACCGATTATGGGGCAGAAACTGCTGGTATTTTAGATAAAAGTAAAAAAGTACACCCCCATCCGGAAAATACCAAAAAAATTGAGAAAGAATGGAGTGAAAGTAAGACCAAAAGCAGCTTGCAATCATTTATTTCTGATAAATCTTCATCTGGTTCTTTAAGAGAAAAAAGTGTTACCTATTTGCGCTCTAAAGAACGTATAAACTACGATGTAACTTTTTCTGAAGAAGGTATTTTAATAGGTGGTAAAAAGCCGGAGGATGGAACATACATTTTTGCTCTGGGTAAAGATAAAAATAGGAAAATGCTATTGGCGGGCAAAAAAGTAAGGGGTAGTTTTCATCACACTTCGTTTTTTGCGGGAGCGCCGGTATTTTGCCCAGGAAATATAAAAATCAAAGACCAACAAATTGTAAAAATTAAACTTGCGAGTGGGCATTATAAACCCCAGCCAAAACAAGAAAAAGTACTCCGAGAATTCTTAAGCCTAGTGAGCAACATGGGAGCATCAGCCGAAAAGGTTGTTATCAAGGCCAAAATAATTTAAAAATAAAACAGTATTCCGACTTCTGTCGCACCATCACCAATACTTGGAGCCGGCCCCAATGGTGTCAACTTAAGGAAAATTGCATTAAGTTTGAATGCTTTGTCCTCAGCCTCATCACGCTGAAAATGCTGTTAAATTCTCTTAAGTTGGCACCATATTGACTGCTGCCTCTTTAACTGCGGTAGCAGTGTTTAGTGGGTAGCCCCGCGTGCAATGTCAGGCCGGCAGGCCTAAAATGGAACGTGGAGTATCATGCAAAAAAACACCCTAACTGCGGTAGCAGTGTAATTTGGCGTGAATATAAAGACCTTTCAATACAGAAAATATTTCCTGGTAAATAATAAATCTCGTAAAAATCTTTTCATTATATTTACCTTTTCACTGTGTAGAACAATAATTTTACGCCCTATTCTCACAGAGTACATTGTTTTTATTTAATCTAATCCACGAAACAGAGATGCTTTTTGATTTTACCCGATGTCCAAGTACACCTTTATTCTTACATGGGTGCTATTATTAAGAATCACTTGGAATAATTTTTTCGTAAAATTCTGAGCCCTTACACTGCTACCGCAGTTAGATTTTTCTACCGCATAACACCGCCGAGTAGGAGGGGCCAGAGGCCCCGACCTCTCACAGAACCGTGCGTACGGTTCTCGTACACGGCTCTTCATGCTAACTTCACCCATTTCTTAGTTTCGAACCAGTGATCTAGGCATTTGTTTGAGACGATTTTCAC
>JBGSSB010000033.1:0-4135 GCA_041737255.1 Chlamydiales bacterium | reverse complement strand
TCTCTAGCCTCGAGTCTTTTTATGAAAAAGTCTCGGTTAAAAATGAGAGCGGTGCATTACTGCACCGACACTCCAGAGAGCTTCGCTCAAGGGCAAGTTTTGCATAAAAGCCATTCTTTGAAAAAGCCCTTAAATCAACCCCCTAGGTCTGCCCCCGATATCCTTAAAGATTGACGGATTAACGGGTCTGACCCCGATATCGTTTTAATCATTGAGAGCTTAAGTGAACGGTATTGGACAAAAGACAGATTATTTAAAAAACTTAAAAGAGAGTTGGAGTTTCGAGAGCCGCTTGCTCTTTTACGATACCAAAAGTGCGGCGATGAATTGGTGTAAGGCCATATTTTTGGATGGCGCTGCGATGATAGGCTGTGCCATACCCTTTATGCTTTTCAAAGCCATATTCGGGATACTGTGCATGGTACTGGTCCATCAGGTCATCGCGATATACTTTAGCAATGATTGAGGCAGCTCCTATGCTTTGGCTTACTGTGTCCCCTTTAATTACAGCACGCTTAGAGTGGGTAATTGGAGGGGTGTCACGGCCATCAACAAGGACAAAGTCTGGCTGCAGGCTAAGTGCCTCGACAGCCTCTTTCATAGCAAGTAGCGTAGCTCGTAGAATATTTACTTCATCAATTTTTTGGGCAGAGGCAATGCCAATAGCCCACTTGACATCAGGCCTGGTTGTAAGGTACTCAGCCAAGCGCTTGCGCTCTTTGCAAGAAAGGACTTTAGAATCTTTTATACCATGAAAAACGACGCCTTTGGGGAGGATGCAGGCGCAGGCAACGACAGGGCCCGCTAGTGGCCCTCGTCCTACTTCATCTACCCCGGCTATTTGCTTAAAGCCGCACTTCCATAACGCAATCTCATGCGTTAGTTGTGCCTCTTCAAGCATCTTTGCAGAATCAGCCGAGGGAGATTTATCTAATAGGTCAAATATCTCAAGCTGAGACATCTGCTGCGTTCTCTAAAGAAGCAGCTTCAACTGACTCATCATGTGCTTTAGATGAAGCCGAGCCGAAGTGGCCTTTAACTTTAGATGCCTTACCAGAAGTGCCACGTAGGTAATAGAGTTTGCTGCGACGTACACTACCACGACGTACAAGTTCGATACTTGCAACTAGTGGGCTGTGTAGGAAGAATACGCGCTCCATGCCTTCGCCATAAGCGATACGGTGCACAGAGAATGTCTCTGATATGCCAGTTCCGCTACGTGCGATTACTGTACCTTGAAAAGTCTGAAAGCGCTCTTTGCCGCCTATTTCAACAATACGAATCTTAACAGCGACAGTATCGCCTACGCTAAAATCAGCAATGTCAGTTTTCATTTGCTTTTGTTCGATTTCTTGAATCAAGCTATGTTTGCTCATGAGTAATTCTCCTATAGTAACTTTATGCCTAGCTTTTCTGGCCACTTATATATTTTTGCCAGAGATCAGGGCGAACTTTTTGTGTTTTCTCTTGTGCTGCCTGTAGTCTCCAGCTTGCGATTTTTGCATGATCGCCAGAAATCAGTACTGCAGGCACTTTTTTACCTTCAAACTCATCCGGCCGGGTATAATGCGGCCAGTCTAGTAACCCTTGCTCAAATGAGTCATACAGGTTAGCATCTTCATCCCCTAATACACCAGGCACAAATCGAGCCACAGCATCGAGCAGTACAAGTGCTGCTAAACTTCCATTAGTAAGTACATAGTCGCCAATGCTTATTTCTTCATCTACGTCGCTATCTATCACTCTCTGGTCGATGCCCTCATAATGCCCTGAAAGCAAAATAAGGTGCTTTTCTTTTGCCAGCTCTCTGCACTTTTGCGCAGTAAGGGGCGCCCCCTGTGGCGACAGGTAGATCGTTTTTGTATCGGGTCTTTTACAAGACCTAATCGCCGATGCTACCGGATCTGCCATCATAACCATTCCTGGTCCTCCGCCGTAGGGTCTATCGTCCACCTTGCGAAAACGCTCGGTGGAAAACTGACGGATATCTGTAACATTGATTGTAAGTAGCCCTTTATCTTTGGCTCGCTTGATCATGCTTACATCAAGAGGCCCTGAGAAAAAATCAGGAAATAGGCACAGTACATCAATGTCCAAGAAAAACTATTTCGCCTTTCCTGCGCGTCTTTGACGTCTTTTAACAGCAGCAGTTGCACGACGCTGGTTTAGAGCTTCGATAATAGCTGGTGCTGATTGCTTAATCAAGCTTTCTGCACATTCGCTTAAAATAGCGCCATTGTTAATCCAATGCTGCACACGGTCTGACTTAAAGCTTAAACGGCTTATTTCGTCGTTGCCAAATGGATTGTAATAACCCAAAGCTTCAATATATTTGCCATCTCTTGGTGAGCGGCTATCTGTTACTACTAGGCGGTACATTACACGATTTGTTGCACCTTGACTTCTAAGTCTTATCTTTAACGCCATACACTTCCTCCGAGCATTTTCTCGAGTTGTTTCATATTAGGAACATTTTTAAAAAACTGTTTTGCCTGTTTAAACGATTTAAACAAGCGATTTACATCATCTAGTGAAGTACCGCTTCCGCGGGCGATTCTACGTCGTCTACCCATATGTAGCTCGCACTTTTCCCGTCTTTCGGCGGGCGTCATAGATAAAATAATAGCTTCAACTTTAAATATTTCTTTATCGTCGATATCTAACTCTTTTAGCTTAGACATGCCAGGCAACATACCAAGTAGGCTCTTCATAGAACCCATCTTCTTCACCATTTGCATCTGCTTTAGGTAATCTTCGTAGGTAAAGCTTGCTGTGCGCAGCTTTTTTTCCATCGCTTCGGCATCTTTTTGGTCGATAAACTCTTCGGCTTTTCGCACGAGGTTTATCGTGTCACCCATGCCTAGGATACGGTCGGCCATAGAGGTTGGGTTAAACACCTGGATATCTTCAATCTTTTCGCCTATACCCTCAAACTTGATGGGCATTCCGGTTACTTCGCGAATAGATATAGCCGCGCCGCCGCGGGATGTGCCATCGAGCATCGAAAGCACTGTACCTGTAATCTTTAGCCGCTCATTAAAGCTTGAGGCTGTTTTAATAGCATCCTGTCCTGTTGCGGCGTTAACTACTAAAAGGACCTCTTCTGGGCTTATCAGCTGCTTCATCTTTTCAAGCTCTGCCATGAGCAGTTCATCAATATGAAGGCGGCCGGCTGTGTCAAAAATCATCAGATCCCAACCATTTTCAACAGCTTTTGCTAGGGCATTTTTTGCCAGTTGGATTGGGTCGTGTACTGTATCTTGACTAAAGCAGGCTACTTGGCAGCTAGCAGCTAGTGTTTTAAGCTGCTCTCTTGCTGCGGGTCTTTGCAGGTCACAGGCGACAACACAAGGGTTCTTAAAGCGGCCCTTTTTCTTCATAAAGTTAGCAAGCTTAACGGTATGCGTTGTTTTTCCGGATCCTTGCAAACCACACATAAGGATGCAGGCAGGTCTTTTAGAGAACTTAAGCTCATCTTCGGTGTTGCCCATAAGAGCTACTAGCTCATCATGAACAATCTTCACAAACTGCTGCGAGGCACTTACTGAATCGATGATTTTTTCCCCAACTGCCTTATCCTTAACACGTTTGATAAAGGTTTTGGCTACACCATACTGCACGTCAGCTTCCAATAATGCAAGGCGCACATCGTTTAATCCCTCTGAGATGTTATCTTCAGAGAGCTTTTTGTGCCCAGCGAGCTTAGTAAATACTGTACGAAATGTATCCGACAATGCGGTAAACATGGGGAAAATCCTACTTATGTGCGACATAGGATATCAAAAAATGGAATAAGATGGAATTTCAAATTCGACATTATTGCATACTTTTCACACTATTTTGCCTTTCAGGTGGCAATTTCCACCTAGATAAACATGTAATTTATTTTAAGTGGGAAGGATAGTGCATTTCTCATGTGACTAGCTCCCATCCTAAATACAGTAGACCCGTCTTGATCTAAATACTACTATTTCTAAAAAAACATATTTACCTGTGTTAGGGCAAAGTAGAAATGTCGGGTATTTTGGCTAAGTTGAAATGTCGGGTTTACTCCGGCTTTTAGCTATCCTTATTATAGCAAACTTTTATTTATAATGCATTTTTGCACGATTAGTAGGGGGAGTTTGAGGGGAAC
>JBGSSB010000157.1:0-12848 GCA_041737255.1 Chlamydiales bacterium | reverse complement strand
AAATGTTAAAAAATCAGAGCTAGCTAGCTGGTTATCAGGATGGTGTTATCGTTAAATATTCAAAGCTCTTGATGGAATACTTATAGAAGCAAGTTTAAAAGTTATAGTATTTTAAAATTTCCAAATAGTTGACAGCCCAGGCCGGGCCTCGATTATTGTGACGGCTTGGGTTAGAAGCGTTAAGGATTGGAGTGGAAGGCACCTTTAAGGGCATTCACAGCAGCTGTTAATGATGGCAAAGCATGCAAGGATGCTCGCGCAGCATTACCTGCTAGATGGTCTGTGTCTGGTTGGCAGAAAATCACAGTTGGATTGCCCGCAGTAAGCAAACGTTTTGCAAAGGCCTCGCCGGATGGTTTTAGAGGGTCTTTTTCAGCTAAAATAACGTACGCTGGGGGCAGATCTGTTACATTGTCTGCAATGCCAGGTGAAACATAGGGATTTTTGATGTCGGTTGAGTTTGTAAGGTATTGCTGGGCTTGCCATTCAAAAAAGTCATCTACGTTGGCTGAAAGATCGGGGGCTGGATTTATAAGAACTTGCGTGCGTAGTTTTGGTCCCTTTCTATCTCTTACCATTAAGCAAAGAGCTGCTGCCATATTCCCTCCGGCGCTATCGCCTACTACTGCAAGACCCTTTGAATCGCCAGAAAATTCATTAGCATGTTCTACCGCCCATAATAATGCACTATAACATTGTTCAAGTTGAACGGGAAATTTACTTTCCGGAGCAAGAGAGTATCCCACTGAAAGAACCACGCAGTCTGTGTTGCTACAAAGGTAGCGCCCAAGATTGTCGTGAGTGTCTATGCTGCCTGCTACCCACGCACCGCCGTGGATTAGCATAATAATTGGCACAATGCCTGTCTTATTGGGCATGTATAGCCGTATTGGAATGGTCCCAACCTGTGTATCAATTACCTTGGCAACTTGCGGTTGAGGTGCATCAATTTGCATGATTCGATCATTGATCTTCTCCCTCACTTCTGTGAGACTCATATTCCATACCGGACTTACAAGAAAAAATAAACAGCATAAATAAAGCATAGTAAGATTATTGGTTATCCATCTTTTTAGTGCAAGAAAATGAGCGAATCGCCCAGCCCTGGCTCCGATAGGTTTATAGAGACTTGGAGCGTATTTGGATGGTCTTTGCTTTAAAGAAAAAAAATGAGGTCAGACCCGTTAATCCGTCAATCTTCAAGATTAACGGATTAACGGGTCTGACCCCGATGCGATATGAGCGCCTATAAAGGCTCAGCAGTTGCTGCTTTGCTAGGTGTAAGTGACCGCACCTCCTCATAGCACTCATTCCATACTTGCTCACTTACTTCATCATCGTTAAGTACATAGTAGGCAATCTCGCCATCCACACACTCTACATGAGAAATATAGGGCCCCGGCAAAGGATCGTGGTCGTTATCAAAAAAATAGACGGAAATATGCAAGTTATCTGTAGTAATAGGCTTGTTATGCAACAGAGGGAGAATAAGCTCGTCATTGTTATAGGCAATCAGATATTCCTTTATAACTCTGCATATAACATTTCTAGCTTCATCGATAGCTGTATAGTGGTACAAAATTGTAGAGTAGCTATCATAAATCAAGGTTTCTGGATCATACTTTTGGCTGGAGGCTATCTTAAAAAACCCTTCTGCTTGTAATTCCTCATGAATTTTGTCGTTTATTTTTTTAGCAATCGAACGCTCTCTCATGGCCTCTTCAGGGGTAAGGAAATGATCATCCGAGCTTCTGCCTGCACAAGATGAATAAAACAAAGGAACAAGCACTGACAACATAATAATTTTTTTCATTAGGCACCTTTCGTGATAATTGTTGGTATAAATCACTCTTTTATTACGTGTCAACCACTAACGCTACCTTATACACTTATGAGCACGTTTGCTCTAGTAGTGACAACAATTACTTAAAAGGTATCAGTAGCGTGGGTGCATGTTTTTGAAGCGCTCGTGGACTCGACTTAAGGATACATGAGTGTAGCGGTCGGTACTTGAGATGTTGGCGTGGCCAAGCATCTCTTGGATGATACGAAGGTCTGCTCCTCCATCTAGTAGATGAGAGGCAAAGGAGTGGCGCATCATGTGTGGAAAAATATTTTTAGTTATGCCAGCTTTTTTGGCATACACTTTAATAAACTTCCATACACTTGTGCGATCAAGCGGCTTTCCCGTACGTGACAAAAAGAGCTTTTTTTGCTCTTCGCTATCGTGCTGATCGCGCACTTTTGCCAAATAGACATCAATGGCGACAACAGCTCTTGTACTTATAGGAACTATGCGCTCTTTAGAGCCTTTGCCAAACACCCGAACCTGGTCGTCATCTACATCATAAATTGCTAAGTTACAAAGCTCAGATACGCGAATGCCCGTTGCATACAACAGCTCCAAGATAGCTTTGTCACGCATCCCTTGATTTGTTGTACAATCAGGCTGGGTAAGCAGCGCCTCAATTTCAGTTGATGAGAGCACATCAGGCAGAAGCTGCCAAAGTTTTGGGGTGTCAAGAAACTGGCCAACGTCTTGCACATGAAGCTTGTCACGCTTTAAAAAACGAAAAAAGACTTTTAGAGCGATAAGAGCTCTAGCAATACTACTTGAAGCATAGTTTTTTGATTGAAGATTGGCTAAAAAGGTAATGACATCATCTCTTTGAATCTCACCTACTGCCTTTTGCCCTATTTGCTGCAAAAATGTGGTGACATCTCTTCCGTAGGCTTCTAACGTATTGGAAGAAAGCCCCCGTTCAGCACGCAGGTAGCGTAAAAATTCATCTTTGACATCCATTAATACGAGTCGATAAGTTGCTTTCGTTTCATGACATAATAATCAGCAAGCTCTGGATAATAGGCCTGCAGCCATTTATTAAAGGGCTCTAATCTCTTAAGGTCTTTCACAAATTGTTTTTGTGTAACTTTGCCTTTTACATGACGCAACTTACCGGTGTCAATGTAAATTGCCCGCGTTTCTAAAAAGCCAACATTGTCGTTTCGGATAAGGCTTTTGTCAGCATCCACAATCCCCTTTTTTGCTGCTTCAAAAAGCAGCATCAACACCTGGTCAACTCGCCTTTTTGCTTGAGCAACTTTGCCCTCACACATCAAATCAATAATCACGGGCTTTATATGCCGCGCTCGTTTTTGAAGTATAAATTGGGTGTTGTCTATATCAATGTATACAGGGTTATCTTTGATATCAACAATGAGCGGCTTTCTGAAAATATTTTTTGTTTGGTTTAGGTGCACATAGAGCATCCCTGTTTGCTCCGGGGCAATGTGATATGACACCATAAAGGCGGTAAAAAGAGCCTCTTTTCTCTTTTTACGCATGCCAACCTTATATTTTTTAAAAAGCGTAAGCGGAAATACGTTAGGCAGTTCTTTAAATTGAGGTTTTACAACAAGCGGCTTTTGAAGCAAAAATTTAACAACATACCGCCCATCGTTGCTCACATAAGCCGTACACTGTTTTCCCTTACCGATAAAGTAAAAATGCTGGCTAAAGATATCATTAATTTCTTTAACTTTCTCTGGGGCTATCGCTACATTCCAGCAGGGATCTTCATCGTGAACAACAGTAACAAGATTTTCAAGCACTTGACTTGGCTTAATTACTTTTGGTTTGCGAAAGTGTAAAAAACTAAATGTGGCTACTGTAATCACAGCAACTAGAGCGACTGCAATTACTAACCTTTTTATCCAACGCATCGTAAATCCCTAAAAGAGTATGGATTATACGATGCTTTATACGAGAAAATCAAGAGTATCTTTCCCCTACTAGAGTTGATCACACATGTCAATGAGTGCCTGACCCAAAACAAAAGGCTCAGCAGAGGAGCCTGTTCGCTTAGCGGCATAGAGCGCACAGGTTTTATCTGCCAGCAGCTTGCCGAGCTGCACACCCTCTTGATCAAAAGAATTAATACCCCAAATAAACCCTTGAAAAGCAATTTTATTTTCGTAGTAAGACAATAGAGCTCCAAGTGAATAGGCTGTAAGCTTGTTAGCAAGGAGTATTGAGCAAGGGCGATTTCCAGGAAACTGCTTGTTGGGATTTTCATTTTTTTGTCCTTTTGCAAGGGCAATTGCCTGTGCAAAAAGATTAGATAAAAGTTTTTCTTGAGAGTTTGTGGCTTTGTATTCAATATCATACTCACCTTGCGCCTTTGCAAAACCTATCATTTCTAGAGGAACAATACTTGTACCCTGGTGGATAAGTTGAAAAAAAGAATGCTGAGCATTTGTCCCCGGCTCACCCCAAATAATCGGTCCCGTCTGAAACTTTACGGGCGATGCTCTGCGATCAATACGTTTACCATTAGATTCCATATCACACTGCTGTAAGTGGGCCGGAAAGCGCTGTAGCATGCGAGAATATGGGATAACAGCAACTGTAGGATAGTGTAAAAAGTTACGGTTCCAAATACCCAATAGTGCTCCCATTAAAGGAAGGTTTTGCTTTTCATCTTTTTTCATGGCTACTAGATCCATGTCATGTGCGCCGCGGCAAAGCTCATGGAACTTCTCATAGCCACAGGCAAAGCCTATCAAAACACCACCTACCATAGATGTAGACGAATAGCGTCCACCAATATAATCCCACAGATAAAAACACTCTCGATAGCGCTTATGATTATCCATAGGCGTGCCAGGCTGAGTTACAGCTACAAAATGATCTTCAGTCTTAAGGTTTTTAGCTTCATAGGCCTTACGCAAAAACTCTTCATTGGTTGCCGTTTCCAGTGTTGTTCCAGATTTTGAAATCACAACTACGAGCGCTTTAGAAAGGTCTACCCCATCAAGAACCATGCCCACATCGTCGGGGTCTACATTGCCTATAAAATGAACCTTTCTCTCTTTTTTGGTGTAAAAGCCTAGGCTTTGATAAAGCGCTCTTGGACCAAGCTCTGAGCCCCCTATCCCAACAAAAATCATCTCAGAAAACTTGCCCTCTTGGTCAATTTTTTCGAGAAAAGTCTGTAACTTCTTATGTTCTTTTAGTGATGCATCGCGGCACTCTTGCGCTAAATTCCCCGTCTGTCCATCTTCAAAAATATCTCTTGTTGCCGTATGAAGTGCAGCGCGTCGTTCACTATCAAACCCGGCAACAAAGTTCACTATATCGCCGGTTTGCATGCACTCCATCTGCTCTAGCGCTTTTCTTTCTCGGCTTAAAGAAACAAGTTCAGCCAAACATCTATCATCCACACGCTCAAACCCATACAGCAAACTGTACCCTGCGCCTTGTGCCTTATAGCTCGTTAATCGCGCTGCAGTAATGGTGCCATCTTGGGTCATATCAAGAGGCTGGGCTGCTAAAGTCAAAAGTGTCTTATATGCATTTGTAGCATCAAAAGAAGGCGTGTCTAAAAATATATTTTGCCATTGTGTCTGTTTCATTTGTCATGTCTCCTGAGTTTTGCAAAAGGCTTTAAAGTTCCTATTTGGCTCATAATGCAACGGCCAGGGCAATTGACGCAATAAGAACAATAGCTGTATACTATTTGGCCACTATGGTTAAAGCAAAAGACTTCCGCATTCCTTTTACGTGGGAAAACCGACACATCACAATTCGTGATGGCGTATGGTTTTTGCCCCCTGCTCTTCCAGATGACCCATTTGTCTTTACTGGCTGGGAGATGCTGTTTACAAAAAAACAACCAATTAAAGTTGAATACTGCAGCGGTAATGGCAGCTGGGTTGTAGAAAAAGCACTAAACGACCCAACAAGTAACTGGCTTGCTGTGGAAAAACAGTTTGAACGCGCTCGCCTCATCTGGGCACGGGCAAAAAATGCAAATCTTACAAATTTCGCCATAGGCTTTGGAGATGGTGTAGAGCTTACCCAACGCTTTTTTCCTGCAGCCTCTGTTTCTGAAATATATGTAAACTTCCCTGACCCATGGCCAAAACGACGCCACGCCAAACATCGCATTATACGCCCTGAATTTGTCCAAGCTCTTACTCGAATCCTCCCATCTCAAGGCATAGCAACGCTTGTCACCGACAACGAAGAGTACTCAGAAATTATGGTCGAAGAGATGCTTGCCAACCCTCTTTTTACATGCCCACAAGGCCCACCTTACTACGAAGAAGCTGACGACAACTACGGAACTTCATTTTTTGACTCCCTATTTCGTAAACAAGCAAAGGTAATACGCCTACATAAATTTGTGAGGGTGTAATGGACGACGATGACGACACTCTACTAGAAGAACTTGATACCAACCTCATCCTCAAAAACCTCGCCATTTTTGACAGAAAAACTGCTTATGAAGCACTACCAAAGGGCTATACTGCAGCTACAGTATATGTTGATGCACTACCCTCTAGCTCGCTTGTCTGGAAAGAAGCAATTGAGCAAGCAGAAGCACTGATAAACGATGGCTACAAAATCTGCTTTGAGATAGACCTTGGTCTTTTTGGACCAAATTTTAAAGGCATAGCCAATCAAGGCCAGTTTCAAACACTCGTGTTGGCACTTGATGAGTTCAGAGGCCGCCTACTTGCACGCTTTGAAAAACATATTGAAGCCGTAATACTCTACCGCAGCAACGCAACGTTTACTTCAATAGAAGAGCGTGACATCAAGATGGACTACCTTGATCTTTTGCGCCAAGAGCTTCCTGACGATCTTGTTTGCCTACTTCTGTTCAACTGCGAAGATATGCAAGATCCTTACACCTTTTCGCGCATCTTTTCTCCAGATCGATTTTGCCTTTTTGCCTTAGCCTTACAATCTGCCCCCCTACTTTTTTCATACTGCTGCTGGAACAAAGGCACTTCCATGCAAGGCTATATAGGCCGAGACAGCTCCTTCCACAAACCACAAAGCTGCTCAAAAGCCCTTATGATGCCACGGTTCTGCAACGACGCTGAACAAACAAAACCACTTTTAGAAGCCCTCATAGCACGAAACGAGCACTTTAAAATCATTTCCGAAGATTTGTTAGCTTTAGAATGGGAAGGCCTAGACATTCTGTATATGCCTAAATCAGGTATTGCCCTTACCTCCTTGCGGATGGCAGATGGCTTTACTGCAGCAGGCGGAACTGTTGTGATTGAGCTAAATACCCCCGAGAGCTAACCTACCCTAATCGCATAGAATCCAAGCCATAAGAGGTAGATATGTCCGTAACTCCGCCAACAATAAGCCCTAGAGAGCTTTTATCAGTTCTTCCTGAAGATGAAGCTGAACCACTACTAGACGTTTTTGCGCCACCAGTCAACAAAAAAGTTGAATCATGTAAAGAAGCCCTCTACAGTGGTGCTGTCGCGGGGGCCTGGGGACTAGCCACCGGCCTTGCAATATCAGCCCTTTTTTATGCAAATGGTGCCGCAGCTTCATGCGTGGCAGTAGGCGCCTTATCCGCTACTGTTGCAAGCGTAGCTGGTGGCATTATGGGAACGGTTGCAAAAAATGTCCTCGCATCAAGTAACCGAGACCGCATTTTGCGAGTAGTTGTCGGAGCATATGGAACAACGGCCGCAACCTTATCTATTAGCAATGCAACAGCATGGGGCATGTCCAAGACTCTGCCTATTTGGACACAGTTTGCGATAGGCGTACCATCAGTACTTGCAGGTGCCACAGCTTGTGCCTACCCAAGAGCAAGAATAGGCTGTGTGCTAGGTGGTTTTGTAACAAGTGCAGGAACAGGCTGCTTAGTTGGTATTGGCCTCGGTTCAGCCCTTGGCGCAGCATTTCCTGATGTAGGCCAAAAAAATGGCCCCATACTGGGCTTAATGGGCATGCAGGCTATTTGCGGCTATATTATTGCTACAGCTAAATCCCGTAATCAGAGCCAGTGAGTTATTTGACACAACCATTTTTCAAAGACAATAAAAAAGAGGGCAGTCCATGCAATTTGCAAATAGCAAGAACTGCCTTCTTTTTAGTGCCCTCTTTTTAGTAAATGCTAGATCGACCTAGAGCATCGAAAATTTATACACAAACTGCTGGGGATTTACCACACCGCGAAGAGCATGGCAGACATCGCCTACAGCACCAAAAACCATTAAATGCGCCACTGCAAAGTTGTTTACAGACTCAATTCTACCAAGGCAGGGAATGATTGCAAAAATAGCGGCTACCAATCCAATCGCTAAATCAGCTACTCGGCTTATAACAGCAGTCGTTGCACCCAAAGCATACCCTCCACGAGAGATAACATGCTGGCTTAGAAAATCTCTTTGGCACGCGGCCTGTGCTGCGTGACGAAAAATAGAACCTGTACTATGTGCCCCAACTATTCCTCGACTGTCACAGTCAATACGGGCATAGGGATTTACAACTTTTAATACTGGGATATAAAGATAGGGTAAAATAAGGCTCGCTTTGGCTGCTCTATTTGCCAGGGCATTCAATCGGCAGCTTGCACCTGCAGTCAAAATAGATAGAGTAGATGCCGCAACTCCAACTGTTGCTGAGCCTGCTGTAAAAGCCGCTTCACATACGCCAAAAGGAACCTCAACAACTGCAGTATATGCTGTGGCAGAAATATATTGTAAAACGTTCATTAAATCCTCCTTGTTTTCATGGCTTTCACCATAGACTGTTTCTAGAAAAACTGAATAGTGGAAAATCTTTGGCAGGTAGTGGCCTTGCTATATAGTTAAATTTATTAATATTTGAAGTGCCTTAACCTTCTTGAAGCTGACAAATAAATTTACTGCAGCAATTGAAATGGTTGTGATTGACCAAAATCCCCCAGAGAGCTTATAACTATTGACCGATGGCGATCGTAGCTCAGTTGGTTAGAGCGCCGGATTGTGGTTCCGGAGGTCGCGGGTTCGAGCCCCGTCGATCGCCCATCTTTTCTTGTAGACACAAAAGCCTCCTTTCTACCACCCTAAAGCCATGTACTCCGATCGAATAAAAAAGAAAAAACCGCCTAACTGGCTAAAGCGTCACCCTGAAATGCAGGGCGTCTTATGGCTTGCTTTTTGCATTTGCCAAGTTTTGTGCCTTGCAAGCTTTGATGCTGCAACTACCTCATCGAACCTCCTTGGCCTCATTGGCCACATCGTTGCGGGCTCTTGGTACTTCACCTTTGGTGTAGGAAGCTATGCTATTGTCCTTGCAATAGTTTGGTATGCGCTTCGCCTTATGTTTGTACGCGACCCTGCTGTAGGCACTATGCAGGTTGTCTCCATTTTTTTAGCAGGAACGGCGCTGTCGCTTATATTAAGCGCTATAGCCTCCCCTTCTTTTGAACTTATTTTAAGCCGCTCGTTTGGGTTTGAAACAGCTAAGCTAAAGCTTGGCGGTGTGCCTTTTTACCTTCTCTACACCCATATTTTAGATAAATTGATAAGCTGTGCAGGAACCTTGCTGCTTTCAAGTGTTGGGCTATTTTTATCCCTTGCCTACTTTTTGCAACTGCCTCTTCAGTCATGGCTGATGGAGCTTAAAAACTCTACCTTCAACAAAAAAGAGACAAGCAAACGTGTTATTACACATAAAGAGATAGAACTTGAAATCACCCCGAAAAAAGAAAAGCTACCCACATTTAGAAAAACACCGCAGCTTGCCTTACCTCAAAACCATAATATCGACCTTTTTTGCGACATCGAAGATGCTCACCCCGTTTATACTGAACCTAAAAAGCCAAAGCCTCCGCAAACTAAGGCTATTGTCACTTCAAAAACTACTACTATCGTCGTTGACATAAACCTCCCCTCACTTGACCTACTTAACACCCCTAAAAAAACTGATCAGTCACAGCTTGTAAAGGAACTTAAATCAAAAGCTGACTTGCTCGAAGAGACCCTTTTAAGTTTTGGCATAGAAGCAAAAGTTGGCCAAATCCACTGTGGTCCAACCATTACATCCTTTGAAGTGCACCCGGCAGTTGGCGTTAAAATCACCAAAATTAAAAATCTCGAAAACGACATCGCCTTAAACCTTGAGGCCAAGGCAATACGCATTATCGCCCCTATTCCTGGAAAACCTGCCGTTGGCATTGAGGTGCCTAACTCCAACCCTCAGGAAGTAAGCTTTAAAGAGATCCTGCTTGCCTACCAGCAACGCGGAAGCCCATTTAAAATTCCTATGCTGCTTGGCAAAGGCGTTAATGGCGACTTAGTAATTGCAGACCTTGCCAAAATGCCACACTGCATCATTGCTGGAGCAACAGGCTCTGGTAAATCGGTTTGTATAAACTCTATTGTTATGTCTATCTTGATGTGTGCAAAGCCCGACGAAATTCGCCTACTTATGATAGACCCTAAAAAAGTGGAACTTACGCAATACACCGAACTTCCACATATGCTAGCGCCAGTTATTACAGAGCCGCATAATGCCTGCCTTGCACTTAACTGGCTTGTAAAAGAGATGGAAAAGCGCTACGAAATCCTCAAACTTACAGGCCAGCGCAATATTGAAGCGTTTAACAAGCGTAAAATAAATATAGAGCAAGAAAAAGAGTTTCACGTACCAATACCCGAAAAGTTCCCCTACTACGTCGCCCTTATCGACGAGCTTGCCGACTTAATGATGGTATCAAGCCAAGACATCGAAACCCCCATAGCCCGCATAGCGCAGATGGCAAGGGCCGTAGGCATACATATGATACTTGCTACCCAAAGACCGTCTCGCGAGGTGATTACAGGCCTTATACGAGCAAACTTCCCCGCTCGTATTGCCTTTAAGGTTGCAAGCCGCATTAACAGCCAAATTATTTTAGACGACGTAGGTGCAGAAAACATGCTTGGCAACGGTGATATGCTCTTTTTAATGCCAGGAAGCTCTGCCCTAATTCGTGCCCAAGGTGTATTTGTACGCGATGATGAAATAGCAAAAGTTGTAGAATCCATTACAAGCCAGGCACCTCCACAGTATCTTATTTCCTCATTTGATAATATGCCAATGGCCTCTGCCCAAGATGAAGACGAAGCAGAAGACACCCTATTTGATGATGCAAAAAATATCATCTTATCGACAGGCAATGCCTCTACAACCTTCTTGCAGCGCAAGCTAAAGATAGGCTATGCAAGAGCCGCCAGCCTCATGGACATGCTTGAGGCACGCAACATAGTTGGTCCACAAGAGGGCGCTAGAGCCCGCCGAGTGCTCTTCCCCAAAAATAGCCAAGCTGGCAATGAACCCGAAGATGATGAGTTTTAGTATCAAAGCCCCCAGCTTTGCCAGTTAACGCAAATTAACTTCCAGTGTATACTTTCGTCGATTTTTCTTTATTTCGCGCCATAATTGACAACCGCTATATGGGTCACAAACTATGTCTTTTTTTACAGTCTCAACCCAAACACCCTATAAATATGTAGCAACAACCCCGATCGCCGAGACCAGTGCAAAAAACCAAGCCGCCCTTGTGTTAGATTCTCTTTGCAATAAAATACTGAAAGTTTTTACTAGTAGTATCGAATATAGCGAAGCGATTTGTCTTGCAAGAGAGCTCTTGATCATCAATAGCAAGCTATCTAACCCCCATTCAGATGAAAATAAACTATACAAAGAACTGACAGCTCTCAACGCTAAGCCGCCACTAAAAACCCGTAAAATCCACTTTTCAAATCTTTTCGCATTAACACTTGCAAATGATGCCTTTTGCCAGTTTCCACCATTAAGCTTACCTAGAGGCTTTAAGATGTTATTGCAAAAAGTTCCTGTAACCAGGGGCTGGCTAGCGCAGCTGCTACCTGTGGACCAAAAAAGAGACACTACAGAGCGTCTATTGCGTACAATTATCTCCATACCTAGCCTCCCACAATCCCAAAAAAATATTATTAGCACACTTTATGCGCAGCTAAAGTCCCTACCCACTGAAAAATGCTCTCTTACTCAATCTGAAAAACTGAATCTTTGTATTTTTACTGCACTAAAATTAGGACCAACCAGTTCAAAACCTCCAGGTTATTATACAGAGCAAATGCATGGCCTACCAATCCATCTGCAACACGACGCCACTGGAATTTACATTCCTCTAAAAAATCAACCAGCAAGGTCTATAAAACCATCAGAGGACACTCTACTCTCTTATTGCCTTCACCTTTTTTATGACCCAGATAAACCTATGGAATATGCCATACGCCAGATAGGCCACTTAGACAATCAGAATGATCTATCAATATCACTTCCAGCTCCTCAGCAGCAGCTACCCACACATAGCTTGTGCAACAACGTTGGAATTTGGCCTATATTTTCTGCATGTGACTATGAAAAACATAAAACAAGAATATTTTCGATTGTTGCACCTTTTGGCCATGTGCTAGATCCTCTGGCCGCTCGGTCTACAACAACCAAAGTGCGCTTTAACATAGCTAAGCAACTATGCAAAGGGCTTTGCACTCTCCATGAAAACAGCCGCACCTATAAAAACTTAGAAACAACTACTATATTATACAAAAAATCAAATGGAGAAATTGAGACTGGATTTTTTGGTATATCTAAACAGGTAGACACACAACGTGAGCTAACGACCACAATGCAATCATTTGGCAAAATGCTTTCAAAACTCTTTTTTCAAAAAGACATATCAAATGAGCCCGATTCACCAATAATGTGGTTAGCAGATTTAGAAATTGAATTACCAGCCAACCTACCTCCAGAAAAACAACTTAAAAGATTTATTCGCAAATTACTGCGCTCAAATCCAGATAGTCGCCCTACAAGCCATGAAGCCCTCGAAGAGCTCATACGTCTTCACAAAATATTCTCTCTTTAAACTTGCGGTTTTTTGGGCTTTTTTTGCTTAAGGTCTTTTGAATCTATTACCCTGCTATTAGCAGCAACATGATCAAAAAACTCTTTGTTTACGTTTTGAAAAGTGGTAAGCCTGTCTCGAATACGTTCTTTGCAAGCATCAATCTCT
>JBGSSB010000156.1:0-13057 GCA_041737255.1 Chlamydiales bacterium | reverse complement strand
GCAACGCAGGTAGGTTATGTAGATGATTATAACTCTTTTCCTGGAGGAGAAGTTGGAGCGAGTAATATTCAATACTGGACAACTCCACCGTTTGCTGGAGCTAATAGTATTCGATCCTACTCGGGAAATTCATATTTACGTGGAATACCTGCTGAGGGAGTTAGTCCAATTGTAAATGCTGATGGTACAGGGGTTGGTGGCAGAAAGCTGAAGGTTATTTCAAATGCTCATGCAAATAGAGTGCTTTTTTCGAAGAATAAATCTGCGAAAGCCGTGCAATATACAGTTGCAACGGATCATGAAAAAACAATGACAGTTTGTGCAAAGAAATGTGTGATTTTGTGCACAGGGAGTTTGCAAGACCCGGCTATTTTGCAGCGCTCTGGTATAGGTGATCAAGTGCTTCTTGATTCACTAGGGATTCCTGTAGTTTTTGCAAACTCCAACGTCGGTAACCATTTGACTAGTCACTTTGGGCCTCAGGCTATATTTGGTGATGTTGATACAACAATATCATATCCAGAAATAGCTCAGGTTATGTTTGGCTTTGCTCCAAATACAGATGTCCGCACATATCAAGGTCTCGTAAATGGCGGCACAGCATTTTTCCCGCCAAACTTGGCGGATGCGCTTGGTATTCCTGAACAAGGAAGTGCTGGGCTCCATGCTTTTGATGTTACACCTGCAAGCAGAGGAAACGTGAAAATTGTTAGCCGCGATCAATTTAGAAAGCCGTTAATTAATTTAGGGCTTTATACAGATGTTGGGGGTGGTGATGCGCAGAAAGTTGTAGAGTTCTATAAAACTATAGTTCCTGCAATTGTTGCAGAATCGGGAACGACGCTTCTATATCCTACAGCAGATCAATATGCAGGTGGTGATGATGCGCTGTTTCGTGCAGGAATCGATTCACTTTTAATTGCATACCATCCGTCAAGTACTTGTCGCATGGCTCAGTCGGCCAATGATGGTGTAGTTGATGGAAACCTTAATGTGTTTGGGGTTAAAAGATTAAAGGTTGCAAGCAACTCTGTTGTTCCTGTAATCAACCAAGGCAATGCCGGATACACGGCATATGTCGTTGGCCTTGAAGCTGCTAGAATTTTACAAAATGGTGAGTAGCCTCACTTTTTCTACTAGTTAGTACAATAAACAGCCGGTTCGAAGTGTATTTGAACCGGCTGTTTGCTTTAAACTGGCAATCACTTTATGTGGCAGCTTTTTTTGAGGTGGATTTCATTTGATGAGCTGCCAACTAAAATTTCGAATCTGCCTGGCTCAACCTTCCATTGCTTTTCTTTTACGTCGTAGTAGCTAAATGCTCGTGAGTCAAGCTGCACTATTACTCTTTTTGTTTCATGGGGCTCTAGGGCTACTTTGCAAAAGCCTTTAAGTTCTTTTTTCGGGCGTGTCACGTTTGAGTGAGTATCTGATACATATACCTGCGCTATTTCTTTGGCAGCTTGAGTGCCTGTGTTTGTGATGTCAAACGACACTGTTACAGGGTGTTCTTGCTCTACAGTGAGGTTTGAGTAGCCAAAGGTTGTGTACGAGAGGCCAAATCCAAAGGGAAATAGAGGGGCAATGTCGTGGCTGTCATGGTGGCGATATCCTAAAAAAATACCTTCTGAGTAGGCAACTCGTTTGCTGTTGTCTTTGTCGTAGTAGCTGTTGTAGGTGGCATTGTCTTCTAGTTTTTTTTCAAACGAAACTGGCAGCTTGCCCGATGGGCAGACCTTGCCAAAGATGACGTTTGCAAGCGCCTTTGCCCCTTCTTGGCCGGGATACCAGGCATAAAGAAGTCCTTTTGTGCTATCTAGCCACTGGGACATATCAACGTTGCCTCCGGCGCTCATGACAACAAGGGTGTTGGGGTTTGCTGATATGACAGCTTGTATCAGTTCATTTTGGTTGTAGGGTAAATAAAATGATCGATCCCAATCTTCTCCTTCATGTTCAGCATCAAAGCCTGCAAAGACAATAGCAACCTCAGCTGCTGCTGCGACATCTTTTGCTTGCTCAATAGCGGTGTTATGGCCAAATGCCATGCCAAGTTGAAGCCCTTGAGAGCCATGTTCTACAAAGTATTCAACACATAGTTTGTGGATCGCGCCTTCAACAAGGGTGATGGTGGCATGTTCAAAAGATGATGGGGCTTTATGCCACCTGTCAATGAGTGTGGTGTCATCAATGGTAAGGCGAAAGCCATCATGTCCACTAAGGTAAAATGTGTGAGGTCCTGATTTTTCAGCAGTAAAGTAGCCTGTCCATCTTGCAGAGTAGTGATTTACTGGACCAGCTGATTTGTAGCTTCGCTCTTTCCATCTAAAGTTTATAGCAGGATCAATGCGAGTAAGGGCTGGAGCGCCAGATAGTGTTGTGTTGTCAAAGTATTCGCCAAGCAGGCCGACTTCGTTGCTCTCGGGTGCTGTAGTGAGGGTGGGGTGTGAAAATGAGGGCACACCACTTGCATACTGTAGATTGGCAGCTTCATCAAGAAAATCGCTAATAGCGCTAAGATAGCTTTGCTGAAGGTGTGGCTTGGCTTCTGAGCTTCCACTGCCATGAGGAACCCTCTTTATAGCGCAGGGGCCGATTACAGCTATGGACTGAATAGATGAGGCCTCAAGTGGCAAAATTCCATCATTTTTCAGCAGCACCATGCTCTCTTCTGCCATTTTTCGGGAGGTAATATGTCCTTTGTGGTTGAATAAAGAGTCTTTAGGGGTTGCTTGTGGGCTATCTAAAAAGCCAAATGAGACTAAAACTCTTAAGATGCGTCGTACTTTGTCGTCTATTGTTGCAACGTCTACTTTGTCATTTTGTATTGCTGCAAAAAGGGTTTCGCGACTCATGAGCGCTGCGGAGGGCATTTCAAGGTCGAGGCCATTGTTGGCGGCTTCTATACCATCGTAGGTTGATTTCCAGTCTGACATGAGGATTCCTTTGAAGCCCCATTCATTTTTCAAAATATCGACATTCAGTTTTTTGTTTTGAGACATGTGCGTGCCGTTTACTAGGTTATAGCTTGCCATGACGCAGCCTACGTTTGCCTCTTTTACGGCGGCTTCAAAGGCGGGAAGATAAAGCTCACGCAAGGTTCTTTCATCGATATCAGAGCTTACATGGTGACGGTTCCACTCTTGGTTGTTTGCGGCAAAGTGTTTTACACAGGCAACAACATTTTGGCTTTGTATTCCTTTAATGAGGTTTACAGCCATTCTTGAGGTTAGGTGAGGGTCTTCACCTAGGTATTCAAAGTTGCGACCACACATGGGAGCTCTTACAAGGTTTACTCCAGGGGCAAGCAAAATGTGAACGCCGCGAGCTCTTGCATCAAGGCCTATCATCTGGCCAAGTTCTAATGCCAGAGGAGTGTTCCATGATGCTGCTATATTTATGCCAGCGGGGTAGGTTGTGGAAGGGCCATAGTTTCGTACACCGACAGGGCCGTCTGCCATCGTAATTTCGGGAATTTGGAGGCGGTTGATGGCGCGGATCTGGAACGATTTATACCCGCCTATATAGTCGATTTTTTCTTTTAGAGTCATTTGAGAAAGTAGCTGCTCGACTCTAGCTTCTGTTGCATCGTTGGCATGCATAGTACTGCCCTCTTTAAAGGTAAGCAGTACTAGTATAAGAAATAAAATAGGTTTATTCATTTCTGCAATCCTCCTGCTGTTTTTACAATAGAGTAAAGCAAACAAAAAGGAAAGAAGACGATTAAGGTGTAGTGGTGTGTGTTAGCCCTGCATTTTTATTATTGATCTCCAAGATGCCTCTGGCTTGCATGTCAAGCAGAAGTGCGACCATTTTTGTGTTTGTTAAGGGTATTGCGATGTCATCTACTGTTGCTACCTCTTTGTAAGAAACTAGAGTTCTTGTGGCTGTGCACGATATGCCAATATTGTCTTGTACTAGGGCAAGCGTATTGAGTCGAAGTGAGCTGATATTTCCAAAGTGGACAACGTAGCGATTGCTAGAGGCAACGATGATTACTCGCCCTTTTTTGACCTCTTCTGTCAATGAATGAAACTCATCTAAAGTGGGGTGAGCTAACGTTGTTGTGCAGGAGGTAAGCGTGTTCATAAGAGATCCCCGGATAGCGATTGAGGCCGTAGAGTGTACACAGTTGACTACTATTTTTACATTAGTTCATGTATGTAAGAGAGAGTGATTTGTGGTAAGTCGGTGCAATGGTTTTTTCTGCGGGCAAAGGTTTTGTGGTTATGTTATAAAATAGCCTGTTTAATGGGTTTGTATTGCGTCACGACTTTGGCAACAGCTTAAAATGTCAAAGGCATCCATACAAAAGTGTTATGGCCTCGTGCATCCTAGGAGTCAAGAATTGTGAACGAGTCAAAAAGTTTATCGATGATTTGGAGTCGCTTAGCTTCCGTCTCTCAGCTTACCTTTCATGCAAAAACAAAATCACACACTGAAGGTGGCTGGAGTAGGCAAGGAAAAGGGGAGGTCAGAGTTGTTCGTGAAGAGAATGCTGTTCTTGTATTTTATGAAAGGGGAATATGGAAAGATGGCATTGGCCAGCAGATCGGTTTTAGCAACATATTTCGCTGGAATTTAGATGTTCAAGCTAATGTTGTGTCGCTTGAACACCTTCGCATGGGGGCTGCAAATCCCGTGTTTCTCTTTTATCTGGCACCAGATGGACCAAAATCTCTTCGTTCAGTAGATGCGCATTTATGCAAAAACGATGCCTACTTAGGCAAGGTATACCTGGAGCCACAGGGAGTTACGTTGCAGTGGCAGGTAGTTGGACCTAAGAAAAATGAAGAAATTAAAACCTGCTATTATTGATGATTGACTAAGTTGGCTATTCTCTTAAAAATGAGGTTCTAGCTGAAGTGAGGAACTGGTTCATTTCAACACAGAGCCATGAGGCTATGCCATAGGCATCTTTTGTGTTTATGGAATTTTCGATGATCGGGCGGTTGCCAAAACAGCTCTTTGCTCTGTTATACAGCTCTGTAGCTTGCGTATGGGCCTCTGAGCCGTTTAGTAGAAGTCCTTGCTCTTCAATGATTTTTCTGAATTCGTCATAAATTGAAACAACACTATCCCATAACTGCTCGGTTGGATTTGTTTTAATATGCTTCATTTTTCGATCAAATTCACGAACGGCTATTTCCATATAGCCAGTATCGTAGAGGCACCTCCATAGAGCACGCTTTGTTGGATCTTTAAGATATTCATTGAAGATTGTTACTAACATCTTGTCTTCGACATCTGTCGTGTCTGTGATTACAAGATTTCTCAGTCGTGCTGCGAGGCTTGTCTCGTTTTTGCGTTTGCAGCTTTGCATAAAGCGCTCAAACGCCCATCGTTGCATAAGGAGTTTTACTGTGTCAGGTAGGGTGGTGTTACAAAAATCGTTGCTCTCTAAAATATCTAGAATTTTCTCATCGGTCGTTTCTCGTTGTTCAGGATCTGCTGCGATAAGATTAGAAAGGAGCGTTTTGAATAGAGATTCTAAAAGAGGCCCCTGAATTTTTTCTTTTATATTAAGAGCATTTTGATGGCTGGTGAAAGTGTGTTTAAACTGCTCTTTAATCCACTTTAGGCGAATATTTTGGGTGGGATCGTTTTTATCTACCTTAGAGATCAAGTTTTGCAATAAGTGCTGTGATTTTTGATAGCGTATAAACATATCTATATTGCGGGTTTGTTCTGGGAGGTTTTGAGGTGTTGGAGAGTTTAGTATGGTCAGGATGGCTGATATGCTTTTAAGTGTGTCTAAGTTGGTGCTCATGTCGCTTTGTTTTATATAGCTATCGTGCAGTTCTCGAGCCTCTTTAGAGCTTTTCAGATATGCTTCAAAGCTTGCTTTATAGGTAGTGTCAAATTTTAGCATGTAGAGTACTGCTTCAAATTGAGGATCGATGAGCTCGTGTGAAAAATGCAGGGTCTTCAAAAAACCTTTCATAAGATACTTTGGAAGAGCGCCTGAGAGTAGATTGCTATGCAGCCATTTGCCAAATACTTTTGTTGGGATTTGCGCTTGGGGCTCTGTTAGTGGTAAAAGAGTTGTAGCTTCATGTGCAAGTGTTTGTTCAATAAATGTATAGGTTCTTGAAGTTTGTTTTGGGGTAAAGGTAATAGCGCATGCTTCCCTTGTTGCTTCTGCAAAACAGAGAATCATTGTTATATCGATTCGTGGCCACTGAAATTCTGAGCGCTCAAAATACTCTATAAGCTTATGGAGGGCAGCATTGTATAGACCAGCTGTTCCCTGATTTAGAAGTTTTAGTTGTTCAAGATCTGTATGCAATGTTTTTGCCTGTGCTTTTAGCCCAACAGCATAGTACCAGCCTGCATGTATTTGGTTTGAAAATGGCAATGCGTGTAGCTGTTTTACCACGTCGTTGATGCATTCTTCTAGATTCAGGCATTCAGTTATCTGTTGTTCGGTAAGTTGCGTGTCTACGGGGTGTTTGGAAGCTTTTTTAACCTGCCTGTCTAAAGCTATTTGTTCGCTATAAAGTCCCTTGGCAATACGCGTAAGCTCTGAGATTTGTGCTGTAATTTCTGTATATCCAACAAGCTGCCAGCTAGTAAAGGATTGGCCTGCTCTAAAATGATTTTCAGTAGGTAATTTGACAGCATCATAAGTGCTAAGAGAGCTTGTGTTGTTATCTTTGCTTTGTTTTTCACTCTGATTTTGTTGAGGCTCTTTTAGTATCTGTATATCTAGTTCTTGAATTTCAGTAAGGCTTTTTGCTTTTTTTACCTTTCCCTTGTACTCCTCAAGGGCTATTATGGAGGATTGATCAGCTAGTTTGTTACAAAGAGATTTCGATTTTTCAGTAAGCTTGTCGGCAACAAGTTCAAGGTGCATCATGCAAGAAAGAGCTTTGGCTTTTTCTTTAGGGTTTGCAATTTTAGGGATGTCGCCGTAAAGCATTTTAGCCCTATTCCAACTGCTATTCATGCGCTCTTCAAGTTGCCTAAGTTCTTTTTGCCATCCTTCAAATGTTACTTTCACATAGCCTAGTTGGGCTTTGCGCTGATGATAGTAGTGACTTATTTGGTTTAGTGTATGTCCATAGCTCTTTGTAAACTCATCGCGTAGGGCTGTAAGTTTTTGTAGTGTATTTTTGCTGGCATCAGGCTGTGCTGTATCGCTGAGTAGAAAAATTCGGCGGCCAGATATCCTTGTGCTAAAGTTTACATTTGGTGAGGACGCTCTTGTTTCAGTTTCGGAGTATATTCCAGGGAATTCAGATAGTAAATGCATGGCGGCTACCTCAATATATTAGAGTAAGCCTCCTTTATGTAAGAAGTGTCTGAAAAACTCAAGAAACTTAAAAAATAGCCTGAATCGCATTTTGGATTTGAGCTTCAACTTCAGCTTTAGAGCGCATGCCTAGGTGGCTGTAGGGGTGTTTGCATTGGTATGAGCTATGTATGGCTCCTTTAGGCCCTGCTGCGGAATCTGGCGGAACAACGCCGTCAGATAGGGAGTAGATATGAAGTGAGGGCACGTCATTTAGTGGGCCTTCTTTATTCAATTGCTCAATTAGCTTTGACTGGGGGTTCATATCTTGAGAGCACTTGCCATATCCAAAGCGAGCTAGGGGAGTTCCGGTAAGGGGAGATCCAAGGGTAATCCATAATTTAACATCGGCCTTTCCTGGTTCCATTTGCTGTATAAAGCGGCCTGTAGTAATGCCTCCCATTGAGTGGCCAATGAGAATTATATCCTTGCGACCTGTATCCTCGACTATTCTTTGTTCAACTCGAGCGACATCTTTTGTGTGCTCGTCAATCGACTGAAAGAGCGATCGGTACTTAACTATGTATACTGGGGCTTTATTATCTTCGGCAAGCTTACGGCAGGTATCTCTGAGTGTGTCAGGTGAATCAAGGTAGCCCGGAGCATAAAGGATGGGAGGTGTGGTAGATTGTGTCGTTGGGGTGATAAGAGCAAATTTAGGGCTATCGGGCTTGTCATCGGCAAGCTGGAGCTGTTCATTTTTTGGAAAAAGGCCAAAGTGGTAGGTTATTTTTACTATTTCCCAAAGTAAATCGATGGTCGAAATGAGTTTTTGAAAAGGGGTAAGGCTTGTTTTGCTATCAACAACAAGGCGAAGAGGTAAAGAGGCTACAACGCTGAGTGCAGCAAGGGCTGCAACTGCGATCATTAGGGTAAGCTCTATTGGTATTGCGATGCACTTAGCAGTAAACAGAGCCCCTTTGTAGACTGAGTTTTGGATGGTTTTGAATGCTTTATCAGCTACTTTTGATGTTTTTATAGTAGAAGGCGTGCATGAGCGTTCTAGTTGGTGTTCGGGGGTAAAAGGAGGTTCATTTTTAGTTGGGGGTAGGGGGTGCATGGTTTCTCCTTGTGACTCCTATTATAAAATTGTTTACAGTAATTAGTCAAATCATTATTTGCTGGGTGTTTTTATTTGCCAGCTCTTTTATAATTCGCTAATAATAATTAAAATGAGGCTGTTTGAGTATTCAATCTTTAGGCAATAACCCATTGTCAGTAATTTTTAGTTATCTTGATGTGAAAGAACGGACACGTTGTTTACAGGTTTGTAGGCGTTTTAGAAATATCATTGAGTCACCGGAGAGTAATACGTTGCTGTGGTCCAGTAAAACCATTAAGGCAATTAGCCCAGCTTACTACCGGTTCCCTAGTATTCAGCTGGTTTTTCAGCGCCATTTTGCGAACTTTTCGCCACATGGTGAGTCTTTGCCGGATGCACATACTGGTTATGCCCTGGCGCTTTTTAGTTATTGCAACCTCGTGCTTTCTTGTGATCTGGTAACGAGGGCAGCGGGTGAGGTAAAGATTTGGCAGATGGAGAGTGGATTAAAGCGCTGTACGTTTACTCTGCCACCTCTGGTTAAGCGGGTGGGGTTTATTCAGTTGCGCGTGAGTTTTGCGCAGCAGGGTAATTGGTTGATTCGAAGTACGTACGAAGTTGATGGACAGCCAGATGCCCTATTTCACTTAGTGGACGTTTGGGAGCTTGATAAAAGGGTAGGAATTGCGAAAAAAATTTTTGTAGCTAAAACCCTACTTGATCCTCATGAGTTTCATAGATTGGCAGAACTTGTAAATCCAGTACGCCATGAGAATAGGCTTTTTATACCAATACCTTGTACAAATGAAGTTCACGTTTGGTCACTTAGTGATCTTCCTGAGAAAGTAAAAACATTGCCCGCTATACTTGCTCGTCGGTGTACTGTTGCTTCCTTGGAGCTGAATGACGAAACGCTTAGGATTGGCTATGATGATGGACAGCCCCAAACTGTTAATGTGACTGATTTTAGCTGCAAAGCTTCGTTTTCTGCTGAGCTGCCAAGGATGCCACATTTAGTTCATAATAACTGTGGATGGGCCGTTACAAAGGAGTTGCCGGGTCGATTTAGTCTTTATAAATATGATAGGGTGGCCAAAGGCGAGTTTGTTAACCCCCACTACATCCCTTACCCGTTGGGTTTTAATCCAGAAGAGCGTCCTTTTCGGACTAGCCTTGGTTGGCATCATTTTGTTATAGGCGACAAGAACAAGTGCTTTGTCTATAAGTTGTGGAGTCTTAATAACGATGGCTCTGCAAATTATATATACGAGCTGCCGAATGATTCAGTAGTAGTAGCGACTCATCTTCATCGAGGAAAGCTTGTTGCAGCAACGATCGACGGGAAGATTTGGATATTTGATGTGCCTCTGATGAATGGTGCTGATGGATCGGAAAGTTAAAGAGCTCGGGTATTTATTTAATAAAAATAAAGCCAGTTTTATAGTACATACAGTGAAAACTAAAGGATACAGTAGATGAATAGTGAACGAATTTCTTATCGATGTGGCGATACGCTTTTACAAGGAGAGCTTTATTACCCTGAATCTCTAAAAGAACCAGCTCCTTGTGTGCTTGTGGCTCATGCTTGGATGGGACAGGATGATTTTGCCCGTAGTAAGGCAAGGAGTTTAGCGTCGCTTGGCTATGTGGGATTTGCTATTGATTATTATGGCGATGCTAAGCTTGCAAAGACAACAGATGGAGCTGCAGCTATGATGGCACCTTTATTTATGGATCGAGAACTTTTGCAATCCAGACTTAAGGCAGCCTATGATGTGGCTTGCCAGCACCCTCTGGTGAATGCTAAAAAAATTGGTGCGATTGGATTTTGTTTTGGCGGCCTTTCTGTTATTGAACTTTTCCGAAGTGGGGCTAATTTACGAGGTGTTGTAAGTTTTCATGCAGTTTTGGGAGATGAAATGGCTGGCAAAAAAGCAAAAACCGTGCCAATAGCATCTGGTATTAGAGGCTCTCTTTTACTTTTACATGGCCATAATGATCCATTAGTTACAGCTGATGATATTGCTCAATGTCAAAAAGAGCTCACAGATGCACGCGTTGACTGGCAGATGCATGTTTATGGCAATACATCACATGCTTTTACCGTGCCGCAGGCAAATGATAAAGATAGTGGGCTTATCTACAGCGCTATTTCTGAGCGGCGCTCCTGGAGATCGATGAAAAACTTTTTTGAAGAGGCTTTTCGATGAGACGCTTTAACAGGCTAAATCCAGAAGAAGAAAAGGTGATTGTTTATAAGGGAACTGAGAGGCCGGGGACTGGCGCTTATGAACAAGAGTCTCGTTCGGGTATCTATGCTTGTCGGCGCTGCGATGCACCTCTTTATCTTTCGGAGGATAAATTTGATTCAGGCTGCGGATGGCCAAGCTTTGATGATGAACTTCCCGGGAAAGTTACGCGCGTTGCTGATGCTGATGGCAGAAGAGTTGAAATCCTTTGCGCAAGCTGTGGAGGCCATTTGGGCCATGTGTTTGAAGGTGAAAAAATTACTCCAAAAAACATACGGCACTGCGTAAATTCTTTATCGATGAGATTTATTCCGGCCCAAACAGCAGATGGATTCCAGCGTGCAGTATATGCTGCAGGCTGTTTTTGGGGCGTTGAGCACCTTATGGAAAAATTTCCAGGAGTTGTCCGTACTTCAGTTGGGTATATCGGTGGTAATGTCGCAGATCCGACTTATAAAGAGGTTTGCACTGAGGCTACAGGTCATGCCGAAGCAATTGAAGTAGTATTTGATGCAACAAAAACAAGTTTTGAGGCGCTTACTAAATTTTTCTTCGAAATTCATGATCCCTCTCAGCATAACCGCCAGGGGCCAGATGTGGGCTCTCAGTATCGCTCGGCGATTTTTTATTTTACATCTGTGCAAAAGCGCATTGGCGAAAGGCTAATAGGGGTGCTTGAAAATCAGGGAATGAGTGTGGCAACTGTGCTAGAGCCCGCTGGGCCCTTTTATCCGGCAGAAGAGTACCACCAAAAATATTACCAAAAAGTAAAGCAAGAGCCCTACTGCCACATGAGAACAGTTCGTTTTTCTTCTTGACACACACCTTGTTTTTTTGAGATGAATACGTGCAGAAATTTATGGAAGGAATCTTTATGCTGCGCTGCGTCATTTTTATTATTTTTGCTTTTCAGTTTTCACTATCAGGCATGCTTTTAGAAACTAAAATCCGAAAGGAATTAGAGCTTCTTAACCTGCCTGCACCATCGTGGAGACTCGATGAGGCCGATATATGTGACGTAGTAATTATTGGCGCAGGACAAGCGGGAATCTCGATTGCTCATGCTTTAGAGCTTGAGGGTGTTTCTAACGTTCAGATATTTGATGCTGCAAAAGAGGGTGAAGAGGGGCCGTGGCTGACAACAGCACGTATGCGTACCTTGCGATCAGGAAAAAGTTTGCGAGGTCCGGCAACCCTCTCGGGTCTTACTTTTCAGGCATGGTGCGAGGCTAAGTATGGTAAGGAAGCGTGGGATGCGCTGGGTAAAATTCCAACAAGTGCCTGGGGAAAATACCTTCAGTGGCTGCGTAAGGTAACAGGTGTTAGTGTCTGCAATGGCTGTAGCCTCCAAAAAATTTCACCAAATCCCGATCAAACCCTTACCCTTACATTTGATGGTGGCAAAACAGTGCAATCACGCAAAGTTGTTTTAGCTACTGGAAGAGCAGGATTTGGGGGAGCTGAAGTGCCTGGTTTTATCAAAACACTTCCAAAGAAGTTTTGGGCACATACCTCGGAAAAAATAGACCCTACCTTTTTTAGTAATAAAAGAGTGGCCGTTATAGGAGTTGGGGCATCAGGTTTTGATGTTGCAGCCGTTGCTTTAGAGAATGGCGCAAAAAAAGTAGACATGATTATGCGTCGAGATTCGCTGCCAACAGTAAATCACGCCGCACCTTTTGGCTATTCTGGATTTATGCGTGGCTTTTATTACCTAAGCAATGAAGAGCGCTATGCCTATTTTTCCAAATTGATAGAGGAGGGCATTCCGCCGCCACAAGAGTCTATAGATCGTGTTACCCCCTTTTCACAGTTTGAGCTTATGGCCTCTACGCAGATTAACGCACTTTCTGTTAACGATGGAGCTGTTCGTATCGCCACAAACCATGGCCCACTTGATGCAGATTTTATCGTTTTAGCAACGGGCTATGCGGTAGATGGGACTTTGATGCCAGAGCTTAGTGAGTTTTATGATCAAATAGAGCTATGGCAAGATCTCATGGCAGATAGCGGGAGGAAGTTTGGTCGTTTTCCCTACCTTGGTCCACATTTTGAGTTTTTAGAGAAAAATCCCGGAACCGCTCCCTATCTTGCCAATATACACTGCTTTAATTATGGCGGTTTTTTAAGCCACGGAAGAATCTGTGGAGATCTTGATGGCATACATGTAGGGATTGCTCGTTTAGTCGATGGGCTTTGTGTGGGTCTGTTTTTGCAGGATACCTGCCGCAATGGTGAGCCGACGCCTCATGAGTGTCCTGGGTCTTGTCAGACTGGTTTGTGTAGTCCATTTAGTTTAAAATCAGAGCAATCTTAGAGTTAGTAGTTCTTTAATGTTAGAGCAAAGTAGAAATGTCGTGTTATCTAGCAAAGTTGAAATGTCGTAATTTTTCCGTCTCTCAGACGCCTTTATTATATCAAATTTATGTTTATATGTGCTTTTTCGAAGGTTAGGCGGGGGAGTTTGAGGGG
>JBGSSB010000085.1:0-31485 GCA_041737255.1 Chlamydiales bacterium | reverse complement strand
CCAGGAGTGAAAGCTATATGGACGGGGATTTCCAAGCTCACCCACTACGCGGATGCGTGGGACATCTTTGGTCCGGAGACAAGATAGTGGATTTTTGTCAAAAAAACTTATGCGTAAAAGTATGTTTGTGCCTTTGTGTTTAATTTTTTTGGCGATGGGAAATTTTAGCGACAAGAACAAGGGTCAATGTCGAAATTAGGGGGGAGAGCTTAAGTTGACACCATTGAGCCCGGCCCCTTAGATAGAGGCACGGGCACAGGAAGAGGCATTGGGTTGCAGTTTCGAAAGAAGTCTAATAAGTTATTGAGGGCTGCAGCTTATAAAGGGGACTCCCGGGCAACATTTACATAGGCATGGAAGAATAATCTCTACTATATTAGTTGCAGCATTTAGTGAGATAAGGTCGCCTTTGCATGGCTGGAAGTTATAGACTAAAGAGGCTGAGTTGTAAAATACATTTTCTATGAGTGGGTAAGAAGTGATGAGCACTTTAAATTCAACTGTTGCAGACCCGTTCACCGTTAAGGTGCCCACAGAAAAGCCGGTGTTCAGATTGGGGTCAGGTTGTGTGGAGCCATTAAGTTTAAAGCTTCCTGGGACAAAACTTAATCCCTGCTCTAAAAGATCAGAAAACACTACAGAGTAGGCGTCTGCAGAGCCTGTGTTTTGAATTGCAAAGGTAAAGGTAACTGTGTCGCCAACGAGTGCATTTACTGAAAGTTGTCCATTTACACGCTTTGTTGCTTTTAAAATGGGAGCTCCCACTTGTATCTGCATGGCAAGAGAGCTTATTGTGTAATCATCGCTTGTTGTTGTGCCTAGCGCATATGCTTCAGTCTGGTTATAGGCAAGCTTGTTGCTAATATCGATACTTGTGATGTCAGCGCCTTGGCGTCCTCCGGAAATATTCGTGCCGGTGGTTGCATTTGCATTTTTTGTTCCGTAGCTACCGCGTGTGTCAAGTTGGCTTGAACCAATAGCGACAAGTTTTCCTGTTGAGGGATCTGTAGTGAGTGGTAAAAGAGTGTTAATTTGTGAAGCAAAAAAGTTAGTGAGGGGGTTGTTGCCTCCAGAGAGTCTATCTGCATTTGTAAGTGGCAGTTGTTTGCCGAAAAGCAGGGTGTCGCCGCCTTTATTTGCATCAGCCTCAGATGCACTAACAAAAAGTCGTCCGTTGAGTACTCCAGATGGTGGTACACAAAATCCTTTTACTGTAGCTGGTGCATTTGTGGTGTAAGAGGCCTGCTCGCACCCAACAAAGAGTGTCATGTTATAGGTAAACATGTTTGGGTTTTTATAAATGACTGCAAGAGTCCAGTTGGCAGCGTTGTGTGTTTCATCCCCTTTGTTTACGGTAGCTGCTACTTTACCTACAGTGTAGGTTCCTGCACCTGCTGCTTGAATAATGGCTGTTACATCAGCGCTTCGTACATAGTTTCCGCAAGGGCATTTGCATGGCGTTGGTGTAGGTCCTGGGCAACCATATGAGGGTGTTGTAGCATTTTGTGCAGTTGCCGGATCGGCAAGTATTTGAAATTGGGTTAGTTGAGGCGTTGTAAGACTAACTGGGCCATCGGGCTGATTACCGGTTATCTCATCAAAAAATGAAAAACTTCCAGACCATATTAATTCTGCATAGAGAACTTGGCTGCCGGCTGGTAGGTCAAGAACTGCTGATGAGCTATTTTTTGTGTAATCAAGTGTTGTGCCCGCGACTGTTGAATCATTGGGGTAGGATCCTACTGGTGTTGGAAGAGGCTGCTGAGTTGTAATGAATGCTCCTATGGCATCATTAGTTCCCGGGTTATTTTGCCCTTCTGCCTTACTTAATCCAAGCGTATTTCCGGTGTAGGAAATGCCACCATTATCGGTTGTGTTGTAGCGTAAGATGTATAGGGCATTAAGGTCGGTTAAGCCAAAGAGTGTTAGGACAAATAAGAGTATCTGGATTTGGGTATTAAAAACTTTTCGCATATGTTCCCTGAAATAAAGAGGTTGATGTGTTTTTAGGATAATCTAAACAATTTAATGAGTTTATCGCTAGCGAAATAGGTAGGCAGGCAAGCTGTTGGGAATATTAAATGGTTGAAAATAAATGTTTGAGAAAAACATCTATTTTGGTACACGCCGTTAAACAGTCCGTTATTGCTGTTGATTGTTCAATGGCTAGATTAAGAGTAACGAGTTAAAAATTAGCGCGAAAATATTGGATATAGGTAGGTTTATGAGGAAAATATATACACTTCTGATGGTGTTGGCAATTTTTTTTGCTAGTAACACATCACAAAAAGCGTATGCAATGCATGCAAAGCATGAAACATGTATTTTGCCAGGAGTATTTTGGATGCAGCATCTAGATGTCTGGCCTGCGCCATACAATCCAGATAGCGAGATTTGTGAATTAACATTTACTGAAATTATGGATACACCAACAGATGGAACGCCGTGGTACATCTTGGCACATGAGTGGATTCCGGCTCAGCTTAACGTGGCAAATAATGCTGTTTCATCGTGTGTAGAGCAGGCTTTATATGACGCTAAAGAGTTACTAGAAAAATGTGATTTTTCACAGCATCCTGAGAATGTTTATGAGTATCTTTCGTTAACTGGTGCATTAGCCGATTACAATAACGGTATCCTTATTGGTTGCCCAGGGTGTCCTGAAGGTACTACTGTGATATGCCCTCCGACTATCTGCCCTCAGTGTCCTCAGTGTCCATCATGCTGTTGCCCTCCTTGTCCAGAGGTTCCCGCTTGTCCTGAGCCAGCGGCTTGCCCTCCTTGTGAGTGTGGAGACTGTGCCTGTTTTTGTCCTGAGCCGAGTGAATGTGTTTGTGGAGATGTGGAATGCAATTGTCCAGAACCACCAGCTTGCATCTGTCCTGAAGTTCCTGCGTGTCCTGAGATTCCGGCTTGTCCAGAGATTCCAGCTTGTATTTGTCCTCCAATTCCAGATTGCATCTGTAACTGTGAGCCGCATATAACAGGCTTACATAAATTGCATAAAATTGTGTACGAGTCAAGTTCACATTCGAGCTCTAGTTCCTCCAGCCGTCGCAATGGCATAAATGCCGTTAAAAAGACGCCTGCTAAGACTGTGGCATCAAAAAAGCATGAGCCAGTCAAAAAGCGGACTCATGTTAAAAAGTCGCGACGTGTGAAAAAAGGCTCGCCTGTGAAAAAATCTGTGCACTTTAATAAGAAGTCAAATGAAGCTAAAAAGTTTTTACAAACTAAAAAGCAAGCTGCGCAGAAAAAACTTGCCACATCAAAGAAAAACTTGAAGAATAGAAAGTCAGCTATTGTCAAGGCTTTGAAAGGCTAGTAGTGTAGTTTTGGAATCTAAGAGTTACCAGGAGGAGTCTCTACTCCTCCTGGTAAATTTTTTATGGGAGCCACTTACTTGAGTCTGCGTCCCATATCCGTACTTTAGCAGGATCTATACCTTTAAAGATTGCAAGTTGTCCATCAAAATTCCCAATAATAGTGTTTGAATCTGTTATAGATGATTCTACAACAATGAGAATTGGTGTGTCAGTTGCCTCTTGTTGAGGAATGGTTACTGCGTTAATAAGGATATCGCTTTTTCCCCCAGAAACTTTAGGCGTAGCTGTAACGCTAACAAAAGGATATCGAGGGGATATTGGAATGACTATAGTGTCTATAAAGTTTTTGTTGCCAGAGCTGCTTTGTGCAACAAAATCTCCTAAAATACCAGCTCTTGAAGATTCGTAGACTTCATATCCTTCTCCATCCTCTACGCTTTGAATTGTAAGGCTGATACTGTCAGGAATTGGTAGTGACCTCATAATTTCTCGTAGATCTAACTGAATAAAATTGTATTCAGTGATTTCATCGGATGGATTATAGTTAGGATCGAAAGACCCATCAATGCCAAGTCCTTGTTTACCAAATCCTTGCTTATCAAGTAACGTTTCATCCTTATACTTAAGTGTCAGTGGTGTAGGTGGTGTCTCTGTGATATTCCAGGCAGTTGCTACAATTGGTCCAAAACCTACTGTTTCAGGTTGTGCGTTTTCGTCAGAAAATGTGTGAATTTTTCCTACGATGAAACCTTTGGTACATGGGCAGCACCCTGTGGCACCAGTCGCACCAGTAGAGCCGGTCGCACCACTTGCGCCTGTTGCGCCGGTGGAGCCAGTAGAACCTTTAGCACCTGTTGCACCTGTTAAACCGTTAGCACCTGTTGCACCGGTAGCGCCGGTCGCTCCACTTGCGCCTGTTGCACCGGTGGAGCCTGTAGAACCTTTAGCACCAGTCGCACCGGTTAAGCCGTTAGCACCTGTTGCACCAGTAGCGCCAGTTGAACCAACAGCACCTGTTGCACCAGTAGCGCCATCTTTACCATCGGCACCTGTTGCACCGGTAGCGCCATCTTTACCATCGGCGCCTGTTGCACCGGTAGCGCCATCTTTACCATCGGCGCCTGTTGCACCGGAAACTCCATGCATGCCCCTAGGACCTTGCGGACCTGTTGCTCCAGCCGGCCCTGTCGGACCTGTAGGACAGACGGCGCACGTCTCGCAAAATGTACAGTTAGGGCATTGTGCATTTTGGGCTCCTAGATATATCACAGGGCTTCTTGCGTTCGCTGAAAGTGAAAGTGTCAGTGACATCATTCCTAGCAGGAAAGTGAATGTTTTTTGTTTCATATTTGTGTGCCTCAAGTTTTTATGACCTGATAACAAAACATATTTATGACTTTTTAATCCAGTAATTTAAAGCAAAAAATAGCTTACTTGACAGGGGGGGTGAAAATTTCACACTTAGAACTAGTGGTGGAGCTATAGGGTCTATCTCTAGTGGGGTTTTATTCGTACAGAAGAGGTGAAAAAAACATTTTCTCTAATCCAATGTTTATATATATGAATAAGTATAGTCAAAGGCAGCCTAACTTGCGATTATGTACACCTAAATTTTTACGAAGGAATTTTGCAATAATGAAAATGAAACAGTTATTCCTGCCTGCGATGGTGGCAGCAACACTTATGTGCGCAGCCATGTTTGCTGCTGAGGATTCAAGCTCAATATGCTGCTCAAGCTCTAGCTCAGGGTTTTTTTTGAGTTCAGATTCCAGTTTGTATTGTGATTCTAACTCGGATAGTTCAACATGTTCAAATTCAACATTTGGCACGCTGAGTTCAAGCTCAAGCTGCAGTTGTAGTATTTCAGATAGTTCAGCTTCAGATAGTTTAAGTTCAAGTTGTTCAAGTGCAACGTCTAGCCGTTCATCTTCAAAATCCAAAAGCTCTCACAATCACCAAGGGCCTGTTTGTACAACACGGTTTAACAACTTGAGAGACCCTCTGATAGGGACATTTGGCACAAAAAGCAGCTGTGGTATGGATTTCGGTGTCATTTCATTTCATGCTGGAGGAACTCTCCATACTCAAAATTCACTTGATATAGGCTCTGCAAACCTTCCGCAGTTTCCTGAGGGCACGCAAAGTACTGTGGGAGCAGGATACTGGAAAAAAATTAAAAAGTATAAATACAAGTTTTTTTACACAAAAGTAGTATCTTTAAAGGGCCTTAACCCAAATTCGTTTCCAACCTATCCTGAATATAGAATTCGCGTTGAGGGGGAGTTAACTTTACAGAGGGATAATAGCTTTAGAGTTTGTGCTGAGATCACCAGATGGAGTCTTGATGATCTAGCTTGTGATTCAGAACCTTTTAGTTCATCAAATCCTGTAATAGAGCCAGGACCTAAAATGTATACATTTGAAGGTGTGCGAGTAGACTTTTTAAAGTAGAATGAAAATGAGGGGGTAATTATCCCCCTCATTTTCAGAGCTCATTTCGGAGACACTGTGGCCATCCCTACAAGCTATCCCCCCTTTGTCGGATACTATTTTGATTTCGACAGGCGGATTTTATTTACTGCAACAACGGCTAGCGTCTACTCTTTGCAAAAAAAGACAACGGCAATATTTCCTTTTGTACTACCGCGGATACCAGACTCTCCAGAAGATGATGCATTATTTGCGAAAAAAAAAATCAAACACTTGCTTTGCCAAGGGTATGTTCCCGCTCTTTTTGGGTCAGATATCACACTTGTCTCCCCTGAGAGGGCTTTTTGGAAAGAGTCTTTTTTGTGTTCATGTGAAAGTGAATCTAGAATTGAGCAGCTAACAAATTCAAGCGAAAAAATACTCAAAGCGACAAAAGATATTCGATTTGTGCGTATTTCTCTCAATTCATCTTCAGAAGAAATACCTCAAGTTATCGATGATGAGGAGATTATTGTTGGCGCTGAGCCTAATCCTGCGTTGGGTCATTTGGCGGAGTTTGTTTATCACATCCAGCAAAAGGATTTTGACACAGCTAGAGGCTCTCTTGATGCGGCCGTTACAGGCTTCGAAGGAGCGCTAGAGTATAATCAGCTACGAGAGCTTCAGGCCGATTTTTTTTATTTTAGGGGATATTATAAGGCAGCGGCTGAAATCTACGAAGAGCTTGCTTCAGAGGTAAAGAATAAAAAAATGCTCTACCTGGAATGTGCGCTTCGGTGCTGTCCAACAGAGTTGAAACTTTATAAAAAGCTTAAAAGGCTCTATTCAAACGAAAAAATTTTACATCTTTATTTATTTGCTATGCAAAGTTTTGCCAAAAACAGCCCCACACTAGCTGATCACTACTACGAAAAGGCTTTGAAACTAGCGCCGAGAGATCCAATTGTCCATTTTGCACGAATAAGTTGTCTTGAAAAGGAAGAAAGAGTTGAGAAAGTGCTTTTATATAGAAAATTAGCAAAGGTGTTTAAGGAAAATAAAGATCAACGACTGTGCCTTTACTACCTTAATAAAAATATCTTCCATTCTTCAGAGGACCTTCAGGAATACCTTACACATATTGGCCCCTGCTCTGCAGTTCGAATTTCTTCAGAAACTGAAAAGGAAAGAGGATGTATTGAGCTAATTGATAGCTTCTTGAGGGCGCAATTGTACGAACAAGCTGAAGAAGCTATAAAACAAGCGATAAATAATTCAATATTTACGTTTGAAGTCCTAAAAAGACTTTTTATTGTATATCTTCACCGTGAAAAAACTGACTTGGCAGAGATAGCTGAAAAACTTGCACTTCTTGAAATGAAATAGGGCATTACAGCAGAGACTAGAGTAGGTATTCCTCCTCTTCAGTAGCTGGTTTAGAGTTTTGAGGGCTAGATGTCAGGCATATTTCACTAGAAAGTAGCTGTGATACATCCATGAAAACTCTTTGTACAAGCAGGCATAGATTAGCTGTTTCCACAAACTTTGCGGGATTCATATTTTCTATACGAGGTGAGACATCAGCGGGAGGATGCAGCTCATCATTAGGGCTTTTTGCCAAGGGCCTATGAGGAGGGCTAATAGAGAGCTGTGGAATCAAAATGGCTCCCGTGGAGGCTCTTGGTGAAGCAAAGTCAGGGCGGATCGCTCTATTTGTAGAAGACGGTGGGCTTGCGGCTCGTTTACGGATGCTGCTGCCTCTGCGTCTGGGTGAGGATCCAAAGTCATCATTTTTTAAAGCTTGGGCTGCTATTTTTTGCAGTCGACCATCCTCTTGTTGTTTTAACCCCGTAGCAAAGTGGTGAACAAGCAAGCCAAATTTATTAAGTTGTTGACCCAGTGATTTTAAGGCGCATGCATAAACATTGATGCATTCTATGAGCTCTTGATGTTGAGAATCTATAGGGCTGTTGGGGGTGCGTTTTTTATATTTCCTGATATGAGCAAGTTCTTTTTGAAAGTCGCTGCAGTCTTCTTCTAACGAAGAGTCCTCAAAGGGGGCTTGTTCAAGGTAAGGCGTTGGAGAGCTTTCTCGTAGAAAATCTATACTGGTCTCGCGATTTTGTGATTTTCTTAAAAGGAGGGTCTCTGGATCAGTGCTGGAGGGGTTTCTAATAGCAATAGGTTTGCTTGCGGCTGGGTATTTTGGCTCTACAGGCTCTATGGGGCCAGACTTTCTCAAAAGCGTAAATTCGCGTGATTTTCCAAGGTTTTGTGATTTTCTCTGTTCGGTAGGATTTATTCTAACGAGTAAGCCGCTAGCTGAGGGATTGTAGGTAATATTCAGCTTCTCAAGCAGGCCTTTTGAATATCCCCGAGCATAGTTTGTGAAAGCAAGGGTGTCGCTAAATTCATCCTGAAGAAGTCTAATTTTTTCATAGAGGCTAAGTGAGGTTGAAAGAAAAATCGTCTTGAGGGGGTCGTTTTGTCCTGTTATGGTGTCTGATTGCGTGAAGTATTCTTTTGTTTCTGTGGAAAATTGCTTCATACTCGCCAAAACATCGCGACAAAATTTAGGTGTAATAGCTCCTGTTTGTCGTAAGTTAGTGCTGTCTGTTATGCCATCTTCTTTGGCTTGAGCCGGGGCACTATTTATGCGTATGATTTCACAATCAGGAAGCTTTTCTAAATCACAGTAGTCTTCACTTGGTTTTTCATTGTTTCGTCTTGCTTGTGCATTGAGCATGTCGATCCAGTAGCTTTCGTTTAAGACTCCATTTCTGTTACATATAGAGACAAAAGGGAATCCCTCACCCGGCTGTTCGTTGTAGATAAGCTTGTAAAATATTTTGCGCAGAGTCATTCGAAAACTTCTTAGCTTAGGATCCATCCGTTCGAGTGAAAATCCATACACCTGTTCAAAGGTTTTGTTTTCTTTGTTTGAGTAGGCCTTCCATATATCATTGGCGATATCTTTTGCTATGTATTCTTCTGTTTGCCTTCTTGAATATTCTAGGTTGGTAAGAGCTTTTTCATCCTGGAGTAGCGCTACTTTTGACTGAATTAAATCAAAAAGAAAATAGTCTTTATCCATTTTGGTAGGCTCTTCAAGGGAGAGATTTAGGAATGTTTGAGTGACAGCAGCTACAGTTTTATCGATGAGCTCGGCTTCATTTGTCGATAACTTTGCAGTTTGAACACCGTTGTTTGTTAAATTTTGGGCCTGAAACCCTTCGAATCGCCTGATTTTTTTCTGGTTCAGGGGTTTTTTTAATTCTGCAGTTGCTTTTTCTCTTTTTTCGATATATTTATAGTATTCAGTATTTTTCTCGCCGTTGGCATCGCATACCGAAAGAAAAGGGTGGTAGGGATCTTGAGCTTTTAGTTTGTCTTGTTCTTCATAAAGCGTGGTGAATATAGATTGTCGAACAAATGAAATAAGGGCTACCTGTTCTTCTGGTAGATCATCAATAAAGCCAAATTCTTGTTCTATTGCCTCGGATTCCTTGTCGAGCCAAGTATCATATAACTTCGCCATTTCTTCATGTTTTTCATTAGTTTGAGCGGCGACATAATGGGAAACACAAAGACCTCTTAAATTAAGAGGAAGGCAGCAGAACTGTAAATCATTGAGTAAGTGGAACGTTTTTTCGATAAGTTTAAAAAAATGACCATTTTGGCCAGTTCGGACTAGTTGATGTAAGGTGGGTAAATGAGTTCTTACAAATCCATGTGCTGTATCTCTCGTAGAACCATCTAAGCTTTGCATTGATAGAGCGCCTCTATAATTTTGAAAATGGTTGGTAATCTGTAATCGACCTTGTTGCATAATTAACCACCGAGGCTCTGAGCTCACTGAGAGGGTTGAGATAGGCAGACAGATTAGTTGGCAGTCAACTCGCTATACGGTATCCCTAACCTTGTCATAGGGAAGAGGAGTGTTAACGAATTTTAATAAAAGGCTGCTGAAGCAGGGGCTTCGTCGCCTGATTGTATAAGTCTTCTCATTCTTCTCAAACATCTCCGTGAGCCCAGTGACTCAGTGGTGATTTTGCAACAACGTCTTTGTAATCTACAAAGTACCTTTAATTTTTGCTAGGGTCTTTTTACGAAAGGCGCGCTTTTAATTTTGTGGCTCTTGTGTTTTTTTCAAGTATGTCGGATAACAGTGCAACCATTACGAAAAATAGGGATGCGCTATTATGACCACAAATCTCGACAGATTGTCAGGTGATATGAACTTGTTAACGCTTGCTGATGAGCTTGATAGAAATGTCCGAATAATGGGGGGGAGGTTTCGTTTTGCTTATAATAAAGATATTATCTTGCGCCTCGAAGATCAAGAAGTGCTCGATCTATTCCAGAAAACAATGCAGAGCGTTATTGAATTTAAAGGTGAATTAAATCGAGTTTCAGGGTTTTTGTACCAACGAAAGGCACAAATAGGATCTATTGAAAAAGAGCATCTCGCTTGGAAAAGTGAGCTAGAAGTATATGCAGAGAAGAAAGTCTCGATGGGGTGTCAAAAGCTTTACGAGTACATTCCGCTGCTAAAAGATCCTAAAAAAATAGCCATGGCCTATAGGTATATGGTAAAAATAGAAATACTCACGCGTCCCATTGTAAAAAAATATGAGGAGCTTGTGAAAGTTTTAACAAGTCCGCTGCATCATAGGGCTCTTGAATTTTACAAGCAAAACAAACGCACCTGTAAGGACATTAAGTCCCTAAAGGTATCTAGTGAGCAAAAAATTGATCGGCTCACACAAGTGTTTAAGCATGTTGAAGCTCAAATTGAAAAGACCTCCGAACAGTTCCATGGAAAAGAACGTTGTGTTGTAGAAGAAACAGCCTTGCTTTATGAAGAGTTACTTAAATTTATTAAATATACCGTGGGCAGTTTTCAAGTAAGGGTTTTAGCAAATGAAGAAAATTTAGTAACTTCAAGTGATAGTGAAAAACTATCAAAGGCCTATGGGCACTTGCCTCGACCTGTATCACCAGTTGCACCTCAAACCACTGTCGTATCTAAGCAAAAAGAAGAGCGAGATGCGCCAGAACCGTCTGATCTGCAAACTGATGTATTACCAGAGACTGTAACTGCCGGTCCGCAATATCAAACAAAATATGCTAACGTCGGCTATCAGTGGGTGATGCTGACTCCAGAGGCAACCCCAGAGCCCTCTCAAGATTCAGAAGATCGCGAGACTAGTGCATTAGGGGCTTATGCTAGAGCACAAAGTCGATACTCTCAGCCAAGGTTTGGCTATCCTGCAGAGGCATATGAAGAGCCTGAGCCCACAGTAAGCCCACAGCCTCAAAGCCAGCCAGGGTGGTTTTCTTCATGGAGTCCGCTAGGCTCATTATTTACAAGTGGCTCAACAGGCGACTTGCTTGCTGAGCCAGGTTTAAAGCCCGTAGTGCTTGTTCACAGAATCGATGAACTGGTAAAAAGCATAGAGCGCTCAGAGCTACAGCTTACAGGTTATTTGCCTGTGAAAATGCATCAGGCAGGAGTTTCAGAAGAGCTGCAGGCTAAGATTCAAGGCTATCTGCGGGGTGCTTCTAGTTTTCGCTTGCATAGTGAGGATGATTTTCGCAATGGACAGATGTTTACCACACAAAGTGGTATTGGCCGTTACCTAAGTATTAAAGATCAGGTAGAAAATTTGCGGAAAATCGCTCAGGCTCTAGCAAAGTTGCTCAATACTATTGAAGAGAGAATAGGGGATCTGTGTGGGGCAGATTTGCAGCCAGCGCCGGGTTTTGAGTCCTTGCAAGTTGAAAAGGATTTTTATGAGATGATTATGGGTGGTCTTGAGCGTCTTATCATTGAGCAAAAAGCGGAACTTGCCGAGCTGCCAATTTCAGGGAGAGTGCATGCGGGGTGGTATTATGCTGCAAAATTGCTTTCTAATGTAAAAGAGACAGAGCGGTACATGGGGATATTCAAAACTCTTGTGAGAGAGGATTTCTTGAATTTTACTACAGCCTCAAACTGGCTTATAGATTATTTAGATCCTAAGGATTCACGCCTAGCTTGCGATGAAGGGTATTTTACAGGATCAGTTGCAATTTCTCGTCTTTATGCCACCATTCAGAGCCATCATCAACTTCGTAGGCCCAGTAGAATTCGTTCATTTAGTTCAAAATTAAGAACTATGATCTATACAACTATAGAAGAAATAATTGCAAAGCAAGGGCCATGTACACTTCAGCTGTCTGAAGAAGAACAGTTGATCCCGGGTTTTGTGTTTCGAAACTCTCCGGTTGCTTCTCTGCAGGAATTTACTGTAAGTCAAGAACTGATCCGTCCAGAAGTGCTTCGTCGCTACCTTATGAAAGGATTTTTGAAGCATCTTCATTTTTCTGCTACTTTAGCTGATCCTGAGTTTGAAATTGTTCTCGATATCTTGCAGACAAAATTGCGTTATGGAGATCTCTTTGATGAATTAATCAAGAGTAATCAAGAGTTTTCGCGCTATTTTTCGGCTTATGTTTTGCATACCGATATGTTTGAATACCCTAACCAGATTCGGCTGATGGGGGAGGTGCTCTATACACTTTCACAAAATGAAGAGACAAACAAACTGCAAAAACTTTTTATCTATTGTCAGGCAAGGCAAATGCTTTCAACGCTCTATGCACAGATGGCCGATACTGAAAGCACTCAAATGCAGGCTCGTCTTACGTGGATACGCTGGCAAAGTGAGGCTATTTTAAAAAGAATGGAAGATGGATTTCCTGAATATTTTTCAAGATTTGAGTCAATTGTACTTACAGACACTGTTATGTGCGATTTGGATCCCGTCTTTTACAAACTTGTGGCCAGATGTTTGTATGGGAGTGATAAGCAGGTGCGGATGAAAGCAAATTCGCATCTTGTGCAGCTTTTACAGCGACTTCCTACAGAAGATCTCCCTAAAGATCGAAATCTTATTGAGCTTCTTACAGGGTGGGCACTTGAGCACATAGTGACAGAGGGTTCATTTACAGTGCCACATGGAGATTTTCTTTTGACAAAGTTTTTTGAAGAATATCTCACAGATAATAACGTGAGTGCGCTTTGGCGTGAAAAATATGGCATCGGTTACATGGAGGTGGCACTTTATACTTTAGCTGTTCGTAAAGAGGCTGAACGAGAAGGGTTTTATTCGGCAATTTGCCAAAAAATTTGTACGACGCGTCAGATGATGGATTATGAGTTTTGGAAACAAGTTGTACGTGACTATAAAGAGTTTCGAGCAATTTTTGTGGCAAGTGATGATCGTACTGTAGGCTCTGATACGTATATACGAGCGAACGATCTTCTTCAAGAGGTTCTTGAAACTTTTGATGCTTTGCCTACAGATGTTGAAAGAGATGATGAAGGTACCCACATGGGTATTGCTAGGTGGTGCTTAAGGGATATGCGTGAGCAGTTTAATGCTCGCTATGTCTTCAAGGACTGGTGATTAATTTAGCAGTTTTCAATATCCTCTAAACTGGAAGCTAGTGGCTTTCATCTTGCTATTTTTTTACAAATGCATCGGTGAAGACTACTGATCTTTTCATCGCCTCGGACCATTTTTGAGCTTCTAGCTCTCCCAAATAAGGTTTTAGGGAATTTATAGGATCGATGTCAGCAGATGAGGTGATCTCCTCCCAAAGGGTGTGGTGGTCGAGGCTGCTTGTCAAAAAAGCGCGGAATTTCTTTTGCCACCGCTCAAATGCTGCTTGACCTTTAGTGGACACGAAAAGGTTTGTAAAGTAGCGTTGTTCTTTTTGTTGTGTCTGTTCATGTAAACAGAGTATGTAGAGGGCCTGTTGTGTTTTACTTAAAGAAAAATGTTCCTCGTGAGTGTTGATGAATGTTTTGATGGGACCTTCTGCAACTAAGTTATGTTCAAAATCGGTGACTGCATCATCATTAGATTTGATGATTTTATTGAAAATATATTCATAAAGCAGCTCTTTTGCATCGTCAGACAATACACTCAAGTAAGGTATGAAGGATTCACTTTTAAGTATGCGCTCAATAGCGGCGGTCGCTGTTCGTTTTTCTTGCGGATATTCTGCGTACAGGCTGCAAGAGAGGGTGTGTAATATAAATCCCTCTAGTAGTGGCTTTATGGTATTCTCATGTTGTCCTGATTCAGTACATTCATTCAAGACTGAGTCAATAACTTGTTCCCATGAGTGTAAAGACTGTGTTCTATGACTCTCTTGTGTAAGGATGTATTTGGCGCTAGCTGCTGCAATCTGAAGCTTTGAAAAAAGTAGTTTGGAAAAAATCTGGTGCTGGGCTTTATGGGTGTCGCCTACGTCAAGTACTGAAAATTCAACGCATCTTTGATAAATCTGTGCATAGCTGAAGATATCACGTGGGTATTTTGCTAGCTCTAAAATAAGAGACATAGTCTGGACCGCACGTGTTAAAAGCTGTTCATTTCGGCCATTTTTGTAGACTTCATCGTAGCTGACAACTGCATGATGAAAATCACCGTTGCCAACTATTGCTCGCCATTGATCGTATTGCTCTATATCATGAATACTCTTGGTACGCAAAAGGTTATTTATGCTGTGATCGTACATTGTATGATAGGCGATATGTGTTTTGATAACGTGTAAAAAAAGTTCAAGCTCGCTATCTATGCCGTCCTTGGATGGGAAATAAAGCGCACGGCATGCTCGTTTGATAAAAAAAGACTGTATTCTTTGCGGAACAGTGGGTTTTGCAACTGGACCATCTTCTACTCTTTGTTCACCTTCAGAGTAAAGCTCTTCATATGGTTGTAGGGATATCAAATGCTCCCATACACTCTGCTCATCCTGTGTAAGCGTAATAGTATCACAAATGCAGTTCCTGAAGATCTGCTGTGTTGTTGCGGCTGTAGACGCTAAAGCATGGTTAATGAGATCTTGCTGATACTCTTCAGTTGTTATTAACGAGCCTGCTCGAATAGATTCGCCTGCATCAAGAGCTGCGATGGGAGATAGTATCGGTAGTAGCAGAAATGTTCGCAATTTAGATTGCGCCTTAAAGATATTAATTGATTTAGACATGCGTATAGCAAGTGCTTTCAGGCGGTTTAATTCAACAAGGGTCATTTTAAGACCATTTGCGTAGTTGAGTAGTGGCTCTGTTAGCCCATCAAGGGGAGTATTGTGAATTTTTTCACAAAGGGTGGAAGTTTTTAGTTGAAGCTTTGCAATACTTGCGCCATAGAGCTCTAGCATACTGCTAAGCTGGGTATCATCGCCTTGATAGATCTGTTCAATCATATCATGGATGGCTTGTCTGAGGCCTGAAATTCTTAATCCGACCTTTTCTTCTAATTTTCGAGCTAGGGGACTTGTTTCTTCATAAGTCCTTGGTAGCCAGCTTTTTGTCCAGGTGGACATGTCAGTGTTTTTCCAGAAGAAAAATTCAGAATCTGCGCTGGCAAAAGTTTTAAGGTGCACTTTTGTTTTTGTTGCGAGCTCTTCTGATATTGCTTGGTTGTCTGGTTGTGCAAAGTGCTGATGAATCACGCTGTAAAAACTTTCTTTAAATTTATTGTTGTCCGCCTCAGATCCTGCTACTACTGCTTTATCATGTTCATCTTTTATTGATGTGTATGCATCAAGAAAATTATTGTCTTTCATTACTGTGAGTATGGAAGCGGTTGTCTGTAAAAATAGAAAAGTCCTTTCAAGGGCTTGGATTTTATCAAGTCTTGTAAAGACTGACTGTTTTTCAGCAAAAAAAGCCAAGTCTCTATGAATGCCTCCATGAGAGTCGTAAAGCTCATTTTGAATGTGCATGAGCTTTTCACAAAAAACCTGCACTTTTTGATTGAGGGTAGCAACGGCCTGGACTGTTATCGAGCGCCAAAAAAATGCCCCTTTTAGCTGCATAGCAGTGCTTTGAAGCGTACTTAGTGTGCTTTGTAGTTTTGCGATTTTTGCATCAAGTTCTTTTACGCTCTTAGCCGGGGTGCTGACAAATAGCGGAATCAACACTTGGTGTGCTCCGCCATAAACAGCTCTTTGTTCAAGTGGTTGCATGCTATGTACCAAAAATAAGGTTATTCACTTTGTATTTCCTGACTGCTAAGTTTAGCAATTGGGTTTTGTTCGAGCATTCTCTCGAAATTATCAAACCAGCGGTGAAAGGCTAGCTCACCTTTTTCTTTGATAAACTTGTTTTTAAGGGGCTTGTCGCTCCTTGTAAAAAACTCGGCCTGAATAAGTTTGAAAATCACCATTTCAATTTTATCATTTTTCCAACGAGCTCCTGAAAAAAAATCTTCTATTGGACCGTCTAGCAGTAGCTTTAACTCTACGTGAGTAATGGCTACGTTTTCACCGCCATCATTTTCGAAGTTGCACCCAAGGATTTTATCACAGGCACTTTCGCAGACTAGTTGCTTAAGATCTTCTGGGATGTTTAGCAGGAAATCTGATTCTGACAGAGCCATAAAAAGGCTGATAAGTTGTTTATGGGAGGTTACCTGCTCTTCCTTGTCCAGAGCAAAACAGCTCGAACAAAGTAGGCGTAGCAAAACCGAATCAAATAGCTGTTGCTCTGTAAGATTCGGAACTTGCACTCGACACTCTTCATAGGCCTGTTGGATGTGAGAGAGAAATTCTTCAGGATTGTTAGCATCAACTGGCCAAGTCTCGTTGTCTCTTCGTGCGACTGTGGAATAAATGGGAACATATTTTTTTTCAGATGCAGCAATGTTAAGGTAGCCTACAAGAGCTTTTTCTAGAGCATCAGCCTTTTGGCCTTTGTGTTTTCTTGTGAATTCAAAAAGTAGCTGCCAGGCTCTGGCATGCTCTAATGCATTTCCTCTATGATCCTGCGATTGTAGAGTAGATCTAGCAATGGCAAGGCCGCAAAGGAGCTGTTCATCAGAAAGGCGAAAAGGCATGTAGGCGGTTTCATAGGTTGTGATGAGAGTTTCAAATGCAGGGTGAGCTTTTATGCTTTGCATATAAAGGGAGATCTGCCCAAGTGGGGGCTTTTCATTTTTAAGGATTTCTAAAAGGAGTTCAAGTTCAATATCATGTGTATCTGATGGTAGATAAAGAAAGCTCATGATTCGCTTGGAAATATAGTTCATAACAACCAGGGGGAGCTGTCCGCGAGCTTCGTCATGTTCATACAAAGCATTAATTGGGTTTTTCGCTAAAATCCATTGGGGAGCAATGGCCTCATGTTCTGTTAGAGAAAAAAGTTGGGGGTTTTTTTGCGCATGGATTTCATTGAGCACATCAAGGGTGTTGCAAAGCAGTGGCCTGAGGGATCCATGGCCGCTTCTGGGCCTGTTTTTTTCAGCCTCTTTTGTCGCAACAATGGTAGCTGCTAGCCCCAGAGTTTGTTCTAGATCGGAGGTGTAGTCCTGCTTTTCATAGTGTGTCTGCAGGCTATGAACTGCTCCAAAAATGGTGCGAGCCGGTCCAGAAGAGCATTTTGCAGCAAGTTTTAACAAGCTTCTTGTTTGACCAAAGGCGTATCTGATGCCGTGGGCATAGTCAAGCACGTTTTGGGTTAACTCATCAAATGGCGTACGACAGGACTGTTCAAAGTATCTAGTAAATGTCTCTTCAAGAGTCTGTAGGCAACTCCAGGAGTCTTTTATTTCTTGCTCAAGAGCTTTGTGAAATTGTCCTTTAGAATAGTCAAAAAGCTGATTTCTTAGCTTTTGTAAGAGGCCACTTATCACTTGGCCGATGTTTTCTTCCATCGCAGTTGCCATGGCACCGGTTTGTGGATAGTATCCAATTGTATGCCAGTAGCTCTTTTTTTGATGATATTTCCAAAATGAAAAATCTTTACTGCTCAGCTGCCGAAATGCATCGAAGTTGGGTTTTTCTGAGGACTGATGTCGTTCGGTTTTAGGCAAATGAGCTTTTGCGTGCGCAGTGAGGGCTTCGAGTATTTTAATTCTCCAGTTTAGCCGGCCAGTTGTCTGATTTGTTCCTTGCCGTTTTTCAGAAAAAACAGCCTTTGCTAAAACAAGTGATGCTTCGAGCATTTCTAGATAGAGTCTTTTTGTTGCATGCTGTTTTGTTTTTTCTTGTTTAGGTGGTGGCGCGGCAACGTGGTTTGTAACTTCGCTAATAAAGCTGTCAACTTTTTGTTTGTTGGGCTTGTCTTTAAAGAGATCTTTTAATTGGGGGTTTATTGGCTCTACATAATTTTTTATGAGCTCGTCTATAGAATCTATAAAGCCATTAAATATGGGGGCTGTCTGATCTGTAAGCACAGCAAAAAGTGAGGGTATAACTTTTTTTACATAACTATAAGTCTCTATAAACTGGTCAGATTCGCAGAGTGCTTCTAGTTTTCTTTTGCTTTTTTGACAAAGTAATACATGAAGTTCTAGTTCTTGAGACCGACAAAAAATAGCCGGAATTATTTGCGAGTCTTGTAGTGTGGCAACCTGTTTTACACAGCCACTTACACCCTGGAGCTTTTGCATTTGCTTATCAAGGGATTCACCTATTGTCTGGAGATTTTTAGAGAAATCTCCAAAATTATTTCTCTCGGCTTTACGAAACTGAATGGTGTGTTCAATTGAGTTTAGTTCATTAGCAACCTCTTTTAGGGTGGCTGCAATTTTGTCTATTTTTTTTATTAGTTCGTTATAGGGCAGTGGTGCTACATCCCAGCGTACAACGAATTTCCCCTTATCTTGTGGCCTAAGAGGGATGGGTTTTGCAGCTTGAGCTGAGGCACTTTCTTGAGTTTGAGATGAGACCTCGTCGTACCCAAATGAACTTCCTACAGGTTGCATGATAAAACCTCATCCTAAAAATAGTTGAATGCAATTTTGTATAACCCCGTTTTTGCAGATTGTCAAGGGTAAAAAATAGCTATTTCTTCCACATCGCGTTATGTAGTTCACTTATGGCTGTTGCAAGTGCAAAGTTTCCCGATGATTTGCTTATGGCAAGTAAATTGTGGCCCTCGGAATCGTGTTCTGCGGCTAATTTAGCCGTTTCATCTTTTCCAAAAAGTTTGATTAATGCAAGGAGTGTCTCCACACAACGTGCCTGTCGATTTAAGAGATTTTCACCGGTAAGGGTGGTATCTTCGAAGGGGAGGCCTAAATATAAAACGGCGTTACGTTTTGTATAGGTAGTTTTTGCTGAAGCGGCAAACTTTAGGTATTCTCTGATATCAGGATTTGATGAGGTTAAAAGACATCTAAGTAAGTCTACATTGTGACAGCGGCAGATAGTGTGTAAAGGTGTTTCCCCATCCGCTGTTGTTTCTTGGGTTATGAGCTTGGTAAATAATGGACTATTATAGTGTTTTTTTATGACTTGTTCAAAAAGTGAAAAATCATGATGTTCTGCGATAAAATGAAGTACGTTTTTTCCTTCAACGGCAAGTTCATTCAGGAGATCTTTGATGTCTGCTAGATTTTCTACCTGTTTGAGCAAGCTTACAAAGTGTTTTAAATGATCAGGCTCTGTAGAGTTCTGTTTTGGCTCTAGTTGTAGGTCTTGCAGAAGATCTGCCATGGACGCCTCTCGTATGTGCATTGACTCAAAAGAGTTTTGACGAGCTAGTGGTTTTATCGAGACAGATGCTTCTGGCGGTGTGCCTTGGTTTTTACTTTGCTGTTGGTTATTAAGCTGCTCTTGCTCTAAAAGCATGTTTCTAAGATCTTCTTCAAGGGCTTTCATTTTTGAGGCATCGTCCTCTTCATCGCTCTCTTCTGCAATAGGTTTTTGAGTTTTTGCCGCGGCTAAAACACATGCTTTAATTTCGCATTTAGTGAAAATTTTATTTTGAGAGACAAGCTGTACGGCAGTTTTATCAAATGATCCTCGGCGATGTACATTAGCTCCTTTTTCAAGAAGAAAAGAAATTGTTTCTTCAGCATTTTCGAGGAGCACTTCGAGTTCTTCTCCATCGTAGTTGTCGGTGTCTAATGAATCAATAGTTTGCAAAACTGACAAAAGCGCTGTGTCACCCAGTTCGTTTTTTTTATCAACTAAGCCATCTTGATAAAGTGACTGAAGAACCAGATGTTTTGTTTTTTTAGCGGCTACAAAAAATGGAGTTTCTTTTTTTTCGTTTACTGAAGATAGCGTTTTTTTGTTGGTATCTCTTTCTTTTAATTTTTCAATAATGTCTCTGTACCCATTCTTTGCAGCTAGATGCAGAGCAAGATCGCGTTTTTCATTTTCAGCCTCTATTTTTGCCCCTCGCTTTAATAAAATAGCGACACTTTGAGCGTCCCCTTTTGCCGCGGCATTATGTAAGGGGGTATTTCTTTTGCTATCTGTTGTGTTGGGGTCAATTTGTGACTCGGCTAGGCGATAAAACGTTTCTAAGACAAAAGGCTTACGCTTTTTTGCTGCGATGGTTGTAAAATGCGCCAGCTCAGTTGAATAGTCAAATGAGCTCTCATTCATACATCGCAAAATTGCTCTAAAGAATGCTAAAGCTTTTATGGAAAGTACATATTCACTTTTGATAGTCTGAGACTGTGGACAAATCATGGTATCTATTAACAGAGGTTCATCTTCATTCAAGAGCGTTTGGAGCACTTCTCGAGAAGCGACATCGTAGAGTATTTCAGCAAGAGATTTTCCAAAAAGGATTTGTTTTTCAGCAGCATCGCGCGCTTGAGCTAAAAGGGCAAGCATAGTGTCGCTATGCAGGTGGCGTATTGTAAGCGCCAGAGGCGTTTCGCCCGGTGAGTCACTATCTGGAAGCTCGGAGCTTAAGTGGATGTTTGCACCGTACATCACGAGTAAAGGGATAAACCGAGTTCGTCCTTCGCTTGCAGCATAGTGTAGAGGAGCAAAGCCTTTGCTATCTTTAACGTCCATTTTATACGTCCCGCATTTCAATAAGGCCTCTGCTGCCTCAAAGCTATCGTTAAGTACAGCATCGTGTAATGGAGTTCGGCACCAAGATCCTTTGTGTCCATCTGTGATATTAGGGTCGAAATTTCCTGAGAGTAGGGTTTCGATTACTTTGACTTGATTATTTATAGCGGCTATGTGCAAAGCTGTTTTGCCTCTTGCATCTCGGCAGGTATCAATAAGATATTCATCATCAGCAAAGGCATCGAGATCATCAGTATCTCCGGAGGCCGATGCGCGCAGCAAGGTTACTGTAGTTTCAGAACGGCCTTCTAAAAATTTTTCTTGATCAAAGTCGCGTCGCGGAGTTTTGTCAAGTTTAGCAAGTAGATTTTCTATGAGTGGGTCTTCAAGATTTAGCAGGTTTTCTACAAGTAAGCGTTGAGCTATCGGGGGTTGAACGGGTGAGGCTTTGATATGGGAGAGGCTCCTTTTTTTCATGTGGCTTGGAGGAGGGGGTAGGGGAATCTGTGTAGTAGGGATAGCGGCTTTATTGCCGGTAACAGCTCTTCTTCTTTGGGGTGAAAGGGGCTGTGTCACGCTCGGAGTGTGTAGAGAAGATCTATCTGTAACAGTAGAATTGGGATTCATAAAGCCTCAAATTAAATAAATAAAAGATATAAAAAAATATTACAATAATATTCCAAATTGTTACAGTATCATGAGGTTTAAATTGAATCTAGTTTTTCGTGATTAAAACTGAGTATTGATAATGAAAGTGGTCTAATGGTTATTCATCTTAAGGGATTGCTGATGAGTAGAAATTGCTGGTTTTAAAGTGCCAAGAAAAATTGGTTGCTTTTTGCTGGCATTTTCTGATATCCCAGCAAAAAAGAAAAAAGATTCACTACTTACTATGAAAACAAAATTTCTTGCACCGTTTTTGCTTGTTATAAGCCTTTTTGTACCACTTTGGGGGCACTTTCACTTTCAAGAGCTCGAATCTAAAATGTCACCTGATGAGATTGCACAATCAGGCATTTATAAGTTACGTAGCAAAGAAAAACAAAATCTTGAAACCTGGCTTATAAAGCGCCAAAAACGCTACCACGTGTCCACTCCTATTGTAGACAATCCTAAAAAAATGGGGTGGACCTATAGAGCAAAGCAGAGAAATGCCTATCATAGGTATTACAATAGTGCTCTTTTTGATGAGAGCAAAATTCCCTATACTCTTGCAATGTTTTCTCTTTTCCAACACGAAGCACCATATTTACGAGAGTGGATTGAATACCATCTGCTTATGGGTGTGGAGCACTTTTATCTTTATAACAACTTAAGTAATGATAACTACCTTAAGGTTCTTAAGCCATATATAAAAAGGGGATTGGTAACCCTTGTCCAGTGGCCCTACTTCGATCCAGATGGTGCATCACCTTACTACTGGTGTGAAATGCAAAAACGTAGCTATGAAAATGCTATGCAGCGTGCGCGAGGTAAATATCGTTGGATGGCCTTTATTGATACTGACGAGTTTTTAGTGCCCATGAAAGCTGATACTGTTGTCGACTTTTTGAAGGACTATGAAGATTTTGGTGGTGTGGTAGTAAACTGGGTAATATTTGGTACCTCTTACGTTGAAAAAATCGGACCCGAAGAGCTTATGGTAGATAACCTTGTTATGCGATCACCTGATACATGTATCGAAAATAACAAAGTGAAATCAATTGTAAAGCCCCACAGAGTAGAGTGGTGGCCATCTCCTCACTATTGCCAGTACACTCCAGGTTATTATGCTGTAGACTCAACGTATACAAAAGTTGACCCTCACTCACAGTATAATGAATACAAGCCGATAAACAAAATTAGGCTTCAGCATTACTGGTTTAGAGATGCCGGCTTTTATTGGAACGTCAAAGTGCCAAGATGGCGTAAAACTGCATGGCAGCTTACTGATACAGAGTTTAAGTGGAAAGAGCATGAGGCAAATAAGGTCTGGGATGCTAGCATCCGACGTTTTGTGCCAACTTTAAAACAAAGAATGGGGATCGTTGATGAATATGAACCTTAAAGTGCTCTTACTAGCAAGCTCTTTAGCTTTATCCGCACTTGATGCAAGTTTTTCGTTTAATGAAATTGAAAAGAAAATGACAAAGGGTGAAAAAAGACGGACAGGTATTCAGAAGCTAAATGCAAAAGAACGTCAATTTATTGAAGATTGGCTTACAAAAAATGAAACCCTTTATCACTTTTCAGCACCCACGGTAAGTGATGTGCGCGACATTCGGTGGATGTATGAGAGTATTCGGCTTAAAAAGCCCTCTCAAACAAGGGTGTATGATGAAAGTCTGATGCCTTATCAGACAAGTGTATGTGCCTCTTTTCAAAACTGTGCATCTCGGCTAAAGGAGTGGATAGAGTACCATAAGCAGTTAGGAATACAGCATTTTTATTTGTATAACAACTTAAGTACCGATGAGTACGTAGATGTGCTCAACCCCTATTTAGAAATGGGAGAGGTAGAAATTATTCAATGGCCGGTACGCGGCCCGCTCGACGAAGAATCTATCTATCAAAATGCACTTAGCCTTGCGCAAGGCAGATCCAAGTGGCTTCTTTATTTAACTACTGATGAGTATTTGGAGCTACCAACTAAAACAGGGCTTATTCAATTTTTAGAAGAGCAGCAGAGGCAAGATGAAGTTGAAGTTGAAACATCATCAAACAATCGATCCATCACCAAACCTCATGTCATAAAGCGATAGAGCTTATTAACAAGATCATAATCTGAGGCTGTGCGTGCAAAGAGCTTGCTGTGGTTCTGAAAAGTGTTTTAAATCTTGCCATAACAAAAGAAAAGAACAAGATAGGCAAGATCTGCTATCGCGGGCAGGATGCGCAAGATAATAAATCATACAGTATTTGTACTAAACGTGTTCAGATTAAGTCATGACTATTACACATGACTTGTACGCATAACCTTCAACTCTCTTTTGTATCTTGCGTATCCTGTTTAATTACGTTCTAAACAGTCGATCCATCACCAAAGCTCAGGGTATAAAGTCAAAGAGAGTGTGCCTAACTTCTCGTGAAAAAAGAAAACCCCCTTGAGTCAAGCCTTGTAATAGGGTTTGGCTCAAGGGGGGTGCCATGGCTTACACTGAGGTGTCAGCAAGTAGCTCGATAGATGCATTAGACAAGCTACCAGAGTTTTTCTTGAAGTAGTAGTTTGTTGCTGCATCAATGCGGAACAGGCAGGGATCTTCTCCTAATGCTTTTGTCTGAGCATCAGAGCATCCACCTCTGAATGGGCCTTTAAAGTTTGTCATGAAAAAGCCTTGTAGTGTAATGCTAATGCACTCTGGATCCCATAAGGAGCAGGCATTAACACATGCGCCAAGCATAAATTCACAGCCTATAACTGTTCCATAGTAGTGCATAAATACAGGGTTGTCAAAGCGGCAGCGCTCTGCTACTACAAGGTCACTATCGTTAGCTTCAACACTGCCATGAATACGGCATTTATAAAGATAGAGCATTGTTCGGCCTGACACATGCACCTTGCCAAATACCTCAGCATTGAGGTGTAGCTCAGCCGGTAGACACTCAGGGTAGACTGAACAGAGGTTGCAGTTTGCTAAATCTCTATTAGCCTCAACTGATTTGCCTGACTTATTTGAAGAGCGGTATATTTTTTGTACTTCTTGAGAATGAAACGATTCTGAAGTCTCGCTACCATAATCGTCCTCAGAGTCCTGGCTTTCAGAATCATCTAAAATGAAGTTTCTGTATATTCCTGGAGCGTCAGTGAAATTTGAGTGGCATCCATGTGATTCTGAATTGTCAGAATCATCAGAATCTGCATCATCGCATAGACAGTTGCAGTTTGGATTGCAGACAATCACATCGCCAGTAATGCGAAACTTGTTTGAGTAGCTTTGATATGGAGTGATGGAATCAGCAATTGGATTTATGGTTGTTATTGTTAGTGTTGGCCTTGCGCCATATTCATCGACGGTATCCTTGGGGGTCCATCGTATGTTTACGCGACAATCATTTATATCTGGTTGGCATGCGCATCCGGAAGTGCAGCCAATAGTAACTGGTCCTAATCCGATTAGAGCGATTTTTACAGATCGGCTTACAGTAATGTCAATGTTCTTGCTTTCGCGAGAGCAGTTATATGTTCCGGATGCAATTAAAATGTTGACAACGCGGCAATTTGGGTGATCGCAGTCATAGCGTTCATTGTCATGTATTGACGAGATGGCTTTTTGGATTGTTTTAAATGGTTTTGCAATCGAGCCATCTTGCTCGCACTCAGGCACTTTAGAGCAGCAATCAACAAATATGTCGTTACAAAGTGGCTCTAGGCAGCACGATTCACCTTTAGGCCCTTGTGGCCCTCTATGCCCTGGAATGCCTCTGAGGCCTCGGTCACCTTTGTCACCTTTATCCCCCTTGGGGCCTTGGCAACCTCGTTCACCTGGTGTGCCGGGTTCGCCTTTTTGTCCATCGGAGCCTTTTTTGCCTTCATACCCTCGTTCACCTTTTTCACCTCTATGTCCACGATTTCCTCTAGAGCCCCTGTCGCCTTTTTCACCTTGATCGCCCTGGATGCCTTTGACTCCCTGATCGCCTTTATCACCTTTGTCGCCTTTATCACCTTTGTCCCCCTGGTCACCCTTCGGACCTTGTTCTCCTGCCGGGCCTTGTACTCCGACTGCGCCTTGAGGACCTTTACAGCCGTGATGTCCTCTTGGGCCTCTTGCTCCTCGTGAACCTTTAGATCCTTTATGCCCTCTTGGCCCTCTGTGGCGGTGATGATGTGATGAAGAAGATGAGTGATGGTTTTTCTCTACAGTGTCTTTAGATACTGCAAATAGTGGATAATACTGTTCAAATAGTGAGTCTGCTGCCGATACATCAGAAAGTAGGGCAAGCGACAAGATACTGCAAAGAATAGTTTTTTTGTTCACGATACACCTTAATTTTTCTCTAAATTCTGGACGGTACAATTAGAATAAGATGTAGTCAAGTAAAATTTAACTTGTGTTTAAAAGGGGCTAGTTGGCTTTATGCCAGTGAGAAGTTGAGGCTTGTGAGATCTCTTCTTGTAAGAAGAGGGCAAGCTCGGGAGATTGCTTTTCTAACCACTCTTTAAAGCGGTTTGTGATTTTTAAAATATCACCCATGTAGACTTCTTCATTTTTAGCATCAGGGTTTTTGTGTAAGCTGCCTAAGTCAATCAATATGGCCGTGGTGTCGATGAGGCCAGCATTTTTATGAAGATCGGGGTCAGAGTCTTGTATGCCCTTTTTGCTGCGTGCTACGATAAGTGCTATCATTGAGCGTATGGCTTGTTTAGCTGATTGAAGATCTTTTGTCTCTATCCAGCCTGATAGTTTTGGGTAGATAAGGTCGGCGCGCCTTTGAAGAATGAAGCCATATTCACCAAGGTTTATAATGTGCTTACGGCCCAATTTGTCGTAGAGGGTAATCTCTTGATTGAGGGATGGTTCTGGTAAAATTTCTACAGCAATGAGTCCGCATTCATCTTTAAGCTCTTGTGAGGCTATTTTATAGCTGTGGAGCGTCGTGTCAATTTTCTTGTACCGCTTGTTGAGGGTCGCGGTTCTGATTTCATCAAGAAATCCTGGTAAGGGGATTTTTTCTATCCAGTCTACGGGTTTTAGATGGTAGCATTTAAAGAGCTTGAGAACATATTCCTTATCTTCACTTATAAATGCGTAGACTTGAGAGCCCTTGCCTAAATAGCTAAATTTTTGTGAGCAGATGGCTGTAATTTGATTTCGCTCGTCAGTTGAGGGTTCTGGTAGCTGCCATTGACTTGTAACTGGAAATGTGTTTTTAATTTTTGAAAGACTGAAGCCATCTGACATGCTGTAGTAACCTGCACGCACGCAAATCACCGCTAGCAAAATCCACAGAAGGTGCGAAAATTTAGGAAAAGAGTTTTTTGATGAGTAAGTATCTTTAGTCATTGGAGTTACATCATAGCAAGAGTTGGGTACTTGATGCAATCAAAAGTCGAAATCCTCGCAGCAAAAGATGCTGTTATGCCACAATCGTGGTTCAGAATCTTGAGGTATTAGATGGTTAATAAAATTCGGGTAGGTGTCTTGTGTGGTGGTATTTCGTGTGAACATGAAGTCTCTTTAGTTTCTGCACAAAATGTTATTGCTAGCATGAACCCTGCAAAGTACGAGCCTACAGTAATTTTTATTGATAAAACTGGCCATTGGCATCAGCTGGCACCACAGACTCTTCTTGGGCAAGACCCGCAAAAGCTGCTTCAAGGATTGGGTAATATGAGCGTTTCGACGCCAGAAAAATCTCTTGTTATACTTCCTGAGGGTCACCTTGATGTAATATTTCCCGTACTGCATGGTCCGTATGGTGAAGATGGGACTGTTCAAGGGTTTTTAAAGCTTGCTCGGATTCCATTTGTTGGAGCGGATGTTTGTGGCTCGGCTGTTGGAATGGACAAGGATATCCAAAAGCGCATTTTGCGAGATGCAGGTATTCCTATAGCAAAATTTAGGACGCTCTACGCAGCTCATCGTCACAGGGTAGACCCCGCGAGCCTTATTGAACAGTTTGGGTTGCCTCTGTTTGTAAAGCCCTCTAATCTTGGATCATCAATTGGTATAAGTAAGGTGAAAAGCTTGGATGAGTTAGAGCAGGCAATTGAAAAGGCTTTCTTGTACGACAGAAAAATCTTAGTAGAAGAATGTGTTGTGGGTAGAGAGATCGATTGTGCGGTACTAGGAAATGATAATCCTGTGGCTTCAGTTCCTGGTGAAATAACTACCTCTTTTGATTTTTATAATTTTGAGGCTAAGTATTTAGATAAGTTGCTGAAAATTGAAATTCCTGCAGCGCTTACGGCAAGCCAAACTCATCAGATTCAGCAACTTGCTGTGTGTGCGTTTGAAGTGCTTTGCTGTGCAGGTATGGCGCGAGTGGACTTTTTTTTAAGAGATGATGGAAAATTGCTCGTTAACGAGCTCAATACAATTCCTGGTTTTACAAGCACCAGTATGTACCCGAAACTCTGGCAAGCTTCGGGCATTTCATATGAGGCGCTTATTGATCAGCTCATACAGTTAGCAATTGAGCGTCATGCCTCTGAGTGTTTGCTAAAAACCTCAGAAATTTGTTAAGTCCTTCTATAATGGAGGGGGGCTGTATAGCTTAGATAGCTTCTTCGGGTTGGCCTTGATGCAGTTCAATCAAGAATTTACGTACATTAGAGCCTCTATTTACCAAAGTTAAAAACATCAGATTTTATTTTTGTATTTTCTTAGCGCTTTTTTTTAGCCTCTTGTCGCTCCTCTGCGTTGGAAAATTAATCAAACAAGCCTTGCCTCGGAAGGCTCACGCTAATACGAAGTAACGTACTCTAGGTTCCGTTCCTTAAGAGAGCTCGCATATCGAGTCATATAAGGTGTGGCGCAAATCTAAAATTATTTTTGGTTTTTTTGTGTAAACAAAAGATGTGATGGAGTATTGGTTGTAGTATGTACAAGCAATATGATTATTACGCAATTGTGATTGGATCAGGGGCTGCAGGCCTGACGGTGGCCAAGGGGCTTGCAAAAGCTGGGAAAAAAGTGCTTCTTATTGAGAAGGGGCCGTATGGTGGCGATTCGATCAATTATGGGTCTATTCCTAGTAAAGCCCTCATAGCTTCTGCCAATATGGCTCATGAGCTTTGGCGCTCGGGTGTATATGGTATAGATATTCGCATTAGTAACTTTCAGCCAGACAGAGTTTTAGATCGCGTTAGGAGTGTGGTAGAAGAAGCGCGTGTCAAAAATAGTCCTTCGTTTTTAAAGAAGCAGGGGATTGATACCTGCTTGTCTGCTTGTAGTTTTGTAGATTCACATACAGTTCAGGTTAAGGGTGCTAATGGTGATGTAAAGAAGATATCAGCAAAGACCATTGTCATCGCTACTGGCTCAACCCCTAAGGTTGCATCGATAAGGGGACTTGATGAAATTAGCTATCATACAAATGAAACCATCTTTGGCATTACAGAAATTCCCTCTACATTGGTAGTTATAGGTGGTGGTGTAACGGGGTGTGAGTTTGCCCAGGCATTTAGAAGGCTTGGCAGCAGTGTTACTATTATAGAGCAATCAGATCACTTTCTTTCAGGAGAAGAGCCTAAGGCGTATAAAGCGATACAGTCGGCTTTAATAAAAGAAGATATTGAAATATATATTGGCAGCCAAGTTACAAGAGTGCGTAAAGATGGCGACAGGATAGCGCTTCATGTAAAGCGTAAAGGAGAAGAGAGAGAGTATGACATAAAAGCTCAGCAGGTACTCTTTGCTATAGGAAGGAAGCCTGAAAATGCAGGGTTGGCACTAGAGGCCGCTGGCGTTGACTACTCAGCCAAAGGAATAGAGCGTGATCAGTATGGTAGAACATCTCAGCCTCATATTTGGGTGGTCGGGGCTCTATCGGGCGATGATACGTATACCTCTTCTGCTATTAGTGATGCGCGTACAGTTATGTTAAATATACTTACGCCTTGGCCGTTAAAGAAAAAACTAGACAACAAGAGGCTGATTCCAAGGGTAGTATATACAGATCCACAGATGGCAAGTATAGGTCTTACAGAGCAAGAGGCTATAGAGCTGTATGGCGCCGCGAACATTGCTACATATGAAGTAGCCTTAGCTGAATCTGATAAGGCACTTTGCCAATCTCAAACGGATGGATTTGTGAAAATCGTAACCAAACGTTTGTGTAGTAGGATCTTAGGGGCAACTCTTGTTGCGCCTAATGCAGCAGATATGCTACTTGAGCTCTCTGTAGCGATGCAAAATGATGTGCCACTTCGTAATTTATCCACCATAATCCATCCATATCCAACAAATAGTCAAATTATCGAAAAAGCCGCTGAGGAGTGCTTTTCAGCAGGTATTTTTTCTAGATTTCTGAAGATATTCAGATAAAAAACGAAACTTATTTCACGATACGCTTGCAGATAAATCACCAGTACTGTAAATTTATGCCATCTTTCGCAAGACGGACTGCCTTAAACAGTCGGTAGCGAAGCTCACACGAGATGTGAGAGGCTCTTTGACAGTATAAATGAATAGTGTACAAGCAAATAAGTATTTACTAGAAATAGTAAATGCTCAAGAGCTTGTGCGCGGAACCAAATTTTTTTAATTTGAGTACCTGCGTTTAAAATATAAGTAATTTCTGATAACGGTTAGCTATACTAAGAGGCTAACGGTCAGCTCCAGAAGTCGCAAGACTTCTGAAACAAAAAGTTTTTTTTGGCTGAGAATTTGATCTTGGTTCAGACTGAACGCTGACGGCGTGGATGAGACATGCAAGTCGAACGGAGTAAGAAGCAATTCTTACTTAGTGGCGGAAGGGTTAGTAATGCATGGATAACTTGCCTTTTATCTTCGGGATAACGATTGGAAACGATCGCTAATACCGTATGAGGTGGAAAGCCGCATGGCTTTTTAACCAAAGTGGGGGATTCCGAAAGGAACCTTGCGATAAAAGAGAGGTCCGTGTGCTATCAGCTAGTTGGTGAGGTAATGGCTCACCAAGGCTAAGACGGCTAGGCGGATTGAGAGGTCGACCGCCAACACTGGGACTGAGACACTGCCCAGACTCCTACGGGAGGCAGCAGTCGAGAATAATTCGCAATGGGCGAAAGCCTGACGATGCGACGCCGTGTGAACGATGAAGGCCTTCGGGTTGTAAAGTTCTGTCGCCTGCGAACAAGGTTGCATTGTGAATAACAGTGTAACTTGAGAGTAGTAGGAAAGGAAGCACCGGCTAACTCCGTGCCAGCAGCTGCGGTAATACGGAGGGTGCAAGCGTTAGTCGGAATTACTGGGCGTAAAGGGTGCGTAGGCGGAGATGTAAGTTAGATGTGAAATACCGTTGCTCAACAACGGCCGTGCATCTAAAACTGCGTTTCTAGAGGGATAGCGGAGAAAACGGAATTCCACGTGTAGCGGTGAAATGCGTAGATATGTGGAAGAACACCTGTGGCGAAAGCGGTTTTCTAGCTTATTCCTGACGCTGAGGCGCGAAAGCAAGGGGAGCAAACAGGATTAGATACCCTGGTAGTCCTTGCCATAAACTATGTATACTTGGTGTTGTTAGGCTCAACCCTGACAGTACCGTAGCGAACGCGATAAGTATACCGCCTGGGGAGTACGCTCGCAAGGGTAAAACTCAAAAGAATTGACGGGGACCCGCACAAGCAGTGGAGCATGTGGTTTAATTCGATGCAACGCGAAGAACCTTACCTGGACTTGACATGATTTTGATCGCTGTAGAAATACAGTTTTCTCGCAAGAGACAGAAGCACAGGTGCTGCATGGCTGTCGTCAGCTCGTGCCGTGAGGTGTTGGGTTAAGTCCCGCAACGAGCGCAACCCTTGTCGTTAGTTGCCAACACGTAATGGTGGGCACTCTAGCGAGACTGCCTAGGTTAACTAGGAGGAAGGTGAGGATGACGTCAAGTCCGCATGGCCTTTATGTCCAGGGCTACACACGTGCTACAATGGTCGGTACAAAAGGGAGCGAAGTCGTGAGATGGAGCAAATCCTCAAAGCCGGCCTCAGTTCGAATTGGAGTCTGCAACTCGACTCCATGAAGATGGAATTGCTAGTAATGGCGGGTCAGCAACACCGCCGTGAATCCGTTCCCGGGTCTTGTACACACCGCCCGTCAAGTCACGGGAGTTGGTTTCACCCGAAGTCGCTCACCCAACCGCAAGGAGGGAGGCGCCTAAGGTGAGGCTGATAACTGGGACTAAGTCGTAACAAGGTAGCCCTACCGGAAGGTGGGGCTGGATCACCTCCTTTACGGACAAGTGGTAACAGGCTATAGGCCAATGTTACCCAGGTTGAGACAAGCTCTTGTGCTTGTTCACTATTCATTTT